>NZ_JAHHDX010000107.1 GCF_018619335.1 Alteromonas sp. ALT199 | reverse complement strand
CGGGCTCTGCCAACTCTCCTTAAGTGCTGCGTATCTTAATGATTTCTTAGGGCCTGTAAAGCACTAATTTTAACATTTTGTTCTAAGCGAGCAATTGATAAACAAAGTGCTCAAAAATTGGCAAAGGCAGCACACTGGGACTGTCTGTATTTTACACTGCACTGAGTAATGCGAGACCCAACAAAATAGCTGCAGGCGTAAAATTAGTAGTTCCAAACAAACATGCTTGCGGGTTTACTAAGCAGTTTTAAAGAAATGGCTTTGTCAGCTGCTCTACTATTTGCTCCATAACAAACATGCAGCGGTATAAGGTGCTCTTCTCTAGGGTGTGCATATCGTGCGTTTGGGGCGTTGAACCAATCGATAAGTAGAGCTCCGCGCTCATTTTCACTATAGACATTGCTTTGCATCGTTTTTTGTAGCCAATTGTTAAAACGAGTGGCTTTTCCCATCGCATCACTGGCGTTATCAAAAAAGCCCCGCATATTATGAAAAGAAGAACCCGAGCCTAAAATTAATATGTGTTTTTGCGCTGCATTAGTTGTAACTGTCGTTTCAACCGCTTTTCTCAATGCTTTTCCTAGTTCAATATGTTTGTTGGCGTTGAGATCCGAGGTTATCGATATTTGAATACATGGCACATCAGCTATGGGATACATAATGCTTAACGGGATAAACATTCCGTGGTCGAAACCGCGCTTGTTATCTCCCCGCGCAACTATACCCTGCTCTTTTAAGCTTGTAACTATTGAAGTCGCGAACGCTTCCTCCCCTTTGGCAGGGTATTTAAGAGAGTATGCCGCTGGTGGAAAACCGTAATAGTCATAAATTAATGAGGGTTGCGGATGTGTGGTCACACAGACTTCCTTCTCTTCCCAGTGGGCACTTACCAGAATTATTACATCTGGCTTTCGAAGTTCAATTGACAGCCCTTTTAATACGTTAATCATTTCCGCGTGATAAGTAGGGCTTTCTCCATCACCTTTTGACTGCATTTCAAGAAGTGGAAGCGGGCCGCCGCCATGGGAAATATAGGCGGTCGTGATTTGCGCTACGGTTTGAGTATTGGACTGGATTCGCTGTTGCATAGCATCACTCATTGTTCGCTGCAATTTAGGGCTTGGTTTTAAAGAAAGCCAGCTATATTAAGCTGGCTTCAATAAATTTTTTCATTCTGTACGTTCTACTTATTAAGCTTGTTACTAATAAGTGAGTCGATAGAGAATTTTCCACTACCTTGGATGGTTAAAGCAGTCGTCGCCGCAAGAAGCGCTAGTGCGAATTCGTAACCGTTGTTACTCATAAACAAACCGTTCGCTGCATGTACGCTGAAGATGGCTATTACCATAGTAAAGGCACTCACCAAAGCCGCTGGTCGAGTTAGTAAGCCTATAATAAGCGCTAGCCCACCAAAGAACTCAGCACTACCGGCCAACAGTGCCATTAAGAAGCCAGGGGCTAAACCTATGCTCTCCATCCACTGTCCCGTGCCTTCCAAACCATAACCACCAAACCAGGCGAAAAGCTTCTGGGCACCGTGAGCACTCAATATAATGCCAACCGGAACGCGTAAAACCAAACTAGAGACACTGTTGTTTGATGTAAAAATGCTCTTCAAAAATTGTTTATTCATTGCCGTATCCTTAAAGTCTTTTGTAGTAGAAAGCGTCATATTAAAAGTGTCGGGTTAAAAAGTGTCGTAACCAAAACACTGGAGCGCACTACTTAAATTCACTGAGTAGCGAGTGCGCTAACCTTAGGTGCACAGAATAGTTACCAACAGCTATTGAATAAAGCGAATAAATATTGAATTATTACCAACACGGCGTTGCTAATTAAGTGGTACGGACAAAAAGTGGATAAATTATCGTTGTTGAAGACATTTAGGGTTGTTGCAAACGAGGGCAGTTTCACTAAAGCTGCAGAAAAGCTCGATACGTCAAACCAACTGGTTAGCAAATACATCGCTGAGCTGGAAAAGCAACTTGATACACGCTTGTTTAACCGCACGACTAGGAAAATCCATCTAACAGAGGCCGGTAGACAATGCTTGCAACATGCAGACATTATTCTTGAAAGTGTGAATGATATGGAAAGCCAGCTTGGCTTGTTAAACTCAGAAGCTAAAGGCGTACTTCATGTAAGTGCTCCTGTGTCTTTTGCAACATTGCATTTAGCTGGTGCACTTAGTGCATTTCAACAAGCCCACTCTAATGTGTCGATAAACTTGCAGCTTAATGACCGAAAAATTGATGTTATAGATGAAGGATTTGATGTTGCGATACGTGCCGGCTATCTCGCTAGTTCAACGTTGATAGCTAAAAAGATCACGACCATAAAACTTGCTTTATGTGCTTCTCCTGCCTATCTGAAAAAATACGGTACGCCAGAACACCCCAACGATTTAAAGCCTGAGCACTATCTTGAATATTCTTACGTGAATTATGAAAACGATAAGTCAGCGCTGATTGCGGCGCTAAAGGCAAGCGCCCAGAAAGTGACGCCTAAACTAACCGCTAATAATGGAGAAGTGCTAGCCAATGTTGCCAAACAGGGTGAAGGATACGTACTTCAACCTACTTTTATTGTTGGTAAAGCGCTTAAAAACGGTGAGTTGGTTTCCATACTAAATGAATTCGTACCGCAAGCAATTTCGCTATACGCCGTTTACCCGCACAGAAAGCTTATCTCTAATAAACTCAGGGTTTTCATCGACTTCTTGTCAAACTACTTTGGAGATATACCCCATTGGGACAAATAGAGCGGAAGCTAAAAAACGGTACGCGTAACCATGCAAGCATCTTTAAGGTTAAGTTACCTAGCACGCAAGGAACAGAGACAAGAGAAAAAACAAATAGAAAAGGCAAGAGAGAGTGACGAGGGACATCAAACGGCGTGGAAGAAAGTTCCCACGCCGTATATCTGCAACATTACATTCTAAAGCTTTCCATTATTGCTGGTACACCAGGGAACATACCGATTAACGCCATAACCGTACACAGCACCAAAAAAGTAATACCTGGAATAACCCAGCGCCCTGCTTTGCCTAAGTCACCAGCCCTGTCTTTACACCCAACTAAACCCAAATTATCTAATAACATAGTAAAAGACCACCCAAATACAGGGTTAACTAGCACAGACGAAATGACGACCAATGCCGCAGACTGGGTTGTTTTTCCTTCTCGTGTCATTTGCATACCCGCTTCCATTAACGGAAGGAACACGCCAACAATTAAAGCCACACAGAGTACTGGAGGCCAAATAGCTAGGTCCATAGGATAACCCCACAGCGCGGCGACAACACACAATAGCCCGGTAACTAATGCGCCACCTGGAATGGGTCTGCGAGCAATAGACGCAGGAATAATGTAGGTTCCCCACGAAGAGGATATATTACCACCTCCCAATAAGCTTCCTACTGCTTGACGGCTTGAAGCTGCGATCATGGTGTCATCGATATTCATGTGCGCCCTTTCACTTTTTTTCGGGTAGCTAAGCTTTTGAAAAACTTGATGCCCCAAAAAGTCTGGCGACCACATAGACACTGCGAGTACAGCAAAAGGAAGCACTGCAATAAAGTGCGACCAGTCTGGTAAGCCTAGTTTCCAGCCTGTGTCTTCGCCCCACCAATATGCAGGGTTTAAATTAGGCATACCCGGCGATGTGGTGAACTCAAACGGTGCGCCAAAAGCAAAAGCTATTACTGCAGCCATCACTGCGCCAAGTGGAATGGCTAACCAGCGCTTTTTAATATGCTCTAGCCATGCGTACATAAGAATAGTGGCAATCAGCACTACAAAGGCTAAATAAGCCATGTCGAAGCTCTCTGCCCACGCAAATAGCTTCTTAACCTGGCCTGTAATGCCTATGAAACCTAAATATAGCAATAGCCCACCACACACACCGTTACTGGTGAGTTTAGCGAGTATGCTACCGCCCTTTGTTATGCCTAATATGAAACCAAACAAACCGATAAGCAGGCCGAGCGCCATGGGGTGACCACCAGAAGCAACGATAAGAGGCACCAGTGGTAAAAGCGGGCCGTGTGTACCTGCTAAGTTAGCCGAGGGGTTTAGGAAACCTGAAATTAAAACTACAAATAGTATTGCGGCTATAAGTAACTCGAAGCGTACGTTTTCAATAACAAATTCAGGTGATAAACCAAGCGGCGCTGCGAATGCACCAACGACGGCGGCAACCATAACAATTTTACCTATGGTTGCAGCCATACCGGGCACAAAGTCTTCCCACTCAACGCGATAATCTTTACCAGGTAGGTTTAACCGCCAACGTTTAGGAGAAAGTATTTGTAATTCGTGGTTTAAATAATCGTCTCGTGATTTAAAGCTACTGCTCGGTTTGTGAAGATTTTGATAAGAAGAACTTTCCTGTGACACATAACACCTTTAGATTGCGCGAAGAAAACGCAAGCCTAAACATGTGAATGGAATGTAACAATGCGACTGTGGTCTTATACGAAAGTTTAACGTGATAGACGGGCATAAAAAAAACCCGCAACTATGTGCGGGTTTCTCGTAATATGGCGGAGAGTGAGGGATTCGAACCCCCGGTGGGTTTGACCCCACGTCTGATTTCAAGTCAGGTGCATTAAACCGGGCTCTGCCAACTCTCCTGAAGTGCTGCGTATCTTAATGATATTTTTATGACTGTAAAGCGAAAAATTAAAAAAGTTGTTCAAGTGCCGAGATTTCAATCAAATATGCTATTTAGCACGTATAAAAGATGTTTTTATATTCACCTGACACCATTTTCATCTGAAACTACTTGAAAACGGGAACTAAAACCCATACAACATACACTAAATAATTGTGTACCATTTTGGTCATATCATAAGTCCTGTTGGAGGAAACAATGGATCAACGTTCGATGTATTCAAGTGCATCTCAACCATCGGTATTGCAGACGAACAAGGTTCTACGCAACACCTATATGCTGCTTGCGATGACACTAGCGTTTAGTGCGGTTTGTGCTGGTATAGCAATGGCGGTAGGCATTTCTCCTATGATGTCTCTTGTTATGACTATCGGCGCATTTATTACTCTTTTTGTAGTCCAGAAAAAAGCGGATTCAGCGTCTGGTATTTACTGGGTGTTTGCATTCACTGGTTTAATGGGTGCATCTTTGGGTTACACGCTTAATTTCTATTTAGGTGTAGCTGGTCCTGGCCTAATCATGGAAGCACTGGGTGCAACAGCACTTGTGTTCTTTGCGCTATCTGGCTATGCCCTTACTACTAAGAAAGACTTCTCGTTTATGGGTGGCTTCTTGGTTGTAGGTTTAGTTGTAGTGCTTGTAGCTGCTATTGCGAACATCTTCTTCGCAGTACCTGCGGTAAGCCTAGCAATTAGTGCAGCGATAGTGTTCATCATGTCAGGTTTCATCTTGTTTGATACAAGCCGTATCATCCACGGTGGTGAAACAAACTACATTCGCGCTACAGTTTCGCTATACTTGAACATCTATAACTTGTTCACGTCTATCCTTCACCTTCTAGGTGCGTTTGGCGGCGACGATTAATTTAGCGTTAAAGGTTGAAAAGATAAACACCCCTTAACCGGGGTGTTTTTATTTGTATGGCAGAATATTCAATACTTATCACATCATCACCGTTTCAAGGCGACACGGCTTTGCGTGCCCTCTCCTTTGCGCAAGGGGTTATTGATAATGGTGATGTAATAAACCACGTGTTCTTTTACAGTGAAGGTGTACACCACACTAACAACTTAATGCTGAAAACGGGCGACGAGCTTTTTGCGCTTGATAGCTGGAAGGCTCTGGCAACTGAATACGGGGTAAAGTTACTCGTATGCATTACCGCTGCCGTTAAGCGAGGCATTGTGAGTGAGTTAGAGGCGAAAGAAAATGGGTTATCTCAGGCCAATTTAGGCGCACCTTTCGAACAAGCAGGTTTAGGCGAGTTCTTCACTGCGCTTCACGACTGCAACAGGTTGGTACAATTCTAATGGCGCAACTACTTATTAGATTTACCCAAAGCCCATTTTCCAGTGCGAAAAGCCAAGACGGTTTAGACTTTGCGCTTGCCGCTACAAACTATGGTCACGATGTTAAGGTGCTGTTTGAAAACCAAGGTATACTGCAGCTTGTTAAGGCAGCATCTACCAAAGGGCTGAAAAATCACACTAAACGTTTGGCTAGCATGCCATTTTTCGATATCGAAGAATGCTTTGTGTGTAAAGCAAGTGCAGATACCTACGACATTGACCAGGTTCTTGCTAATAACAGTTTAGTTGATGAGTTAGACTGTGAGTGGATAACCCCAGAAGAAAAAGTTGCGCTTATCCAAAGCGTTGACCATGTGGTGACATTCTAATGCTTATTACTATTTCAACGCCAAATTTGGGCACTGAATACAAACAACTCATTGAAGCCACATATGAGCAATCGACCTCTACTCATGTTGTATTTGTTGGTGATGGCGTTTATGCCCCTGCGTTAAATTCTGCGTTTTTTGAGCAACTTGCAAATTCAGCAGCAAATACGGTAAAAAGTACGGTAGCAAGCCCGGTAGAGAGCACGACAAAAAACTCGGTAGAAGACAAACCAACGCTTAACCTCTCGTTCTTGAGTACAGATGCGGCTACTAGGGGCGCAAATCTGCCTGAACATGTTAATCCAATTTCTCACAAAGAACTTGCTGCAATATCAGCAAAATATCAGCACTGGATCCCCCTTTCATGACACAAGAAACCTATAGCTTCAATTATAAAGGCCAAGCGATCCCTACAGACAAAGCCGGGTATTTACTCGACTATAGCCTTTGGGAAGAAGGTATGGTTGAGTTGCTGGCGCAAGAAGAGAACATTGAGTTGACCGAAGCCCACTGGGAAGTGGTGCGTTTCGTGCGCGCATTCTATGAAGAATACGAAACCAGCCCAGCGATTCGTGCTTTGGTGAAAGCCATGGCCAATAAGTTTGGGCCAGAAAAAGGTAATAGCCGCTACCTGCAGCGACTCTTCAAAAAAGGCCCGGCCAAGCAAGCCACTAAACTGGCTGGATTACCAAAACCAGCGAAGTGCTTGTAAAGACTTTGCTGAAAAGGCCTGGCATAATTTAGTTCTGTTTTCCGTTACTGGCACCGCTCCGGAAAAGAGTACACTGCCTCTGTACAAGGATTCTGGCCCTTACTCGCATAGCAAGTACGCATACTCACTGTTCTTTTGCAAATTCCTGGAGAAAGGGTCTCTAAAATATTTGAAGAATCTAGACCTGGGCCAATATAAGCCCCCCGATATTGGTTTTTTGCCTGTTTTTTAGCAAGTTCTCTTCGACACTGCTCGTCGTCAGCAATAGTATTAGTTGTTTCATCTATTTCGCCATCCATAAATGCTAGCGCATGGGTCATCCCGTCAATTTTAGACATGCCTCTGTCTAGGCCTAGTGTTACCGAATTTAACTTATATTTATGATTTGTAGAGCGTTCCAGCAAAAGGCCAAGTCTAAAAACCAAGCGATTTTCAGCGTCACCAACAATAGCAATGCTAGACTCTCCACTTAAATCACGATAAACATTAAGGTCTACTGAATGGTCATCGATTTCAATTTCTAGACCAGTCAATTCCTCACCTTTAGATAAATCATTGAGATCTAAATTTTTACCGTTAACGTGTTCTATAATACTGCTTTCAATTTGGTTGCTGACTACTTCTTGCCCCCTTACTCCATTGTAGTATTCGGAGACAACATAGCACGAGGCTGAGTTTTCAGACGATGCCTCTGGAAGTGACGCAAAAGAAGTCTTTTTAGGGCTATTAATGGAGTTTGGGTGCCCAGATTCAATCATGTTTGTAGCATTCGCTATCGTGGGTAAGAATAGAAACGCCGCTAGTATTCCTATTTTATTCATTGGAAAGTCCTTATCTCTTATTTCTTATGTCCTATTTCTTATAATGATTAATGTAGACTGCAACCTCCCTCCAATCAATATTATTGTTCAAAAACATATATTATGATTTGGTAATCTATATTAACCTTATAGATTAAGCATAATTTGCTTCTTCTTAATTATTATTCCAACTAAGCTCTTTGCAGCGGTTGAAACCCGATTCAAGGTAGCGAGTACAATAGCCGCCTATTGTTAATTGTTTTAGCCTTGGTGTTGATATTGCAACTCCCCTCTTACATTAGCGTTTTATCTCGGGTTTTGGGCATATTTTTCATACTTGCCATTACCGAACACTATAAACGTGAATGTTTTACATAAATGGACATAGGAGGCTGTATGACAGTTCAAAAACACTACGTAATTGTGGCTAACCACGACGACGCCACAGCTTACACCTATACCAACCACGGAAGTGCACTTGTTGAAGTAAAGAAATGGCACAATGAGTTTAGTGGCGCGAGTGACCAAGACATTTATACAGATAAACCCGGCAGACAATCGGCTCCCGCTTCGCAGGTACCGGGCGTTGATAGCATGAACCGAAAAGATGCCGCAGAACTTGAAGATGAACGATTTGCCAGTGACATTGCCGACTGGCTAGATGGTGAGCGTAAACGGGGTGCACTAGGCTCAATTGATATTATTAGCGGGCCAGGATTTCTTGGCAAATTAAGAAACGGAATGTCATCTCAATGTACGGATGTTGTCGATAAAGAAGTGAAAAAGAATGTTTTAGGTGCGGACGAGGAAACCTTACTTTCCTACCTTAAATAAAACGTTATTTAGAACATAGCTTATCACAGGCGGCTGCTGTTAAAGCCGCCTTTATTTTGTTCGCATACGAGTTTAATTCAAAAGTTTTCGTCAGCCTTTAACATATTAACTTCACCGATTGCCTCACCGCTTTTAAACGTTTTTACTCGCGTGACTTCAAGGTCGGTATAAATACGAGGGTTATTCAAAATATACTCCACCTCATTATCCAATGCGCCTTCTTTGTCAGCGGTTAGCCACGCATTAATAGCGTGACTGTCATGTGGAAGAAAGCAGGGAATGGATTTTTCATGATACTGACTAAAGCCATCTATAGGCGGACGTGTTACTACTGCACAGGAAAATAGCCCATTACTAAACCGCCGATATACCGCGCCAATAAGCAATGCTCCGCTAGTGGGCTTCATTAAATAATGTGCTTTTCCTTTCCCAGACGGATTTGACTCACCTACAGCCGTTGCTACGACTATAGCCCGCCGTTCTCGAATAAACTTTCCCCAATAAGGGCTTTCTAGATTACGGGCGTTAAATGTTGTTCTATTGCCAACCTCTAACGTGTTGCCTACGGGCTTAGCATCAAACCACCAAGTAGCATCTATAGTGCTATCACAAGAAACAATTAAATTGGTAATTTGTCGTTCAGGTGCATTTCCAAATGCGGGATAAAAGTTTATAACATTGCTTGTAGAAGACTCGTTGACGAAAAGCGGAATGCTTTGTGTGAGACCTACTTCTTCAAGAAGCGCTATAACGTCTGGTGAGTCAGTAACACGTTGTATAAATCCACACATGGGGCCTCTTTGCTGAAATTGCTTTGCAAGTAAGATTCTTGATAGCCAACATATTGCAAAGATAACTTAGCTAGCAAAAAAAGGAAACGGCATTCACCGTCTCCTTTTTAAATAAAGAACAAACTTTAAATACTATTTATTGAGCAGTGTATTTGTCAAAAAATTCAAGCATCTCAGTCCAACGCTCAACGTTGTTTTCTTCTTTATAGAAACCATGAGCCTCACCAGACTTCATCATCCATTCGTACGGTTTATTTTGCTTTTCTAGCTCATCCCGTAGGGCAAAAGCGTGCTCTTTTGGTACTCGCACATCTTCTTCACCTTGAATAATGAATACAGGTACCTTAATTTTATCGACGTTTTTAATCGGAGACTGGCTATCATCATCGGGCAGTACGCGATTTAAGTAGTTTATACCACTTTGAGACTCTGGAATGTCGCCGGCTTTCTTCATCAGTGCTAGGTCATAGACTCCTACAAAACCTACCGTACACTTATATAAGTCAGGCTCTCTAATGACACTTTGCAGCGCTGCATAGCCGCCATACGAAGCACCGTAAACACACATTCTATCTTTATCAACAATTCCTTGTTCAACAAGATAATTAACGCCATCGGTCATATCGTCTATCATCACTGTACCCCAAGTTTTGAAGCCTGCTTTCAGAAACTCTAAGCCGTAGCCGCCTGAACCTCTGAAGTTAGGTTGGAAAACCGCATAACCATGAGCTGCCAAGACTTTAGCATCGCTTCTCATTTCAGTAAGTGTATCTTTTAAACCGATAGGACCACCGTGAGGATGCATTATTAAAGGTAGGTTCTTAGCTTTACCGACAGGTAATGTAAGAATCCCTGATAATTCTTGACCATCTCTTGCTTTATAGGTAACAATTTTTGATTGTGGCATCTCAAAATCGTTTAACCATGGTCGCGAATCAGTAAGTTTAGCTAACTGTTTTTTATTTCTATTAAATAAATAATAAGCCGTGGGTTTATTAATTCCGCCAACCGCAACAATCATCTTCGAGCCGTCATAAGTTGAAGAT
>NZ_JAHHDX010000013.1 GCF_018619335.1 Alteromonas sp. ALT199 | reverse complement strand
GTCTATTTTTATATTGATTTAACCGAGTTCTCATTCTAACATTCGCCGCCTTATCAAAAGCGATAACTATTATCATTTAGATTTAGGCGAAAAATGAACCACACTTCACACAAAAAAAGTAAAGTTGCTAATGCAATTCTTCTCTCTCTTTTATCTGTGACGTCGACAGTCACTGCCACGTCGGCACTAGCGCAAGAAAACGATGCTGATACACCTTTAGACTCTCAAGCACAAAGTACGGAAGAAAACTTAGACGTCATTACCGTTTACGGTCGTCACAATCGACTTATTTTAGAGTCGGGTACGGCCACTAAATCGAATATGAGCCTAATGGAAACGCCAGCGGCTATCGTTGTTGTTGACGGTACTTTGTTAAGAGAGCAGGGTGTTGATACGCTGCAAGAGAGTATTCGCAACATCAGTGGCTTAAGCCAAGATGGCAACAATTACGGTGTAGGTGATAACTTAGCTATTCGCGGCCTTGGTGTTAACTACACCTTTGACGGTATTTACGCTGGAGCTGATTTGGGCAACAGCTATAACCCAACGCGCTCAATGACTAATATCGAAAGTATTGAAGTGCTGAAAGGCCCTGCAACTGGCCTATACGGCATGGGCGAAGCGGGCGGTATTATCAACCTTATTGAGAAGAAGCCGCAGTTTCAAGAAGCCTATGAGGTTAAAGCCTCTGTAGGCAGTTGGGATAGCTATTCAATAATGGCTGACGCAACAGGCGCGATTAACAAGGACCTTGCTTATCGCGTAGTAGCAAACCGTGAACAGTCTGACGGCTATCGCGGGCTTAGTGATGAGCGAAGCGAGCTTTACACATCACTCAAATATGTTGCATCAAGTGATAATCAATTTCTTTTGTCAGCCGCGTATATCGACGATGCAGTACAAATTGATTCAGTAGGTCATCCTGTTCGACTTATCGACCTAACCATGTTTGATACTGATGCAGGCAGCTTAACTGGCGCTGACTTAGTTAACGATACTGCAGAGTCAGGTGGTTTACAGCTTACCGACGCTCAGCGCGACGAATTAGCTGCATCGCTAGTTTCTACCGATGGGGTTCAGCCTTTCGACTTGGGTGACACTAGCCTTATCTCACCAATTTCTCGCCCGAATGAAGGCGAAGAGTTCCGTGTAAAGCTTCGTCAAGACTTGGTAATTAACGATGATTGGTCTTTAACCCAGCAATTGCAATATCGAACCTACGAAACGTCGTACATTCGCCAAACCAGTGCTTACAACTATGTATATGTGGACCGTAATGGTACCACTAACTTAGAGCCTCGAGCGCCTCTAGTAATTGACGACGTACTTTATCCGTACGCAGCGCGTCGACAGGAATACCGCAAAATTGAAGCACAAGAAAGTGTGTGGCAATACTTCATCGACCTAACCAATACTTGGTCGCTCGGAGATATTCGTGGTGAGCATCTATTCAGTGCTAACTATGAAAATATGGACGTAGAGTATACGCAATGGTCTATTTGGGATGCAGACGATACACGAAGCGATGCTGTGCCTTATATCTTAGACATTCGTAACCCAAATTGGCCCACAGGCACTTTTGAAGATTATAACCCAGCGCTTCGTAGCAGGTACGACAAAGAGGTATCTAGCTGGGGGGTGAGCTTCCAAGAAGTCCTGTATTTAAATGATAACTTTACTGCACGTATTGGTGGAGCATACGGTGGCGTAAAGCAAACCTATCAGAACCAATTTAGCGACGGTAACCCAGAGTACGATGCAAACGATGATGGTTTCACCTACAACCTAGGTTTAACCTACATGTATAGCGACAGCCTAAGTACTTTCATTAACCACTCAAAAGGTCGCACTGCGTACAGCACACTAGGTTCGCTATCAGAAGAAAACAACCGCCCTGACTCTGAATCAGAATCGTGGGATTTAGGTGTACGTTTTACTGCGCTAAACGAACAGGTAATTGGCTCGGTGGTTGTGTTTGATACGGCGCGTACAAACCTTCAATACACTAATCCACTATATGAAGATAATATTGAAGATCCGTCTTACAACGTTGATGTACCAGAGTTTTATTACGATGAACAAGACCGCACTACGGGTGTTGAAGTAGACATTAACTTCGATATTAATGAGCAGTGGTCGCTTAATGCTAACGCTACTTATCAAGAGCCACGTACTGAACCAGGTGCATTTGCATCGAGCACTGATGAAGAACAGACCAAGGGAATTGCTGAAAAGTTTGCAAGTACCTGGTTAACCTATAGCCATAGCTTTGAAGCACTACCTGCGCCGGTTAAGTTCAGCGTTGGTGTAACTTATGAAGATGAACGTACTATTTCAGCTTCAGCGTTCGGCGTAGACTATGCTTTCGTAGATTCATACACAGTATGGGATGCGGCAGTTAGCTATGTATCTGATGACTGGGACGTACAGCTAAACATTCGTAACTTGGATAACACAGACTACTACAGCAGTGCTATGTATTTAGGTGGTTTGCCTGGTGAAGAGCGTAATGCGAAACTTTCAGTTGCCTATCGCTTCTAAAAAAGAGTAAGCACATTGAACAAGAACGTAGACGTTGCGCTGCGTAGCATAGCCGCCATTTTGGGCGGCTATGCCGTTTCTGCGCTAATAAGCTTTTACTTCGCTTTTATATTTTTCCACACGTTAAACCAGCAAGAGGGAGTAGCAATACTAAGTGGCAGTATGGCAAGCTACTTTGTATTTTTTGCTGTATTTATCGCAAGCTTTGCTATTAAGCATACGGTGAAGTGGTGCGCGTTTTTAATTGCTTTTAGTGCCACTCTCGTTTTGGCGCTTCCCTTAGTTTCACCTTTAAGCAACCCATTATGAAAGCTACATTCAGAAAGAGTATGATTTGGTTACACACTTATTTAGGTGTGATACTCGGCTGGTTGCTTTTCGCCATATTTTTTACTGGCACGTTGAGCTATTTTACACCGGAAATAACGCGCTATCTGATGCCTGAAAGAGCAAGCATTTCTCAAAGTCAGCAATCGATGATCGCCCACTCTTTTAGTTATTTGAGTAAACATGCAGGTGAAGCTGAACAGTGGCGAATAGCCTTGCCTTCAGAGCGTTCTGCTCGTTGGAGTGTGCAATGGCGTGAGGGTAAGCAAAGGCAAACGGTTACGTTTGACGATAAGTTTGCTTCAGTAGAAAATGAAACAGAAACTAAAGGCGGCTTGTTTTTTAGAAATTTTCACTACACATTGCAACTTCGAGGCTATGGCGGGCGATACATTGCGGGCATTGCTGCAATGGCTATGCTGCTTGCTATTTTTACCGGGATTTATACACACCGCCGGTTTTTTAAAGACTTTTTTACGCTACGCCCGCAAAAGCTAAAAAAGTGGACCACCGACTTTCATGCTTTAGCAGGTATTCTCACTATTCCATTTTGTATTATGATTTGCCTAAGCGGCATTTTCATTTACGCAATCATGTATTTGCCCTATACCGCTAACGCTAACTTCGAGCGGGGAGAGCGAGGCGTAAATCGACAGATTATCCCTTCACTGCCGAGCCTGCAGCTAGAAGAAAAAGTCACTGGTAATGACCACTCGGTGAACGTGCCGCGCTCAACGCCGCCCTTCACGCCGCCCCCTGTGCCGAACTATGCGCATATTCTAGAAAAAATTGATGACCAGTGGCGCGAGCCCAACCCAATAGCAAGAATTACTGTTGAAGGCGTAGGGTATAAAAATAGCCGTATTATCTTAGAACGCAGCAAGGCCACAACAGTATCAAACCGTGCTGACCGTTTAGTTTTTGAAACCTATACAGGTAAACCACTTAAAGGCTACGATGACGAAACGGTTCCAGCGCAAATACGCCGAATTTTATATGGGCTTCATCAGGCTAACTTTGCCCCTATTGGCATGCGATGGTTGCTATTTGGGTTAGGTATTTTAGGCTGTGCGCTTATTGCCACTGGCAATATTATTTGGGTAACTCAGCGGAAAAAAAGCGCTAAACAAAACCCGTTCACGTTGGCGCTTGTGGAAAAAGGCAATGTGGCGGCTATTGCTGGCTTAATATTGGCCAGCGTATCGTTTTTTATTGCTAACAAGTTGATAGGACACGATGTAACAGGTCGCGCTCAACTAGAAGTAAACACATTTTTTACTGTGTGGGCATTAAGTGCTGTTCACGCATTTTGGCGTGCAAACGCTGCAATAGCATGGAAAGAGCAGTTTGCTTTCGCAAGTGCGCTTTGTTTTTTCACCGTTGCCATAGAGCTAGTGTTATTTAGAGACCGAATAATAAACAGTATGCTAAATGTAGATAGCGTTTATTTAAGCTTTATTCCTGCTTTTCTTATTTCAGGCGTTATTTTGTATTGGGCTGCTAAAAAAATAAGTTTGCGTATTTCAAGTGAGCAAAACGTTAAGGAAAACACTGAGACTAGCGCTTTTGTAAAGAAGGGACAGCAATGATAACGCTGGTTTTTATACTTCAACTGTTGGGTTTTTTGTGCTTGATGTTAGCAATGAAAAAACACGCAAAGCAGGCAGGTAATAGTAGGGTGTTAAAGCACGTGTTACGAGTATTACCCTTTTCGCCCTTTACCAAGTTAATAGGCTGGATATTACAAGCTACATCCTTGTACTTAGCGTTGACAAGCATCGAAATCACCAGTATTGCAATAGTATGGTGGTGCTGCACACTAAGTGCAGCCCTTCTAACTATTGCCGTGTACTTCAGTTCTTTACTTGATACTTAGATGAGCTTCTAACATAAACGATAGCGTCAGCATCACTTACGTTGCGGACCTCATGAGTCGCTGTTGTGGATGTCTCGATATAGCTTCCCGCGTTAAGGGTAAGGGCGCCAGCGCTGCTATCTTGCTTATAGTTTAGGCTGCCCTTTACTACTACTGCCTTAAACTCACCACCCTTCGATGATATTGAGCCTTCAAAGCCGCTTGGAAGCTTAATTAAAGTACCGTAAACACTATTGGTATCACCCCATAAGTAAGTAGCGGACACGCCGTCAGCTCCTATATTTACAAGGTCGCTTTTTTGCAGCCACACCATATTATCGATATGCAGATTAACGGGTCGTTCTCCATTGTCGAAATGTTCTTTTGACGATTTAACTAAGTAAGGCCCTTCGTCAATTTCTAAATAAATGAGGTTAGTTTTGTCATTTGCTGCTGTAGTGTGGTCTTCGCCCGCAGGCTGAGTCCAAAACGAGCCTGTAGGCATCCACATTTTAGCGGCACTTGGGTCGTCGTTATGCATTTCACCTTTTATAACAATACCGCGATAGGTAATGTTGTGAATGTGTGGTGGCGACTCGAAGCCTTTATTGAAACGCACTAGCATACCGGTAGCTGTGTCTTTAGTTCTATCACCCCATAAGTCTGCCGCGCCTGGGCTTTTGTCACCGCGTGCAGGGTTTAAGTAACCCCATTCAACATTTTCGGCGGTTACAATTTTGGTTTCAGCATAGGCACTGGTTATGAAAGCGGAACAAGCGCTCATAATTAGCGTTGCCACGGTTAGTTTTCGCCATGCGATCTTTTTCATATAAAGCTCCTGCTTATCCTTACTACTAATTTCGTTTACGAAAGAATTGCAGTTTATTCGTTAGAGAACGGATAATAAACGACCAAAATCAATAAAGACTTTCCCGAAAACGGGGATAATAGAGATGATCCATTATGTTTCTTTCTTGTGTGGAAAAAGGTGTGCATGGACTAAACCTGTGAGGATAGTATGAAAACCGAAGACCTTTCTGTGTTTGTCAAAGTGGCTGAAGTCAACTCGATAACTGCAGCAGCTAAACAACTTGATATCAGTTCATCTGCTGCAAGCATGGCTATTAAACGTTTAGAAGAGCAGCTTGGCGTAGCGCTATTTGTGAGAAGTACCCGCAAAATAAGATTATCCCACGAAGGGGAACAATACTTACCTATGGCTCAACAGGCGCTAGACATGCTTCAGCAAGGTTTATCACTCATTACAGAGGAAAGGCAAAGTGTTAATGGTGAGCTTCGCATGGCCATGTCTTCAGAGATGGGGCGTAATTTAATGCGTGAACTCCTTAATAAAGTACAAAGTGAAAACCCCGAGCTTTCCTTGCGACTGCACGTTAGCGATAGTCGTGTGGATTTTTATCGCGACGGCGTGGATGTTGCACTTCGTGCCATGACTAAAGAAGCTGTAAAAGAATCTCAAATGTATGGTTTTAAAGTGTGCAATATTCCACATGTTATCTGTGCATCGCCTAAATACCTTGAAAAGTACAGTGAACCACTAACAGCAAACAATCTTATTCAGCATAACGCCTTGCTCTATAAACTTTACGATCAAACCCATAACGCATGGGAATTGGTTAAAGAGAGTGAAAAAATAAAGGTGAAAGTACGCAGCAACCGCGCCGTCAACGACGGAGACATTGTTAGGCGATGGTGCGTTGACGGTATGGGCATTGCCAAGAAGTCAGCCATTGACGTGGCTGAAGATTTATTAAGCGGTAAATTAAAGCGTGTGTTGAATGAGTATCAGGTTCCATTAACAGAAATGTGGTTAATGTTACCCAGCCGACATTTGATCACCCCAGCAGTAAGATTAGTTAGAGATGAATTGAAATTGGCCATTGAGGACCGTCGACACAAGCTTATAGAAAAAGGCTTACTTAATGAAAGTGAATGGCCATGGACTTAAAATATTGTTAAGTATTTAGTTTTCACGAAGTATTACCCAATTACCGCAACAAATTCGCAATCTCACTGCTTTTTAATGGTTTGTAGTGCAAATATCCTTGGACCGAGTCACAACCCATTTCGATAAGAGCCCGCTGCTGTTCTTCGGTTTCTACGCACTCGCCCAAAGTGGTCAGTTCTAAGCTTTTAGCAAGCATAATTATGGTGTTAACAATACCGTCGTTAGAGCCTGATTGCCCTAATTGAGTAACGAAGCTTCCATCAATTTTGAGCTTATCGATAGGTAGTGTGCCTATGTAGCTAAGGCAAGAATAGCCAGTCCCGAAATCATCAATGGAAATTTTGAGGCCAATTTTTTTCAGTTTTTTAAGAGAAGTTAATGCAAAGTCTGTAGAGCTAATAAACGTGTTTTCGGTTAGCTCAACTTCAAGTAAATGTGGCGGGACCTGATACTTACTTAATACTTCTTCGATTTGCTCTGCACAGTCTAGCTGAATCAAAAAGCTTGCAGGTAAATTGATCGCTATCGGCACCAAATTTATCCCTTCGTCAATCCAACTGCGAATTTGACGACAGACACTGGAAAGCACCCAAGTAGTAATAGGGTTAATTAATCCCGCTTCCTCTGCTACGGGAATAAACCGAGATGGCGCGATGTTAGTGCCTTCGTCATTCCAACGAATGAGCGACTCTAACCCAATTATTTTCTCGCTATGTATGCACACCTGGGGTTGATAAACTAGCGAGAACGCCCCTTCGAGCTTAATTGCTTGTCTTATTCGACTTTCCAATGACAACCGCACTAAAGACTCTTCAAGCATTTCAATATTAAAAAAACTATAGTGGCCGGGGCCCCTTTCTTTAGCGTGATACATGCTCGTATCGGCATGCTTTAATATCTCTATTCCCGTTTCTACGTGTCTTTTGTGTAGTGCAATGCCAATACTGGTTGAAATGTGTAGCTGGTTGCTACCTATCGCCATAGGCTGGCTAAGGCTATCTATAATTTCAGAGGATAGTGCAACAAGTTCATCATGTTCGGCAACACCTTCAAGCATTATCACAAACTCATCACCGCCCCAGCGGCAAACGCAATCTTCCTCAGAGATTATCGCCGTTAGTTTTTTGGCAACGATAACCAAAACTTCATCGCCGATGTCATGACCTAACGTGTCGTTAATAAGTTTGAACCTATCTAAGTCGAGAAACAAAATTGAAAGAGCAGAGCTTTGTTTATTAGCTTTGGTTACAGCGTCATCGAGTTTCTCAACAAATAGATGTCTGTTTGGAAGCTGGGTTAACGCATCATAGTTCGCGCGTTGATAAAGCTGTTTGGTGCGTAGTTCTACAACTTTCTCTAATTCAGTATTTTGTGCTTGAAGCTGGGTTTGATGACTTTCTACGGTTGCTAGTATGTGGTTTACACCTTTAAACAGTTCACCGAGTTCATCGCTTCTTTCGTCAGGAATTCGCTTAGAGTACTCACGTTTACTTCCTACTAACTTTACAAGAGAAATAAGCTGTTGAATGGGTTTAGACAGAAAGCTCTGAAGTCGCCAGTGAAAGATGTAGGTAAGCAGCATACTGATTAAGAGCACAGCTAAAACAACATACATGGCATGTTGCTGCTTTTCTTCCAACGACGTAATACTTGCGGTAAGAACAAGGTAACCAATAACTTCGTCGTTGAATTCGATAGGCTTGAGGTAGTAGATCAGTTGTTCACCAAAGGTTGCACCTTCTTTTAGTGTTGTTAAAGATATATCATCCTGAAAGTCATCCATGGTGTAGCTTGCAATGACCGAATATGCGTCGTCGTAAACCTTAGCACTTTTTATTGCGGGAAGTTTAGATGCGGCATCAAGCAGTTCTTGGGTAGTTTCAGCATCGCTAAATAATACCGATGTACTTGTCGCAGAAGCGAGAAGGGTAGATTGGTTATCTAATACATCTACCAAGTTACTTTTGTAATCGGCGACAAAGTTGTTGTAAAGCAGCCCAGCTACCAAGCACAACGAAAAAAAGTTAACGATAAGGACCGCGAAAAGCTGTTTGGTGAAAAACGAGGAGCGTCGAAACATTACTTGATCCTCGCAACTTGTAACAGCTTAGCGCTAATTTTAATGTCTAATTCGTCTGCTCTTGCTATATCGATTTCAAACCTGAGTTTTTGGTTTTCAGTATAAAAGCGGAAAACAGGGGCTGCATCAGTTAAAGTATCGCTTTCTGTAATCAATACGCTGTTACGCAAATGGGCGACCGTTAAATCATCACTTGTAGATAAATAAGTCATATGACAGGCGCTGGCGTCTTTACTATCAGATACTACAACGCTTGCTTTTTCCTTTTCCCGGGTTTTTACTAACGCATCGAAAAACGACAAAAGCTCATCGTTCTTGTGGATACAAAAAACGGTAGGAACAGACTCATTGCGCTCCCATGTAATAAACTTGGTAAAGTTGTACATGTAAGCGGCTTTAAGCTTATCAATTTTAGGGAGTTCGGCAGTCGCGTGGGAACAGAGTAAGCAATAAAGCACTGCTACTCCTATTATTTTGACGACGAAAGAGTTTGGTAGTTTTATCACACAGTTTGCTTAAAATAGAGTCGACAATTGAAAACCAAAACGCCATAACTCTTTGGGCTGAGGACCATTTAGATTTTGGTATACCGGCTTACTGGCACTAAGTTGAAGTTGCAGCCAGTCTGTAGCGAGGTAGTTAACGCCGCCGAATAATCTTACCTTGCTTCCACCATACAATTCTGGGTTAGTAATACCGGCAGGATAGGGGAATGCGCCACCTACTGTTATATCATCATCTCGACCGTGAATTGAGTCTGCATAGCTCAGTTCTGCGCCAGCAAATAGAGTAGTATTTTGTGAGGTAATAAAATTATATTTGCCGTTAATTTCGTAATTGTTACCCAGACGATAGTTTCTGTCGTTTTCACCGGTGCGCACTCGCGCCGAAAACATAATCGAAAAAGGGTATTGCCCCTTGTTTTGGTAGCCTATTTCTAAAGGCAAGTCATATGTACCAGACCCAAGTTGCATAGTGTAGGGGAGCTGTTGGTCTCCCGCGGCACGCGGCGTATCTCCCTCTTCATCAATTGAACCTGAAGGAAAACTAATGCCGCCACTTAACCAAATACTGTAGTTTTCGTTCGACGCGAACTCATAGTGCCCAGTAACGACGACATCGCCTAATCCTTCAGATGAAATTAAAAACTCATCATATCCGGGCACCACGCTAACATGATCGGTTTCTTGCCTAATGAGCGGTATCTGAATGCCTAACTTGATGTTGCTGCTTACTTGATAACCTATTTGTACAATTTTCGCATATTGATTAATGACGGTAGGTACAACTGGGAAGTTCTCTTCAGTTCGGGGTTCTTCACCAGGGCTAAATAGTACTTCATCCAGTGATACATCACTGTCGTCAATCATATAACCGTCAAACTCAGCGGCTTTAAACTGTAAGGATAGCGTCCACTTTCGTTTTTCTAAACTGTCAGCATTGTCACTAACATTTACGTTGAGTAAATCTTGGAAGCTCATTTCAGCAAATTCTGATGGCGTGCTTTGTGAGTAAGCGAACCCGCTGGTAAAGAAAAGAGAGCATGGAAATATATAGCGTAGCAACATATTAGAACCGCTGAAAAAAAGATGTCTGCATAATTATAGGGTAGTATACGGGAGTTAAGAAACCTTGCTTATTAGTCTTTAGTATTGT
>NZ_JAHHDX010000135.1 GCF_018619335.1 Alteromonas sp. ALT199 | reverse complement strand
AAATAAAGTTAACAATTTACCAATATTTTTTGATTATCGACAAGGCTTATGAAAAACAAGATTTTCTCCGTTAGAGATCAGATAGCAGACGTTTTGCGCTCAGATATTATCTCTGGAGAATTAGCTTCTGATACTAAATTAAATGAAATACAGTTGGCTAAACGCTTTGAGGTGTCTCGGGGGCCAATAAGAGATGTTATTTTGAAGCTGACCAAAGAAGGGTTGCTTATAAGCAAAAGCAACGTAGGAGCATCGGTGAACCGCCCTCTGTCGCCAGAATTACAAAAACTCAGTATCGAGCTAAGGAGAAAAATAGAAGAATTTGCGGTTAAGGAGGTGATAGGCAAAGCAACAACTGAACAAGTTGCCTACATGGATACTTTAATTGACAGGATGGAAGCGCATTTTGAGAAGCAGGAATATACTGAATTAACCAAAACAGATATTGCATTTCACCAGTACTTTATTGAATTGGCGGGCGGTGAGGATTTATTTAACCTATGGTACCCAGTTGTCATCAGAATGCGTATGAATTACCAGCGTATTAAAACTTCCGGTAAACTAGTAGAAGAACATCGTGATATTGTCGAGGCCTTCAAGCTAGGTGATGTTAAACAAGCTATGGCGGCTATACGTAAAAATATAAAGTAACCATATGTACATCACTAGCTGCAAACGCTAATGCGCGGTCGAAGTGTCTTTTACGCGCGCGTGTTAAGTTTCATAAGCTATTCATAAATTCAATTTTTTGGTGAGTAAATGTGCGGTTTGTTTCATTAGCTCGAGACTTCCCGCCTCATCGCCGCTATTGTTAATTTTAGTAAGGTGACTAACCATTAATGCGGCGATTTGCTTTCCTTCGGGCTGCCCTACTAAACAAACTGATTCCCTGATGCCTAACAAATGTTGGCTTGGCGCCTCCCATTGCTCTGTTTTAGCGATATATGCCAGTTTATCCTCAAATGCGTTTCTGTCTTCGCATGATAACTCATGCCAATCAGGCACTTCATCTAAGATCACTTGTTGTACATATTTACTGCTGTGGGCAAGTAATAAGTTTCCCGGGTTGGACGCATAGCAAGAAAAAAGGCTTCCCTCTGCATAATTGAGCGACACACTATATGGATTTCGTGCCTGCACCAGAACCATTGCCTGGCTTTGGTATAAAACAAATAGCTGACAAGACAATTTTCCATATGCAGCAAGCTCTTCCATTAGTGGTAGCGCGTGTTTTCTTATTTCATCTAAGGGGGATATTGAGCGGGAAAGGTTATATAGCTTGAACGACAAACCGTATTTACCATTAGACTCATTTCGATTTAAGTACCCACTGGCTGTTAGGTTAACCAATATTCGATATATTTGATTTGTTCCCTTGTTAATACCTTTGGCAATTTCTGATTGCGAGCAGGCTTTGCCTGATTGCGCAAGAAAATCCATAATTTCAAAGCATTTATCTACTGCAGGAACCGCATACTTTTCTTTTTCCACAAGGTTTTTTCCAAAGTTGATTTACCAATAAATTAGAAAAAAAATTTTCACAGGCAAGCCAAGCACAATCAATGACAAAATTATTCATATATGAAAGCCACATATTTATATGAATTTCATATTGCATTAACGCAAAAATCGCTCAATATTGTCAACATTAAACATGAAAATATATTTGATAGAACTGGATTGATGGAGTGAAAAAATGAGTAAGCATGAGTCTAAAAAAGAGTTAACTGACGCGCAGATTGCTGATTTCAATCGTGATGGATATGTAATAGCGAAGGGATACTATAACCAAAGTGAGATCGAGAAACTGCAAGATAAAGCGTTTAATGATGATAGCCTTTATCAGAATGCCTGGGATAAAAAAGACGCGTCGGGGACTGTCAGTAAGGTGTGTTTGTGGCAAGAACTAGGAGACGATTTTTATTCAATGTTCTCTCGCGGCAGACGTTTAGTTGATGCGGTAGAAGATATACTGCAAGAACCAGTATTTCATACAACCACGAAAATAATGATGAAGGAACCGTTTGTCGGCGGAGCTTGGGAATGGCATCAGGACTATGGTTATTGGGCAACCGACAACTACCATTTATACCCAAAGTTAGTAAGCTGCATGATCGCAATTAACCGTGCTACCGTTGAAAACGGCTGTCTTCAAGTACTTAAAGGGTCACACCATATTGGCAGAATAAACCACGCTAAGACAGGTGATCAAAAAGGGGCTGACATGTTATTTGTTAATGAAGCTCTGAAGCATTTAGAACTCGTAAATGTTGAGCTTGAGCCGGGCGACACTCTCTTTTTTCATTGCAATTTGCTGCATAAATCAAATCAAAATAAATCCAAAGACCCTCGTTGGGTAATGATTGCAGCATACTGCGCAGAGTCTGCCAAGCCTTTCAAAGAAAACTCTTTGAAATATCGCCCGTTGCGAAAAGTTGAGGACTCGGCAGTCTTATCTTGGCCTAATATTTCGTAGTCGGAGACTGAATAGATACCTTTGCTTTTGTTTAATAGCCTGTAGCCTAGGTACTGGCTATTTTTCCTTTTAACACCGTTGTAAACGCAGTGGATGAAGCCCGTTTGCCTTCCACTGTGCTAAATATAAATTGCCTTGTTGGTCTTGCTCGATACCATGACAATGAAAGAAATGCTTTTGGTCACTTTTCACGGGCTGACCATCGCTTGGAAGATCGCCCCCT
Organism: Alteromonas sp. ALT199; assembly: GCF_018619335.1. Taxonomy (GTDB): domain Bacteria; phylum Pseudomonadota; class Gammaproteobacteria; order Enterobacterales; family Alteromonadaceae; genus Alteromonas. The sequence continues at coordinate 37,702 of NZ_JAHHDX010000135.1, read as the reverse complement.
AGAACCGATACCAGAGTATCATTTTCATCAAAAATACAAATGACGCCCGAGTTATCTTCTGGTTTTGAAGGATCGCCTGTCCAGCACACTGTAGCAATCATGTGATGTTCGTTAAAAATAGGCGCATGAATAAAGGCGCCTGGCACATGCAACGTACGCACGAACTCACCGTCAAGCGTATACCATTTTAAACAATGATCGGCCCGCGAACTCACTAGTAGTAAAGGTTCGTTACCTCGATAGTCGAAAGTAATGCCGTGACCATTTTTAATGTTTTCTTCGCTATTAGCACTTCCATTTGCGAATTTTCGTATAAAACGTCCATGCTTGTCGTGCTGTAATATAAAGTCGCTACCGTAGCCATCTACAATATACAAGTCACCTTTCTCACTCACAGCGATATCAGTAGGGTTATAAGGCATATCGCTACTATAAACCCCTATGGTTTGAGGATGCCCAATTGAGAACAGTACTTTCCCTTGCGCATCTAGCTTCGCGATAGAGCCAGCCTGGCGAAGCATTTTATTGTAGGGCGAATCCCATTTATCGTAGCTCTGTCCATCCCAATTAGGATTTACCACCCAACCACTATCAACTATAAAAATAGCCGATGTGTTACCTTTACCTACTACCTTAATACCATGAGCGCCTGGCCATTGCTTTCCCCATGTATTCACCACTTTTCCCTGATTGTTATACTCGATAACATTGTGATCTGTATGGTCGGTAACCAGTAGCAATCTGTCGTCTAAAAAAGCCAGTGCGTGTGCATTTTCAGGTTTAGGTTTGGTCGGGTCATGTTCCCCCCAACTTTCGTCAATCTTGAACGTCCATAGGTTTTGTCCTAGCAAAAGATTACCCCTTAAGTCATTTAATTAAATTTGATTGCAAGCCAGTTTTAATAGAGTTTCACTTTGCCTATTGCGTCTTCATACATATTCCCATCACTTGAAGTGAATATTGCACGTAGCATATAGTAGTGCCCTTTCGGTAAGGAGTCTGAAGGTACTAGCCCCTCAGTTGAAATAACTACATTTGCTTGCCCGGTAACGTTATAGAGAGCAGCGCTATCAACAGCGACTCGATCCTCTACTGGGACATTGCTGGGCGTTTGGTGACGAAGCCAGAATTGCACTCCACCTTCATCTGCTGCGACTACTCGATGCCTTCCCCCCGCGTAGTATTGCGCTTTAATATGAAGAGGCTCGCCAATTTTGATACCTTTTCTATCAAGTTCACCTTTTTGTAGTATACGAATAAATGGTTCACGCAAATTTTCGCTGCTTTCACCGCTTGAATTAAGTTGCTTAATGACTGGATGCACAGAGGGGTGTACAGGCTTTTCAACGCCTACACTAAGTACAGTATTATGCTGTGGTTGAGTTATCTCAGTGGTTTCACCGTTTCGCCAGCGCACGGTAACTTTTTTAACTCGATGAGAGGCCCCTAGGCCGAAGTGCGCAATATTTAAAAAGCTCTGTGAGAAAACCTCCCCAGCGGAACCCACGCGACGAAATTGTTTGCCGTTAGTTGTTTCTAATTCAACATGTGCGCCTATCGCATCAACGTTTTCAATTGGTGAGTACCCTACGTTTATGAGTGCATAGTTTGCAGAAGTACTAGAGTCATTGGTGAATAAATTCCAATACCCGTGTTCACTTCCTGAGAGTAAATCAACCCGTCCATCTAAGTTAAAGTCAAAAGCCTGACCCATATCGCCAAAGCCAGGCCCACCATGGTCGCTTGCACCATGCATTGTTGTCATTTCAAAATATCGTTGCTGCTCATTACCACTATGCTTAGTAACTGCATTTTGTGTTTCAGTATTGCCCACCGTAGCACCTGAGTTAATAAGCATACTGTCTGCAATACGCTTATCTACCCGCCCCCAACGATAAACAAATAGATCCTGAAAGCCATCATTATTGAAATCACCCGTAGTCACACCCAGTGCGTTTCCACCCTTAGGGATACGCCACCGCTCAGAAACATCGACAAACTTCCCGCCTTTGTTTTCTAGCAGAACGTCATCCTCGTTGCGATTTTCTGGTTCAAACGCGGTCTCAGCGGTTTCAACGCCTTTTAGGGTAAAAAAGTAAGACCAAAATATATTGCCGTTTCTTACTAACTCAGCCTTCCATTTTCCTTCTTCGTCGACACCAAAATACACCCCATTTTCTTCTCGCTTTGAAGGCCAGCCCTCTGCCATAGATGCGTTAAAGGTGAACTCGCCGCCTGAAGGAACAATATGTGGTTGCTTGTTGCTACCAAGGTATAAAGGATAATCTTTTCCCCTGAAGCCTTGTTGACCTAAGAAGTAATAATTAGTCAATAGAATGTTGCCTTCGGCGGTAAAACCAAACGCATCAGAACCGTTATACCCTCTCGTTTTAATTGAAAAGCTTTTTTCAATTGGGTCAAAATCGACGGATGGATTTTCACCAAAACCGTGCTCGAACTTTTTACCTCTGGCCAAATACAGATCCAAATCGCCGTCGTTATCAATATCTATATCGGTAATTGCCATAACACCTCTAAGATCAGCAAGTGAAGCTGGCAACATTTCAGAGACATCAGTATAGGAAAAGTCACCATTTCCTTGCCAAAGCGACAAGGGACTGTACATGATAATGTCGTCGATACCGTCTCGATTAAAGTCAGTTACTGTGGTGCGCGACGCTCTTATATCTTCAAGCCCATCAACTCTTCGTTGATTAAATCTTCCATTTCCAACATTTTCAAAAAATAAATGTTGCGGCGACTTTTTAAATAAACTTGTTTCGTTCATGATAAATAAATCGAGATCGCCGTCTAGGTCCATATCTATCCATCGCGCCCCTCGACCTCTGCCTCCCATGTTGATTCCCGCATCACCGGTGAACCGAACTAAGTTCATTTCATCGTTCAAATAGAAATAGGACACCGAGGGGTTTTTACCATTGCCGCCGCCGCGGCTTAGAAACAAATCAAGGTCGCCGTCCTTATCATAATCACCTAACGCAGTGCCATGGAGATCCTGCATAAACCAACGAGAGAGTGCTGTGGGGTGCTGGGTAACTGTACCGTCGCCATTATTCATATAGACTTTACTGGTCTCAGCATTGTGATTATTAACAATAAAATCATAGTCGCCATCTTGATCAATATCGGCAACGCTTGGCCCGCCATATTTTAAAGACTTTACCTTCGCTATCCCTGCAGCCTCAGTGCTATCTATAAAATTGGGAAGCGCTTCAATAGAAGTATTTTCGATATGCCACGAAATTACTTTTAGTGGCGTATTCAATGTTCGTAGGCTTAGCGTGACTTCGCCGGTTTTGTCTAAGTCGATTAATGTACTAATAACCTGATGACCTTGTTCTGATACATTTAAATTATCAGCAAGTATTTTAGGGCCTTGATAAAGCGAAAGACTTGCGTAAGACGCTGGGTTATCTACCACGAAAGTAATGCGCTTTGGACCCGCACTTTCGATATTGATGGTAAATTCTAAAGGGCGCGCAGGTGCTGCCTCTGTACTCTCGGATGACTTGTTGCTATACGCAGAGTTCTTATTCGCAACTGAGGTAGCATGATTTCCTGCACCACATCCCGCCAATAAAGCCATACCGCTAGCAATTGCTAACGTCTGCACTATCTTGCGCCCCATACTTTCACCTTTTCTTGAAGACAACCCTTTATGCACTCAGAGGACTTTGCATTTTCTACTATCCTCTGCATCCTTTCCGAACCCCCACATTGTATACAATTTACATTAAACAACAATAATTAAATAATTTATCAACACATTGGTTGCAACATTTGGATGAGCTTCTGGTTTAGTTTTTGTTACCTAAATCTTAAGGGGCGTTTAGCGAGATTAAGCTTACCGACGTATCCGCCAGTTGGGCTTTATCTATATTAATTTTCTCAGCGATCCATTTACTTCCAAGCACATAGGCTTTGGGCGAATTGATTGCTTCAACGCAGCGCAGTACATCGCCTTCAAAATGCCAAATAGAGCACTCTCTATCTGAATCAAATCGCGTAATTTGGTTGTCTGTATTTTTAATTAAGCCGGCTATTTGCAATTTGCTATCAAACTGATCTGACCAAAACCACGGCGTTGCATTGTATCGACTTGGGGTTGAACGAGAAGCATCAATATTAAACTGCTCAAGCGTTGAAGAAGGAAGTTCAACATCAGCGGTTTGGCTATATTCTTTAGCGCTACTGGCAATAGACTCTGCGGCGATTTTAGCCTGATCTACAGCATTTTGTACCGATTCTATATGGGTGCTGTCACCGTATTCATGGTGTTCAAATACCGTGCAATCACCAATAGCCCAAATGTTTGAATTACTGGTTTTCATCCTCCCATCTACACGAATATATCCTTCATCTAGCTGTAAGGCTGCATGTTGCGCAAGGTCTGTATGAACTATGACACCCACCCCAACAATTAGGCAATCAACATTATATTTCGCGCCGCTTTTGCATAGAACTTGGTAGCTAGCGCTACCTCCCTTTGTGTTGGAATTTTGTGAGAGCTCTATAACACTATCATTGCAGATGAGGTTTACCCCTCGGTTGCTATGTAAGGCGCTTATAAACTTCGATACTTCTTCACTCGCTACTCGTGCAAGAGGGCGTCGCGCTCTTTCAATAACCGTAACTTCAGCGCCTATTTTTCGAAGTGATGCTGCTGTTTCCAGACCAATATAGCCAGCTCCTAAGACTAGCGCATGAAACTCTTGCTTCGTTTTATGCGTATTGTTTATGAGTAATTTCAATGCTATCGCGTCATCCGCGTTGCGCATTACCAAAATGTTAGTCGACGGTTTTTTTCTAACATCCTGAATTTTGATATTTAGTCCTTTAATTGGCGGGATTACAGGGCTTGCCCCCGTCGCTAGTACTAAGTAGGTGTAGGTTAATGAACGCTTTGTCGTAGGGTCTTCAACAGATGCATATCCAGCAGCTTATTGTGAACGTTAACATCCATCACTTTAAAACCTAGCATCAAGGTTATATTGGCTTTCGCGTAAGCATTTTCAGACTTAATTTTCAAAGGCGGCTCATCTACAGGCGTATCGAGGTAGGCTTTAGACAACGGCGGACGATGATAGGGCAAGTACTCGTCAGTATCGATGACTACTATTGAGCCTTCAAAACCTTGCTTACGTAATGCAAAAGCGCAGTTCACTCCTGCGTGACTCGCACCAACAATTACGCATCGCTGCAGCCCGTCATTTTTGCTTTCTCCTTCATCTATATTGTTGTCACTGGATATAGTTTGCCTTGTGCCCGCGACTACTTCTGAGAAGTTCATGTATTACTCCCTTACTACTTTCACTTCAAGCCCATCAATATCTTCAGATAGTGTAATTTGACAACAAAGCCTGCTTGCCTCCGATACGTCGTCGGTGAGCTCTAACATATCTTTTTCTATTTCGCTGGCTTCACCTACCCTAGCTAAGTCTTTTTTTGCCACATGTACATGACAGGTAGCACAAGAACAAACGCCGCCACAGTCTCCACCTATTCCAGGCACATCATGTTCAACAGCCAGCCCCATTACAGATCCAGCTAGCCCTTGAGTTTTTATTTTCTCGCCATCTGCTGTTAAAAAAGTTACGTTAATCATTAGATTCTCCATGTAGTCAGTGTGACTTAACAAAAACACGCCATTTTCAAAAGTTTCTTAAACGCGTCCAGTTAACCGAACAAGCAAAGTTTGAAAACCAACTTTGCGCTTCACGCCCCCCCACTGCTCAATATTTTCAGTGGCTTCAATAACGTCTACTTTGGCCACCCTGTGGGCGAGTTCCTTCACCCAAATGCGCATCAGTGCGCGCGCGTGAGTGGCACCTAGGCAATTGTGTATACCAAATCCAAAAGCCACATGGGGGTTCGTCTTGCGGGTTAAAACTAGGTTATTGGGTGTATCGAAAACTGTCTCATCGCGATTTGCCGAAGCCCAGCAAAGAGAAATACGGGAATCATCAGGAATATGTTGCTTTGCAACCTCTCCTTCTGCCGTAGCTACACGACCCATATGAGTAAGAGGGGAGAAGTAACGAAACAGCTCTTCAACCGCAGAATTTAGGTGCTCAGGATGCTGATTAATAAAATTGAGCGCATCTGGATTATCGGAAAAATAAGCTAGCGTATTAGTAAGCGAGTTGATCACGGTATCCCTCCCACCGGCAAACGTTAAGACCAAAATCCCTTTAATCTCTTCATCAGAAAGGGCCCTCCCCTCTACCTTTGCATTCAGTAATAAACCATAAATGTCATCTCTTGGTGCGCCTTTAGCTTTTTGTATTTGAGCATCCAAGTAGTCGTAAAGTACGTCCGCTTTTTCTGCATCAAGAGGATTATCATTGCTCCTGAAAACGTGCGTTCCCCAACTTATCCACGTTTTTGCTTCATCCATGGGAACGTTCAAGAGCACTGAAAGCGCGCGAGATTGAATCGTTAACGCTATATCAGTTACTGCATCATAACTATTCTGCTTGTTTTTATGAGCCGTGCCATCATTAATTGTTTGACTTACCACATGCTCAACAATCGCCCCTAGCTTATCTTGATACTCCAGGGTGGAGGGTCTTTTAAACCAAGGCTCTAATAAACTTCTGAAGTATTTATGTGATGGCGGATCAAGTTCAAAGGGTATTTGGCGTATGTCTCGAATAGAGACTTCAGAGGGGACAACTATTCTTCCAGGCTTTGCTTCAGATTGGAATAAATTCCAGTTGTGCGCGGCTTTTCTCACTTCTTTTAGGCCCAGCACCATTTTTACTGGGTCATTTTGATCATCAATGTCTAAAAATCCTTGATTTTGACGCAGTAAACTAAATGAATCCTTAAACTGTCCAACTTTGTTCTCATCAAAGTTAGAGAACGGACACTTTTCGGTGGTAATTTCGCGCGCTTGGCTAGGCGCAACGCTGTCGCTGTCGCACCTTAAAGGTTCTTGGTGGTTGTTGCTACATTTACTCGGTTGCACTGATTGTTCCCCATCAAAGCCTTTTAATAAGGCATTACGTATGGGGAAACTCTAGCAACATACGCTTGATATTAATGGCAGCTTTTTGCAGAAAAGTATCACGAAAATGACGTAATTATAGTGCGCAGTGTTAATGATAAAATTTTGGTATCACCACGCCTTACTTGTAAACGAAGAGCGGTACTGGCGAGGTGTAACGGAGAAGTTTTTTCTAAACTGTGAAATAAAGTGCGATGGGCTGGAAAAATTCAAGTCGTAACCAATTTGCGTGATAGATAGACTTGATTGACTAAGTAGTCGCGCAGCGCTGTGTAATTTGTGTTTCATAGTGTATTCAGAGTAATTAACTTTGAAAATATGTTTGAACATCCTTGAAAAATGACAGGGAGATAGGTGACACAATTTTGCCGCTTCAGTGACGGATAGATCCACCGTAGTTTTGCTTTCGAACAACTTAATGAGCGGTAGCATTTTTTCATATAAAGGTGAACGAGTGATAGGTAGCGTTTGGTTAGTTTCGACCGACGTGCCGTATTCAGCGATAGTACTAATAAGTAAATGCAGCAACGACTTACTTCTCGGGCTCAAAGGATTGTGATGATAACTCTCGTATAACCACTTTACCTGTTGTTGGATTTCTCGAATGCGTTTGTTAGGTAAGCGTAGATGTAAGCCTTGATTGAAAAAAGCACTCACTTCTGCAATGTTGCTCCCTTCGAGCACCTCTGGCTTGAACTGCACGATAAACCAAGACTTAGCTCTTTGGCTGCACTCAAAGTTATGAGTTTCTGCTGCGGGGGTGAAAACAATATCAGCGTCATGCAGTTCAGATTCGCCTTGGCTATAAAAGTAGTTCCCCTCAATTTCTTCAAATATGATGAACTCATGAACTTGATGGAAGTGGGTCGAGCACTCGTACGGTTCGTCTTCTGCAAACTTGACATGATGAACCTCGAACTCATCGCCATCTTCTATACAATAAGGCTCACAGTATGCAACTTGGTTCATTTTAGCCCCCTTTTTCATATCCAACGTAGTGCGAGAGCGCTTAGTTTGTAGCAGTTCAAACGCTCACGTTCTATACAGTTTTTAATGTGTAAATTTGGTTTAACTCCGGTACTTAACTTGCTGCATTTTGGAATGTTCCCGCATCCAATACTTGCTTACGAGGAATAAATTTACATATATAGTTCCAGTTCCAACTTGCGTCGTATTTGTGGCAAAGTCCCCAACTAAGTCCTGGAGGGGGAGTATCTGCTTCGCCATCTCTATAAAGACCAATGGCTTCAGGCGCCCCTTTGACATAAGCTTTAATGTCGAAGTTGATGCCATCTTCGGCAAACTGAATAGTATTTTTCTCAGGCCCATCGGTCGTCAAAAGTGAGACTATGCCGTGGCCATAATTCCACACCACCACTTCATGACCGCTGTTAGATATAGGGTTGTATTCAGATTTTATGTAAGGTCCAAGAGGCGAATCTGAAATGGCAACACCATGTTTTATTTCCCTACCTCCCATGTTCATTCCTTCGCCCATCGTTTCGCCTTTGTAGTAAAGGTAAAACCTATCTCGAAAAAACACCAAACAAGGGTCGTGCACCTTGTGACTATCAAAGCTTCCTTTCGATTTCACTTGGAATCGATTATCTTGTGTACCCAACCATTCCCCATCTTGCGCTGGTGATAATATTGGCTCACGCGATTTCTCCCAGGGTCCAAAAGGTGTATCTGCAACCGCTATCGCTATATGCTCAAACTGTCGGTTATTATAAGGCGCTTGCACGGTTTGATAGACAAGATAGTACTTGCCCTCGTGCGCTAGAACTTCTGGCGTAAATACTGCTCGGTCGTCATAATTACCCGCTTCTCCGCGATCAATAGCCACACCATGTTCCGTCCAAGTTTCACCATCTGTAGAAGATGCGTGCCATACCGACGTTAAGTCCCAAGGAAAAACCTTGTCGTTTGGATTGCTTGAACTAAAGCCAACTGTCTCGCCCTCGCCCCGGGTATACCAGCAGTGATAAACCCCCTCTACCTTTATTACGGAAGAGGGATCACGCCTTATTACGCCTTCTTCAAAAGCAAAGTCACCTTTTAAAGGCTTAACATCAAACTCTGTCATCCATTCTGGGCCTTGTGCATCATATCCTCGTTCCAATGCACGCTTGCTGGCCAAACTTAGTTTTTTACTCATAAACGTCAACCTCCTCTAAACGTTGCGCACAAAACTCGTTGCGAACCCGCTCGATAGCATTGGCACTAACAATTGCACCTGTGTGCTGTACCACTTCCCTCGCGGCCATATCAGCCGCTTGAATACTCTGTGCCATCGTATCGCCAGTTAAACGACTTATTAAATAGACACCCGCAAATGAATCTCCTGCTGCTGTGGTATCAACTTGGGTGGGCGCCGGATTAAATACCCGGTGGTGTACTAAACGCTTATCTTTGTATCCGTACATTCCTTCGGTACCGGCTTTAACTACATATTCACTGCAGCCAACTTTCGTTAAGTACTCCACCACGTCATTTACATTTTGGTGCTGATAAACACTTTTATGATCGTCTAGCCCCGGAAGGGCAATATCTGAAATACGATAGGCTTTATCGAACCATATTTGAGCGTGCTGAGACCCGTTCCACATAGACGCTCGATAGTTCGAATCGAAAGCCACTAACGCCCCTTTCGCTCGGTGTGCTTCGATAAGAGCTAAAAGCTCTTCTTTATCGGCATCGCTTAAAATACTCAATCCAATTCCGCTGAAATAAACCATATCCATAGCTTCCAGCGCATTTGATTGGGCTTTATGCAACGACATCATGACTTTTGCCGCTGACTGATCTCTCCAGTAATCGAAGCTTCGCTCTCCATATTGATCGGTAACAATACTATACAAGCCTACGTTTCTGTTTTTACTGCGCGCTACCATTGATGTATTGATGCCGTGTAGTTCGAAAAACTTCATCATTTGATTACTAAAGGTATCAGTCCCTATTGCACTAAAAAACGAACATTCTGTATCGGGCTTCCATCGTTTAGCATAAATTAGGGCATTTAACGTATCGCCTGCGAAACCTAGTTGATAGCTATCGCCTGCACTATGCACAAGTTCTACCATGCATTCACCTATAGCCATTAACCGTTTCGCGTGTGGTTGTGCTTTCATGCTCATCAATTTTATCCTTTTGCTAGTTGCTTACTGGCAAAGTAGGCCTCAATCTCTTCAATGGTCTTGTTTTTGGTTTCTGGCATCAGCTTGAACAAAACTATAAACCCCACAACCCCACAAATTGTATAAAACAGGAAGATGTCGGCGGCCCCCATGTTACTAAGCTGCCAAGGGAAAAATTGCTGCACTAAATAGCTTACTAAGCTAGCAATCAAAGCAAAAACAGGAATAGCAATTCCGCGAACGCGTGTTGGGAATATTTCAGAAAAAAGTACCCACATAACCGGTCCGATAGAAAAGTGAAAAGCGGCGATAAAGCTAGAGATACCCACCAGCACTAACATACTATTCATAGTGGTAGACGCCTGTAGTATTTCACTTTCGAATTCTTTTGCTAAACCAGAGCCGATGGTTTGCTGCAATGCGTTTTTAAATGAAATATCAGAATGATAGATAATGCCCTCTAAACTCTTAAGCGCACCTAGCTCATGGTTGGTATTTAGCTGTGCTAAAGCATCAACATTAATCTCATACACAGCACTATCAAATCCTAGGTAGCAAGCGAACAAGCTTAAAGCGGCCCACGCTAACCCCCAAATAATTAAAGGTCTTCGCCCGATCTTGTCAATTAACGTTATTGCCAAAGCCGTGAAAAAGAGGCTAATTAGCCCTATAATAGCAGCTTGAAAAAACGCAGCGTCAGAACCTATTCCAACCTGTTCAAAAACAGTAGGAGCATAAAACATAATGGCATTAATGCCTGTAATCTGCTGTACAACAGCTATCGTAAACCCTACTAGCGCAGCCGTTTTAGCAGGCCCTGAGAATAGGATTTTAAATGACTCTTTAAGTGTGGCACTGCTGCCACCTTCTGCGGCAAGCGTACGTTTAATTTCACTTAGCTCTTGATTGGCCTGAGTCTCTGGCATCATACTCTTCATTACTGCGAAAGCCTCTTCATCGCGCCCTTGCATAACCAACCAACGCGGACTGCGAGGCACTTTAAACAGTAATATGAACCACAGCACCGCAGGAACTATTTCTACGGCAAGCATCCAGCGCCATGTCTCAGTGTCGATGGCGAGAGCTTGTACCCAAGGCAACGCGGACTTACTTAACTGCACAATTCCGTAATTAGCAAAGTAGGCGCAAGAGAGACCTACTACAATATTTATTTGAATCATGGAGACCAGCTTGCCACGCCATTTGGGTGGGGCAACTTCACCTATGTACATTGCTGCTACAGAAAGAGATGTAAATGCTAACCCACCAATAAATCGCGCCGCGACTAGCGTTTCGAAAGAATAAGCCATTACTGAAAAAACGGCTGAAAACAGGTATAGGAAGGCGATAAGAATTAAGGTTGTTCGACGTCCAAATTTATTACAGAGGTGACCAGTTACTAAAAGCGCGAATAATACGCCAAAGCCAGGCGCACTAACCACAGCTCCAATCTCCAAATCACCCAAGCCAAATTCAGTACTTATGAATTTAACGGTACCCGATATTAATGCAGCATCTAAACCGAAGACAAAACCACCTAAGGCTACAATTATCGCGTTAGTAAAAATTTGTCTGGTGTTCATTAATCCTCACCCTTATAGTTGTTAAGCCCACGTTACTCTCCGCAAACCTTTTGTAACAATCATAGTAACTCAACAACCAACAATTGTTAACAATAAAATATATACAAAATAGATTTGCTCATTAATAACCCAATAAACAATAACTTAAAGGAAGAAAGAGCTATTCTTACCTTTTTCCTTAGCATAATGAAATTGCTCATAATTTCACTCAAAAATTGACACCCCCCCCAACTTTACTCACAAAATATTTACATTATTCATTTCCTCGGCGATAAAAGTTTGCTATTAATTGTTAACAATGTACAATTAATATATTGATTTATGTAAAGGATAGTATCGTGACAGCAGTCCCTATCAACACATCGAAGCTTTCGGCAAGTTATATCAAAGATGTCGAAGTCAACTACTACCTCATTCCTCTGCCTGAAGTGTTGAGTGACGCTAAGCATGGTGATCATACGCATTTTGAGCTAATTACCTGCACTGTCACTTGCAGCGATGGTATGTCAGGGACTGGCTATACCTATACGGGGGGAAAAGGCGGGAAAGCAATTTACAGTTTAGTCAAAGATGACTTGTCTAATTTCCTCAAAAATAAAAATGCCGATTGTGTAGAAGCTATTTGGGAACAAATGCAATATCACTTGCACTATGTTGCTCGCGGCGGGCTGGCTAGTTTCGCTATTTCCACCGTCGACATTGCACTTTGGGACATTCGATGTAAGCGGATAAACCAACCTCTGTGGCGACTTGCCGGAGGGGTCGCTGATCGTACTCCCTGCTATGCTGGCGGTATCGATTTAAACTTTGATAAGAAAAAACTCATAAGTCATATTGACGGATACCTTAATAAAGGATTTAAAGCGGTAAAAATTAAAGTTGGCAAAGAGAACGTAGAAGAAGATATAGACCGAGTAGCAGCTATAAGGCAACACATAGGTCCTGATATTAAATTTATGGTTGATGCGAACTATTCCATGTCTCCGGCCCACGCCATTAGTTTTGCAAAAGCCATTGAGCAATACGACATATATTGGTTCGAGGAACCTACTATACCTGATGATTATCAAAGCTATGCGCGAATTGCAGAAGCAACAACTATCCCCATCGCTATGGGAGAAAATCTTCACACTCTTTATGAATTTAACTATACCGTTCAGCAATCAAAGCTGGCCTACTTACAGCCCGACGCTTCCAATATAGGTGGCATCACAGGTTGGCTCAAAGTCGCCTCATTAGCCCACATCAATAATCTGAAAGTATGTAGTCACGGCATGCAAGAACTTCACGTTTCACTTATGGCCTCACAACCTAACGCTGGAATGATGGAATACCATTCATTTCCAATAGATGCCTATACAACTCATCCCGTTTCACTCGATCACCAAGGCTACGCCATTGCGCCTGAGACAGTGGGTACCGGTGTAATTTTCGATGAAGTGAAACTCTCACCTTATCAAGAAAAGTAAGGATAATTAGCTATGTTCGCAGCACAATACGCAGGTGACAAGACGTTTAATATACAACAAGGGACTGCAATCCCTCCTGGTCCTGGCGAGGTTCGCTTGTCGGTTGGCTATGTAGGAATTTGCGGCACCGACATGCATATTTATCACGGTGTGATGGATGCACGGGTGTCGCCACCTCAAATTATTGGACATGAAATGTCTGGTGTCGTAGCGGAAGTAGGCGAAGGCGTTGACAATGTAACGATAGGTGACCATGTCGTAGTTCGTCCTTTAGACTACTGCCTAGACTGTCCCGCTTGCGATGCGGGTCATTCTCACGTTTGTCAAAATCTTAAGTTTATGGGAATAGATACACCAGGGGCTTTCCAAAGCTCTTGGACCGTAAAAGCAAGAACACTGCACAAATTACCTAGCAACGTATCTTTGAAGATGGGCGCATTAGTCGAACCATTAGCTGTTGCTTGTCACGATGTCTCTCGAGCTCGTGTTGCAAAAGGCGAAGACGTTGTTGTTATAGGCGGTGGTCCAATAGGTCAACTTGTTGCAATGGTTTCTAAAGCTAGGGGCGCGAACGTTATTATTTCTGAAGTTAGCGAGACGCGCCGAAAGTTCTCTGAAGAGCATGGCATTGATACCGTTGATCCTATCAATGAAGATATCGTCGAGAAAATAAATAACGCCACCAATGGTAAAGGGGCCGATGTGGTATTTGAGGTTTCAGGCGTGCAGCCTGCCGTGGATGTTATGACAGACATAGCTGCCGTACGCGGGCGAATTTGTATGGTAGCCATTCACTCGCAGAAGCCCCAAGTCGATTTGTTTCAATTCTTTTGGAAGGAATTGGAGCTTTTAGGCGCTCGCGTGTATGAGCATGAAGACTTTGAGCAAGCAATAAAACTGATTGCTGATGGCGCGCTTGATCTATCTCCATTAATTAGTTCAGTGAGCAAACTAGACAATATTGCTGACGCATTCGCTTCTATGGATGGTAACCCCTCTGGTATGAAAGCCCTCGTTTCACTGGGAGATGAGAATTAAATGCAAACTTTATTCGATTTATCTGGAAAAACTGCACTAGTAACTGGCTGTAGCCGGGGGATAGGGCAAGCTATGGCGATAGGGCTGGCAAAGGCTGGCGCTGATATTATCGGCGTGTCTGCGAGCCTTGCTTCATCAGGTTCTGATACCGAAAAAGGCGTGCTTGAAGCCGGTCAGAACTTTACCGCTTATCAGTGTGATTTTAGCAATAGAAAAGACCTTTATCGTTTTATAAATGAGGTAAAGGAGGCGCATTCAAATATTGATATCTTGGTAAATAATGCGGGCACTATTCTACGCAATCCAGCTATTGACCATAGCGATGAATATTGGGATACGGTGATAGAAGTAAATTTAAACGCCCAGTTTATATTAAGCCGTGAAATAGGTAAGCTCATGGCTGCGAGCCAGCGTGGCAAAATTATTTTTACCGCTTCATTGCTGACATTTCAGGGCGGGATTACAGTACCAGGCTATGCCGCAAGTAAAGGTGCTATAGGGCAGTTAACTAAAGCCCTTGCCAATGAGTGGGCAGGACAAGGTATTAATGTAAATGCTATCGCACCAGGCTATATTGCTACTGACAATACTGAAGCACTGCGCAACGACCCTAGCAGAGCAGAAGCAATACTTGCGCGCATTCCTCAGGGTCGATGGGGTGAGCCGGAAGACTTCATTGGCCCTACCGTATTTTTAGCATCTCAGGCATCAGACTATATGAACGGCGCAACGATTTTAGTCGATGGCGGATGGATGGGAAGATAAAGTATGTATCAACATAGCAAAAAACACTTCATAGATGGCGAGTACGTCGCTTCTGCCTCACAAGAGCATATTTCAATTACGAGCCCAAGTGACGGTAAACTAGTCGGCGAAATCCCTATGGGTTGTGAACAAGACGCTCAGTTTGCTCTTGAATCAGCGCAAAGCGCTCAGCCACTGTGGGCGAAAAAAACTGCCAGAGAGCGTGCTACAGTGTTGCGCAAGTTCGCACAAGAAATCAGAGAACATAGCGATACACTTGCCCCTTTACTTGTTAAAGAACAAGGAAAGCTAATTGGTGTTGCCGAAATGGAAGTAGCGGTCACCGCAAGTTTTATCGATTATGCATGCGATAATGCATTAACTATCCGTGGCGATATTCTGCCTTCAGATATTGAAGACGAGAAAATTTACATTCACAAAGTCCCTCGCGGTGTCATAGTTGCTATCACCGCATGGAACTTCCCACTGGCATTGGCCGGACGTAAAATTGGACCAGCGCTTGTTACTGGAAACACTCTCGTTTTAAAGCCGACCGAAGAAACGCCACTAGCAACCCTCTTGTTAGGCGAACTTGCAATTAAAGCTGGCTTACCAAAAGGTGTTTTGAACATTGTAAACGGAACGGGCGCCAGTGTGGGGCAATATCTCTGTGAGAGCCCCATCACCAAAATGATCACGATGACAGGAAGCACCCGCGCAGGCGAAAGCATTTACAAGTCTGCAGGTAAAAATATGATCCCTGTGATGCTTGAACTAGGCGGTAAAGCACCATTTATCGTTATGGATGATGCTGATTTAGAAAAAGCGGCAAATGACCTTATTGATACTCGTTTCGCGAACTGTGGGCAAGTATGCACCTGTGCTGAGCGCCTTTATGTACATGAAAATGTTTACGATGCTTTTGTAGAAAAGCTAATTCCTAAAGTACAGGCCATAAAAGTTGGTGATCCAATGTTAGCCGATACGCAAATGGGACCTAAAGTAAATGCTCGTGAAATTACAAACATCCGCCATTTGTTAGAAGAAGGTTTGAAACAGGGGGCGAGAGTATTGTGTGGTGGCAAAGAGGCAACCGTTGAAGGGTTTGAAAAAGGTCATTGGTTTGAGCCGACGCTAGTTGGCGATGTGGCCCAAAGCAATGTGCTCATGCACGAAGAAACCTTCGGTCCTATTTTGCCAATAACAAAAGTAACGAGTATTGAGCAAGCCATCGCGTTTACGAATGACAGCGATTACGGCCTTTCTGCATACCTTTATACCACCTCGCTAAGTAATATAAACAAGGCGATTGCGGAAATGGAAGTTGGTGAAGTCTACGTCAATCGTGGAATTGGCGAGCAACACCAGGGCTTTCACAACGGTTGGAAAAAAAGCGGTATGGGCGGAGAAGATGGCCAATACGGGTTAGAACAGTACCTCGAAAAGAAAACCGTTTACATGAACGAAGCTAAATAATAAGTATCATTTTCAAAGCAATTCAAACCTACTAAGCCTCCTATATCTAGCTACCGCTATTTATATGGAGGCTCAACTTGCCAATGGTTATTTAGATAACAATCTGTGCGGCCCAATTAGAAAAACAATTGGCACGATATCAAGAGGCAGCAACTATTATGAAAATAGAAACGTTCAAAGTAATTGCCATACTGACACTAATGGCATTATCGACATTTAGCTTTGCTCAAAATAATAGTCAACCCAATATCTTATGGATTGTTACAGATGATCACCGTCCAGATTCGATACAAGCTTATAATCGAGCGACAACAGGCAAAAGTGAAAGCCCATTAGGCTATGTCTCGTCACCAAATATCGACATTCTCGCCTCTGAAGGCGTCATGTTCACACGCGCTTACAATAACTCTCCAGCGTGCGGACCGTCTCGAACGTCAATGCATACTGGTCGTTATCCGTTTCGCAATGGGAAGTATGCCTGGGAGCATACGCACCAAGAAGCAGATTTTACGAAACCAGCTATATCACAGAGCTTACGGGATGTTGGCTATTCCACAGCTATAATAGGAAAACATCATCACGGTATTAGTGAGAAAAAAGACGAGCCAAGCTCTATATTTGATTTTTCTCTAGAGTTCAATCGAGACTTACACCAGCAAGGTTTTGGAGGGCTTTATTCAACAGGCTCTCATGGCTTGATAGATGGTGTTCTGCTAAGACGTGATGCCACCGAGACGGTTTTTTACCCAGACGGAACAAAGAAAGAATATGTGATTTCTAAAGCCGATAGAGAGCTAAACGCACAGGAGCAAGCTGTAAAAAGCAGTGTTGAAGAAGAGTTTGATATATTACGAGCCTATACTCGCATCAATACGGGTCTCATATTAGGCGGGGTAAACCCGCAGCCATCAGAAAAAACAGTAGATGCATTAATTGTAGAAGAATTCGAAAGCTACCTTGAAAACACGGGGAATCAATACAAAACTCTAGCTGGGAAGCCGGTTAATGGCCCCAAAAGCAGTAGTCCTGTTTTTGTTAACCTTGGCTTTCATTTACCCCATACCCCAGTGCTTCCTCCTAAATCTTTTCGCGACCAATTCAAAAACAAACAATATCGCTTGCCAGATTTTAGCGCTGATGAAGTTGCGACCTTCCCCACCCAGCTTCAGCAAATCTACAATGAGTCGAAAACAAATGGAATGAAAGAGAGCGAGAAACAGCAAGCTGTTCAAGATTACTACGCCTTTACCGCTTTTGGTGATGCACTGATAGGTAAAGCAGTGGAAGCATTCAAAGCCCACAGTAAGCAACAAGGGCGGGACTATTTAATCGTTTTTACTGTAGGCGATCACGGCTGGCACTTAGGTGAACAGGGGATAATGGCAAAGTTTGGGCCTTGGAAGCAGTCGCTAAACGGTGCAGTTATTGTTGTATCCTCCGACAAAGAAACCTATCCACCGGGGAAAGTAGTAAACAGTTTAGTAGAGTATGTAGACTTAGCGCCCACGCTATTATCAGGTGCAGGTATCGATGTTGAAGTGTCAGCATACGACTATTTAGATGGCGTTGATTTAGCTGTCGTATCAAACGATGAAAATTATCAGAGAGACTATATTCTTGGTGAAATGAATTTAGTTAGCGGTCATAGAGCTTACATGCGCACCAAAGACTTTGCATTTTCTATGCGCACTAGAGACCGCCGTGAACCCGCTGTAACTCCCTATCTTAATGATAATATTACGTGGGCGTTAACCGCGCACCCGTTGAAAGTTGATTTGGCATTGTATGATCTAAGAGTCGACCCTTTGGAAAGAAAAAATGTCGCATACACAGTTGAGTATTTAGAGCTAGCAAAGTGGTTCCGCCAAAAGCTTGGGCGTATTGTGCTAGGAGATGGTCGAGTAGAAATGGATTGGAATACGCGCAATAGTTATAACATTAGCAATTTTGCCAGTGGGGCTGATGACAAAAAAATTGATGTACCTAAAGCGCTTATACCAAAAACTGGAATAACAGATCCACAAAGATTCAATTTATAGACATTGGGAGTCAGGCAGGTAAATAGCTTTATTCAAATAAAGCTGCGTATATCACTTACGCCGAAGGATTGAAAGAACCTTACTTATACCAATTGGTTTTTACTGGACAATTTAAAGAAAAAGGTTAACATTTCGCAAACGCGTATAAGTATAAAATTTGGAGTTATCAATGAAGCCAAAAATTCTTTCTGTTCGAGATCAAATTGCTGACCTAATCCGCTCAGATATAATTTCTGGTGAACTAGCACCGAATACCAAACTGAACGAAATTCAGCTAGCAGAAAGGTTCGACGTATCTAGAGGTCCAATTCGAGACGTCATTTTAAAGCTGACTAAAGAGGGATTATTAGTTAGTAAAAACAACGTAGGCGCATCTGTAAACGCCCCGCTACCGTCAGAATTACAAAAGCTAAGCATTGATCTTCGTAAAAAAATTGAAGAGTACGCAGCCAAACAACTCGCAGGCCACTTAACGTTAGAACAACTAGCTGATATGGATGCGATAATTGACAATATGCAAGAGCATTTTGAACGAGAAGAGTACACAGAACTCACTAAAGCTGACATTGCTTTTCATGAATATTTTGTAGAGCTTGCTGGGGGCGAAAGTCTTCTAAATCTTTGGTATCCAATAGTCATTCGCATGCGAATGAATTATCAGCGTATTAAAACTTCAAGCAAACTGGTAGACGAACATAGAGATATCGTCAATGCCTTTCGCGAAGGTGACGCAAAAGCCGCTATTGCCGCAATCCGCAAAAACATTAAGTAAAAACTTTACATAAATCCCTTTAACAAGCCATCTAAGACTCTTCTGCTTGCAACATACGTAAGTGCTAACTTTTCTTTCTTTATTGAATACGCTGCACTACCAGCCTGGTAGTGCGCTTTAGACGTACTAATCACAATATTCCTGCAAACAACTATTTGTTTACCTTCATATTCATTCGCCAAGCGAATTATATCTGACACGCTTCATAACCCCTTGATTGGTTAGGCTCGCGTTTTTCCTATTGCTAGCAGCATTTAAAAATTCAACTTTACTTGATGACAATTGTTGACAATATACATAATACATACAACAATGACGAAACAATAGATTCACATAAAATTTACAGGTCTGTTTATGAAAAACGTAAAGTTAAACGCAGTCTCCTTCGCTGTTGCATCTTCTCTTTTCAGCAGCGCCTTAGTGGCTCAAGAGGATACGTCTGTCGAAGTCATTGAAGTAAAGGGGATTCGAGGATCTCTTACCTCAGCTATGGACATTAAACGCGAGTCGTCTGGTGTAGTAGAGGCCATTTCTGCAGAAGATATCGGAAAGTTTCCAGATACCAATCTTGCTGAATCGCTACAGCGAATTACCGGGGTATCCATTGACCGTTCGAACAACGAAGGGAACCAAGTTACTGTTCGAGGTTTTGGTCCCAGCTTTAACTTAGTGACCCTCAATAATCGCCAAATGCCTAATTCTTCTTCACTTATTTCAAAAGGCATTTCCCGTAGCTTCAATTTTCGCGAAATTGCTGCGGAAAGCGTGTCTGGCGTTGAAGTTTATAAAACGGGTAAAGCTCATGTAAGCTCTGGAGGGCTAGGCGCTACAATAAATATCAATACAGCTCGTCCTTTTGAATTGGATGAATTTGTAGCAGCATGGAGTGCAAAAGCGGTTATGGACACTAGCGTAACGGTGGGCGACGATGTCACTCCTGAACTAGCCGGATTGTTGAGTAAGACGTTTGCGGATAAAACCTATGGCATTCTCGCATCGCTCTCTTATGCTGAGCGGGACAGTCATGTTGACCGCATTGGAACACAAGGCTGGGGGCGCGGATACCCAGGGCAAGCCAACCCAGATACTAGCAAAATAGATACCTCGAAAAACCCTACGCTTGCCACATGGCGCACTCCAACTGTAGATTTCGAAGAAACAAACTTTAATAGAGACCGTATAAACGGTCAGCTCGTCTTTCAGTACGCCCCCACAGAAACTCTTACAGCCACGCTAGACTATGTGGTATCTCGATTAGATGAACAAGGTAAAATGAACCGTATGAGTTTCTGGTTCGACAATGTTCAAGACGGTGCAGCTGATGAAAACGGCACTATTGTTAACCCGAGTCGAATGAACGATGAGCTCAACTTTTGGGCCTGGGAATACAACTTTGAAACTGAAAACGACTCGTACGGCGCCAATTTTGAATGGCTAGCAACCGAGGCGCTTAGCTTCGAATTAGATGTACACGATTCAACATCTCACTCTAATCCGGGAGCTTTACCAGCCGAACGTATCGCCAACCTTAAGAACCCCTTTGGCGAACTCGCTCCGGTGCATATTAGTGCAGATTTTAGCGGCGATATTCCTATGGCCTTTTACGATGACAGCGGCGTACCTGGTGGCGCCTATGCTGCTGAAAATATAGAAGCTGATTTGTATCAAGAGCGCGGTTACGAGATCGAAAATAATATTCAGCAATTGCAGCTTTCCGGTAAGTGGCTAAACATGGAAACCGGTGCTCTTGACGCTATCAACTTCGGCTTTGCACACACTAAATACGACGTAGACAGCAATAATATCTACAGCGATAACTTTGCTTTAGGCAATGGAACGATGGATATCAGTGCACTTGACTACAGTTTTAGCCCTGGTGGTATAGGCTTCGACTTTCTTCCAGTATTTAGCGCCAACGAATTTCTTGATTTAGTACGCGAGCAATCGCTATACAATGAAGCTGATATCAAGCAAGACGGTATATCTGAGAAAACCACTGCCGCGTACATCTCTTTCGATTTCGTTACAGATTTCAATGATATGCCAATAAGTGCAAACTTCGGAGTGAGGTATGAGGAAACAGATGTCGAGTCGTACTCTGTACAAAGACCCGTCGTTGGCTTTAACTGGATCACACCAATTCAAGTTGCAAAAGTGCTAGCGGATGAAGAGGTCACTGAAACCCTTGAGGGGGCGTACGAGCATTTTCTACCAAACTTAGATTTTAGTTTAGAAATGACTGACGAATTTATCGCAAGGTTTTCGTACAGTAAGACTATTGCTAGAAGTAGTATAGGTGCGATGTTTCCGGCCACCAGCTTAAACCTACATCGCGCGGGCGGTCCCTTTCGAGCGTCTCGAGGAAACCCTAATTTACTGCCCTTTGAGTCGGAAAACATTGATTTATCTTTAGAGTATTATTATCAAGAAGGCAGTTATGCTTCTTTAGGACACTTTCGCAAGCAAGTTGACAATTTTATTTCTACAGGGCAAATAGAAAGTGAGCTAGTTGGGCCTAATGGCCCATTAACGGATCCCAGCGCAAACCCAAGAGCAACCTGTCCTAATGGCACAGTAACTAATCCGGTTGCTGATTGCCTTTCCCAGCCAGGGGACCCCGTTATTCAATGGGAAATTTCTACACCTCAAAACCTTGACGCGACCCGAGTTTACGGATGGGAGTTTAATGTTCAGCACCTGTTTGGCGAATCTGGTTTTGGCAGTATAGTTAACTATACCCTGGTAGACAGTGAAGATGAATACGACGTGTATTCGTTAGAAAATGATTTTGCGCTTACCGGCTTAAGTGACTCTGCGAATGTCGTTATTTTCTATGAGAAAGAAAATTATGAGGTAAGGGCGGCCTACAACTGGCGTGACGAATTTTTACTTTCTGGAGGCCTAGAACCTACGTTCACTGAATCTTATAGTCAGCTCGACGTTTCTGCTAGTTACGATGTTAATGAGAATATATCTGTCTTTTTAGAAGGGATTAATGTCACTGACGAAAGTACCCGTAGACACGGTCGATTTAGCAACCAGCTTATTGATTATGAGACATATGGTCCACGTTATAACTTGGGCGTAAGGGGTAAATTCTAAGCACCTGAAGCAAACTGTTATTTAGAGCAAACAAAAACGATAACGCGCTTGTGCCAGACACTTTTAAGTGTCTGGCATTTTTCGCTTAAGTGAATCTTTGTATTAACTTAATGTTTAAAACAGGCTTCTTGCCATTCCACCATCAAGCACAAGGTTTTGACCTACGGTGAATTTGGCAGCATCTGAACAGAGCAATGTGACAAATTGCGCCAGGTCTTTCGGATTGCCCAGTGAGTGAGTAGGAATGTCGAACAAGTCCAAGGTCATCTTGTGTACCATTTCAGGCGTTATGTTATCAGCCGCGCCTTTCCCATATTTTTGTTCAATTTTTTCTTTATGAGGTAAGGCTAACTCGATCATCCCTTCGGTAGCATACATACCTGGTAATACGTTGTTTAAGATCACCCCATACTTAGCTAAGTCTCTTGATACAACCGAAGTGTAGTTCGCCAGCGCAGAGCGTGCAGGTCCCGACATCAACCTCATTTCTAAAGGGTACTTTGCGGCCACGGTGGCGATATTCACTATTCTTCCCCACCCTTTCTCTTTCATAGGTTTACTAAATGCTTTTATAAGCTCAACCGGCCCAATAAGACCAAGCTTAACTGACTCAAGCCAGTTCTCTTCTTCTATATCGTCGTATTCCCAAATAATCGGTGGCGGAGATATGGTAATAATAAGAATATCAGGGCCTGGACAGGCCGCTAACAGCTTTGCACGCCCCTCTTCCGTGGCGTGATCTGCAACCACAGCAGTAACTTCTACGCCGTAGCGAGATCTAATTTCTTCTACTGTATTGTTTAGTCGCTGCTCGCGTCTGGCAGATATAATTAAGTTTACCCCTTCTTCAGCAAGGGCTATAGCACTTGCTTTTCCCATACCTGCGCTACCACCAGCAACAATTGCAGTCTTTCCCGACATATTTGTATTCATAACTCGTTTTCCTTGAATCAATTCTACCTAGAACATCAAGTACGGATTATGGCGGGCATTTCCAACCTAGAGTAAGTTCAGAAGTGGTCATGCCATGGTTAAAAGAGGACAAACAGCCACACTAATTAATTTTTTATAGAAAAATATCGCAATTATTGTCCGCGCTCTCGCCAACCTACAGGAGAAACTCCAGTCCAAGCTTTGAAAGCTCTACCGAAATTAGAGGGGTCAGAAAAATTTAATTGGAGCGCTATTTCTGCCATAGTTAAATTTGTTTTTGAAAGCATCTCCTTTGCGAATTGGGCCTTTTCTTCATTAACAATTGATTTGAAATGTGTGCCGCAAGAAGACAGCGCGCGGCGAAGCGTTCTGGGAGAGATATAGAAAAACGCAGCCGCATCATCTAAAGAAAGAGAAAAACGATAACTCTCTTTAATACACTTTCTTAAAGCTGTAACAACATCCTTTCTCTTGCCGAAGTTAGAAGATTGTTCTGCGCATAACGCATACATGGCTTTTTGAGAAAAAGAATCTGCAGTAGGTAAAGAAGCATTCAGCAACGTATTGTGAAGGTAAATACGCGTAGACAGCTTGTTAAACACGATTGGAACTCTACTGGGGAGATAAGCCTCACAGTTTGATTTGGGAGTTTGACACTGCATCTCGATTTTTGACACAACACTTGTGTTTGGATAACAGAACTGAATAACATTCATAGCTGCGCTTACCGCCGCGGTAAGCAAAAAGTATTGAGAATTACTAAAAGAGGTCAATGGTTTTACTTCTAAATAGCTCTCATCTTTTACGCCATTATTTTGCTCCCCCAATCTAACGCTGAAAAGAGCCGTTCGCAGGTGAAGAAACTGGCTGATAAATTCAAGGGCCTCCTTTAATGTTTCGCTACTGAGCGCACCATAACCAACAGTTCCAAGCGTCGTTAAATTAATGCACTTTCCGAAATTCCAGCCGATATGCTCATTCTGACTGACTTCAAGAACATTTTTAATGAATTGCTGGTGCTCGTTAAGTGATAACTTAATATTTTCAACTTCAAAGTCATTTTCCTTTAAACCGCAGCCGGCAAGCAACCCGTCAGGGTGGTATCCCTCATCACATAGCATGCCAAACAGGACTTTGGGAAAGTAGATAGGTAATACTGCTTCATTGTAAGTGAAAACACCTTTTCTCATTCTTAGCTCAGGTATCTAGAAGTTATACAATATCCTAAGACGCCAAGCATGAAATGTTAACAGGGCATTAACAATTTAATCAAAATGAATAGAGGTTGTCCGGAAATGACCAGCAAATAGATGTTAACTATAGTACTTTGGGAAACAAGAGATAACGACGTTGAAGAAAACTATAAAGCCGCTACTACTCCAAGCTATCTCCAGTGATTGGCGTTTACAAGTTCGTAGACAGTTTTTTAAGGCCAAACGCATTCTACTTCGCAAGTCAGCTCAACTATCAGTGTACATAAAGGTTGATGATCCCTATTCATTTTTACTACTTCAGGCATTACCGAGTATAGAAGAAAGGTTTAAGGTCGACTTTTCGATAAAGGTCATAAGCACGACTGACAATGTTATGTTCCCAGAGCCAACCCTTTGGGAAAACCATGCCTTAAATGACGCAATGTTTCTTGCACAACTGTACAACTTTTTACCCGTACCCGCTCAGGAAACCGGTTTAAAAGAACCTAATTCAGAAAGAACTATGGCGTATACCATAAAACTTCAAGATGCCATTAATAATAAGGAAAGTTGGCCTAAACTTATTCGCATTGTTTATGAATTCTGGGAGACATCAGAGGGTTCAGAGCTAACTGAATTGACAATCGATGCTGGTAAGAAAAATTCAATTAAAGAACAAGTAAAAGCAAACACCATTGAGCTAAGTCAGCGTGGTCATTATTTACCCGCAACGGTTTACTACGATGGTGAGTGGTATTGGGGCGTGGATAGACTGGATCATTTAGAGCAAAGACTATCTCAAGAGCAATTGAAATTAACAAATGTAACGTCAGTGGTTTTCAATAGAACTTACAACTTAGAAAGAAAGCGCCCAGATATAGCAGCATTACCAACGGCTATAAACGATGACGTAGAGATTAAAAACGGAAAACCTATAGAGCTATTTTGGTCGGCGCGAAGTCCATACTCCCACATAGCACTGTTAGAAGGAATATCTCTGGCTAGCACCTATCAAGTTCCGTTAGTTGTTCACCCCGTGTTGCCAATGATGATGCGTGGTCTTTTTGTTCCTTTCAAAAAAGCACTCTATATATTTTTAGACACAAAGCGCGAAGCAAAAAAATTAGGCTGGCCGTATGGAAAACTAGCAGATCCACTTGGAGATGGTGTGAGGCGCTGCTATTCACTTCTTAATTATGCTCGAGAAAATGGGCGTTTCCTACATTATTTGGTGGCCTTCTCAGAAGCTGTAAATACTAAAGGGATCCGCGCAGAAACAGACAAGGGATTAAAGAAAATCGTTGAAAAAGCAGGATTAGATTGGGAGCAAGCCAAACAACATTTAACTAACCGTTCATGGCAAGATGAAGTAGAACGAAACCAACAAGACATGTATTCAAAAGGAAGTTGGGGCGTACCAGTGTTTCGCTACCATGATATTCAGGTTTGGGGACAAGATAGAATTTTTGTCATCGAAAATGCAATAAAAAAAGACCTGGTAGGCTGAAGACCAGTACAAAATCATCTCTTTTATAAACAAGGGTTAAGCATTAATTCTTACGTTTCACCAGCGTTTTAGCCACCCTCGGCTATAATTAAACTTTACACATGTAAGCAGAACTTATCCGGGTTTTGCTTGCCTGAAGCCTCGTAAAAAGATAAATTAGCGAACAGTTGTAAGCCAAGTTGTATAAAATGAAAAAACCTCCTCTTATCCTAACGAATGTGCTGGTATTTATAATATCGGGCGCAATTGCATTTATTGGTGTGCCGCTTTGGGTGGCATATAAGGGTATCGATTGGGCAGAAATCGGTACCGCCATATTCCTATTCTATTTCACCGGTATGTCGATAACTGCTGGGTATCATCGCTTGTGGTCACATAAAACATACGATGCCAACATTGTAGTTCGTGTCGTATTAGCGATTGGTGGGGCGATGGCCCTGCAAAATAGTATTTTGCACTGGTCGTCAGATCATCGCGTTCACCATCGCCATGTAGATGACAACGACAAAGACCCCTACTCTGCAAAGAAAGGACTTTGGTTTGCGCACATCGGCTGGATGTTACGCGAGTATCAAGCTAAGCGTTACGATGATTACAGCAACTGTAAAGATCTACAAAAAGATAGCGTTGTGATGTGGCAGCACAAATACTACTTGCCTATCGTACTCGCTGCTAACTTTGGTATTACTGGTCTGCTGGGTTATCTGAACGGCGACGTCATGGGCATGATTTTAGTAGCTGGTGTATTGCGCTTGGTGCTAGTTCACCATGTTACTTTCTTCATTAACTCACTTGCGCACTTCTGGGGTAGCCAGCCTTACACCGATAAGAATACGGCACGTGATAATGGCGTTTTAGCATTCTTTACTTTTGGTGAGGGTTATCACAACTATCACCATATATTTGAGTACGACTACCGCAATGGCATTCGTTGGTATCAGTTTGATCCCACTAAATGGCTAATAAAAGGGCTGTCTTATGTAGGTTTAACGTCGAATCTTCGCAAAGTACCTGAAGAGCGCATCGAAAAAGCCCTGGCAGCGATGCAGCTGCAAAGAGCAAGTGAAAAAGTATCATTACTGCCGAATGCGGAAGAAATGATGCATACCATTCAGGAAGAATACGACTTGTTAATGCAGCGTATGAGTGAGTACTACGCAACCAAAAAACGCGTTATGCGCGTTAAGAAGCGTACATTGAAGCGCAGCATTGAAGGGTTAGAGCTTGCTTACAAATACAAAGAGATGAAGCACGCCTTTGCAATGCAGAAAGAAAAATGGACTCAGCTGCAAAGCCTGTCACTACAAATGGCTTAGCATTACTTATTCTTTCAGCTAATTCGATAAAACAAAACCACATAAGTATCTGCTTATGTGGTTTTTTTTATTCTATAGTTGGATAAGGTAGTTATACTAAAACCAGAATCACTTATTTTGTATTGCGGCTCACTATTTTCATAAGCCACGCAATACAAATATAACAATATGGGAAAGTAAGATGGCAACGAAGCAAAAAACTAAAGCTCCGTCGTATCACTACGACGCAATCGTTATAGGCACTGGCCCTGGTGGAGAGGGCGTTGCAATGCAGCTTGCCAAGGCCGGTAAAAAAGTTGCTGTGGTAGAGCGCTACGAAGCAGTAGGTGGTGGCTGTACCCACTGGGGAACCATCCCCTCAAAAGCACTTCGTCACTCCGTTAGCCGTCTTATTGAATACAACTCTTCTCCCCTGTTTGCCGACAACCATTTAAGCAAGAGCCTTACGTTCTCTGACATCATGAGTCATGCTAGCGGTGTTGTAAAAAGCCAAACTCGCCTGCGCTCTTCTTTTTACGACAGAAACCGCGTTACCCTCTTTCATGGCGAAGCCAGCTTTGTCGATGCACACACTCTAGAAATAACACGAGAGGATGGTTCGAAAGACACAGTCACAGCAGCACAAATAGCAATAGCCACAGGTTCGCGCCCCTACTGCCCGAAAGATATCGATTTTAATCACCCTCGTATTTATAACTCTGACACCATCTTATCTTTAGACCACGATCCGAAGTCCATCATAATTTATGGTGCAGGTGTAATTGGGTCTGAATATGCCAGTATTTTTAGAGGCCTAGGGGTGAAAGTCGATCTGGTTAATATGCGAGACCGCTTACTGTCATTCTTAGATGACGAGATCTCTGATGCGCTAAGTTACCACTTGTGGAATAACGGCGTACTTATTCGTCACAACGAAACCTACTCTTCTGTAGAAGCTACCGAAGATTCAGTGATTTTAAACTTAGAGTCAGGCAAGCGCATGCGGGCTGATTGCTTACTGTTTGCCAATGGGCGTACGGGCAACACAGATACCCTTAAACTTGAGAATATTGGTTTGAAAGCTGATGGCAGAGGACAACTTAAAGTTAATCAGAATTATCAAACTGACGTAGATAATGTATTCGCTGTTGGCGATGTGATTGGTTACCCAAGTTTAGCATCGGCAGCATACAACCAAGGACGATTTGCCGCTGAAGCCATGCTTGGCATAAATACACATTCAGCGTTAGTAGAAGATATTCCGTCGGGTATCTATACCATTCCAGAAATTAGTTCGGTAGGTAAAACAGAACAAGAACTTACCGCAGCCAAAATACCGTATGAGGTGGGAAGAGCCCAGTTCAAACATTTGGCCAGAGCGCAAATTGCATCAACGCAAACAGGTAGTCTTAAAATTCTCTTTCACCGGGAAACGAAAGAAATATTGGGTATTCACTGCTTTGGTGAACGTGCCTCTGAGATTGTTCATATCGGTCAGGCCATCATGCAGCAAAAAGGCGAAGGCAACACCATAGACTATTTCGTTAATACCACGTTTAACTATCCGACTATGGCGGAAGCTTACCGTGTAGCTGCCATCAACGGACTTAATAGGATTTTTTAACAGATACAAAAAAGCCGGCGAAATTGTCGCCGGCTTATATGCGTTAACTAAAAATTAGTTACGGTTCGCAGCAAGCGCGTTAAGCGAATCTTTATGTGCTACGATGTCGATGTGCATATTTTCTTGATCGAATGTCATTGTTGCTATGGCGTAGTCACCCTGACTTTCGCTTGCAATGTCGATCAGCTTTGCTTGTGCATCACGGAAACGAATGTTATTGCCGATTTGATCCGACATACATTGGTTATTCATTTCGAATGTTTTCGCATCCATGCAATCGAAAAGCTGGTTCTCACCAGATTCCGCATGCGCAATACCAAAGGCTGCTGATAGAGCTAATGTTAGTACTACTTTACGCATGTTTCTTCTCCTGTGCTACAGTCTACTACTGTCACTATTAAACATACTGTATATACATTAGATAGTCAAATTGAGATCATACAATTGTGACAAAAGTATTACAAAGAGAAATAATTGGAGAAAGTTTTGGAAGGTCATGATGCGTTGGTGATGAAAGCGAGGAATTGCTCACTATGTGCCCCTCATCTACCTCACAAACCTAATCCAATATTCAATACTGCTCCATCAACTAAAATACTTATTATCGGGCAAGCACCCGGGCTTAAAGCTCATGAAAGAGGCATCGCGTTTGATGATCCCAGCGGGGACCGCCTGCGAGAATGGTTGTGTGTATCTAAAGAAACCTTTTACAACCCACATTTAATCTCGGTGTTGCCCATGGGCTTTTGCTTTCCAGGGTATAAAAACGGTGCTGATGCGCCACCTAGAAAAGAATGTGCACCTGTATGGCACGATGAGTTTCTTAACTATTTAAAGCCTAAAATCACGCTTTACGTGGGTCGATACTCGCAGCAATATTATTTACCGCAGTATAAAACCTTAACTGAAGCCGTAGGCACCCCAACAAACACACACTTTGTGTTACCCCATCCGTCAGGCAGAAACAACAGATGGCTAGCTAAAAATCCGTGGTTCAAGCTAGATATACTTCCCAAAATGCAGCGCGCTATTTCGTCAGCCTTAACAAATTAATCATGCGCTTCAAGAAACGCTAGAAGCGAATCGAACGGCATGGGCTTAGCGTATAGAAAACCTTGAGCCTCATCACACCCTAGTTTAATCATGTAGCTTGCTTGTTCTCTTTTTTCCACGCCTTCCGCAATAGTGAGTAATCCTAACTTATTCCCTAATGTCACGATGGTTTCGGCAAGCACGGCACTGGCACCCGGCTTGATGTCTTTAACGAAAGACCGATCGACTTTTAAACGGTCTAGAGGCAACTGCTGCAAATAACTCATTGAAGAAAAGCCTGTTCCGAAGTCATCAATTGCAATTTGAACGCCGAATTCTTTTAACGAGCGCAACGCATCTATCACAATTTGCGGCTCATCCATGACCACACTTTCAGTTATTTCAAGCTCTAATAGACTGGGGTCACAGTTCGACTTTGAGAGTGCTTGTTTGACTTTGTCCACAAATAACCTATCGCGAAACTGTGGAATAGATATGTTCACAGCAACTCTAAGGTGTCCATATCCCTTTTCTCTAAGCTCTAGCAGCCGGCGACATGACTCTTCGAGTACCCATTCACCAATATCAACAATGAGCCCAGAGTATTCAGCAAGCGGCACAAAAACAGCTGGCGATATATAGCCACCCTCACCATCGGGCCAGCGAAGTAAGCCTTCCATACCTACCACTTTTTCATTGAGCAAGTCTATTTGCGGCTGAAACCATAGTTCTAGTTTTCTAGCCGCAAAGTCGCTTCTTAGCTGGCGAATCATATCTAAACGCCAAGTCGTTTGATCCTCAATATCTTTGGCATAATATTCAAAGTTATCAGTCAGGTTTTTCTTGGCGCGATTTAGCGCAATATTAGTACGCTTTAGAATCTCAATGCCAATGTGGCGCTTATTGTCTAACTTGCAGAGTCCAAGGGTAACGTTGACGGGTAGTGTATGATCGCCTACCTGGAAAGAAGACTGGAAAACATCGTTGATAGACTCTGGGCAAACAAGCTCATCAGGTCCAATTAAACCAAATACGTCAGCACCTATACGACCCTTTTTAACCTTGTCATCGAAAGATGAATGAAAGCGATCACTTACCGCACGCAGCAGATCATTGCCAACCTCTTGCCCTAAGCCGTCATTAACATCAGAAAAATGATTAACATCTATGAGAGCGACAGTGTAGTTTTTGCCTGCGAATATATGAGGTTTATCTAGCATGTTGATAAACTCATTGCGGTTTGGCAATCGAGTCAACCAATCTCTAAAAGCAGCATTTCTTAATTCGTGGAACAAATTAACGTTTTCATAGCCTACAGAAATACTCGATAAAAATACTTCTAGGAGATTTTTATCGAGCTCGTTTATTTCGTGAGTCTGGCGTATATAAACAGCAGCCTCAAATCCAGCTCGGCTAATATAAAGTATGGAACATGAAGGCTCAAATAGATGTTTTTTAAGACGCAGACAGCGACTTACGTTTTCTTCAATTTCGCTGTTGTTAAGGTCATCAACCGGGTGGTTGATAAATTTTGCGTATTCGCCCGCAGCACCAAGAACATATACTTGTTCGTCGTCTTGGTCTAAAAGCGACCCTGCTCGTGCGCACAAAAGCCCCTCAGAATCGAGGCCTATAAGAGAGCTAATTTGGGTAACAACGCCTTCACAGAATTCTTTTACCGAGTGCTCTTCAAATAAATTAGCCGATGACGTAATTATTTTTTCTAAACCTGCGCGGCTTTGGCTGATGGTTATGATTTGCTGATAAGAGCGAAGAGAGGAAATAATGGTCGTCAGCAGTTTTGCGCGCGTAAGCTCCGTCTTTGTTTTGTAGTCATTAATATCATAAATTTTAATAACCTGCTCTTCAGGAGCATAGCCTGGTTGCCCTGTGCGCAATATTATTCGAGGCTCGTACAGCTTCATGTCTTCACGAATGTATTTTACTACGTCAAAGCCCGCATCATCAGTTTCCATGACAACATCAAGAAGAATAATGGCGATGCTGTTACCATGTTCGTGAAGCTTTTCTTTGGCTTGTTTAGCAGAATAGGCGTGAATGAAGTTTAACTTGCGATCGTTAACGACAAGATCAGACAGCGCGAGACGCGTTACTGTGTGAATCTCTTCATCATCATCGACGATAAGAATGTTCCAGTCTTTGCCTAATAATACCGGCTCTGCAACTGAATCATCATCATCTAAAAAAATTAACTCGTCGTTATCGTAATCCATTGCCGACATTACCGCTCATTTCCCAGATACATACAAAACAAGAATGCACTACTTAATGTATTAAGGAGACGATTACATTGATAAATGCGTTACGCAATGCAATAGTGCTCTCATGGTACACGCTAGTTTACATTCATTTACTTAAGTAGATATGAAGATTTCACCTCAGCATTTCCCACCTGAGATTAAAAAAACTCAGAATACGGAAGTCAGTAGCGCTAAAGCAACTAATGACCAACCCGCTGCTGAGAAAGTCGCAAGCTCGGAAAAGTCGGTTGCAAGCCGCCAACGCATGTTGTCATGGTTTGCTAGAGTGGGTATTAGCCCTTCTATGTTGTCTCCTGATCCTAAAAAGCAAAAACATGCGCTAGAACGTAGGAAACAAATTCTAGAAACTCAAAAAGCGAGCAATCTTCAATCTGTACTAAATATAGCACTAAATGTGTCAATCAACGAACAAACTAGCGATAATCTTGATGCAGATTGGTTTTTTGCTTTTAGTACCATGGCCGAAGAGATTTACAGCCAACCAATGCAAGAATTGTGGGGCAAGATTTTTGCCGTTGAGGTCGCCCGTCCCGGTAGTTTTTCACTTCGCACGCTACAGTTGCTCAAAACGCTGACGCATAGAGATGCAAAAGTATTTAATAAAGCCGTTAATGTAGCGAGTCGGAAAAGTAATGATACCGTACCGCGCATATTGGTGGGATATCATAAACGTAAAGGCTTGCTTTCGTTTCTTCGAAAACCCATTCCAGAACAGTTAAATCTGGCATCTGTCGGACTTAGTTATCCCGACCTATTATCGCTGCAGGAAATGAAATTAATCTATGCCAGCGAAATTGAGAGCGCCGAATACACAGAGGGACAACAAGTCACGTGGCGATGTGTTAATGAAAACATAACACTAACGTGTAAAACGTCAGGGGTTGCTTTGGTGTATTACAAATTTACTTCAGTGGGAAGTGAGCTTTACAAGCTGGTGACTAAATCTTCTAACGATACGTATCTGCAAGAATTGAAAAAAGTATTAGGCGAGGTATTCAACATAAGTTAAATACCGTCACCAAACTCGTGCAATCCGCATTCACGCTTTAACCCAAAGAAGCGGGTATCTTGTTCACTCATACCCTCTTGTAGCGACTGCGTTGTATGCCAATCGCCAATTGAGACGTAACCTTGTTCCCAAAGCGGGTGATAAGACAAGTCATTGTCTTTAAGGTAGTAGTGAAGGTCTTTGTTGCTCCAATCAATAATTGGGTATAGCTTAAACTGCTGCCCTACTTTTTGTAACACAGGTAGTTTGCCCCGAGTATCAGATTGGCTTCTGCGCAAGCCGGCAAACCAGGTGCCGGCTTTCAGTTCACCTAGTGCACGCTGCATTGGCTCGACTTTGTTCATCTTGTTGTATGTTTCAATACCCTCAATGCCTTGTTCCCAAAGTCGACCAAATCGTGCTTCTTGCCACGCAGAGGACACTTTGGCGCTGTAAACGTGCAAGTTTAAATCAAGCTTCTCAACTAGCTCATCTATAAATTTATACGTTTCAGGAAACAGATAACCGGTATCGGTAAGCACAACGGGTATATCCGGCTGTGCTTGGGTAAGCATGTGCAGCATAACTGCCGACTGCGCTCCGAAACTCGAAGACACAATATGAGTATCAGGCAAGTTATCCAGCGCCCAAGCAACTCGCTCTTGCGCTGTCATTTTTTCCAGCATGTCGTTGATATCAGCAAGGGCTTCCTTGCTAATATCAAGCGTAAGTGGCTGCTGCTTTTCTGCTGTGTTATTCGTCATAGAAATCCCGTGCGGAGTCTACTACTGGTTTTACAACACCAGCGCGAACGACATAATCACCAAAGGCTTCACCAGCTTCACGCTCTTTAGCCCATTGACCAAACAGCGTATCTAACTCTGCCATGATTTCTTGTTCGCTAATGTTTTCACGATACATACGTGGGATACGTGTACCTTCTCGGTTACCACCAAGGTGCAAGTTGTACTTGCCAGGACCTTTGCCTACCAAGCCAACTTCAGACAACATCGCACGACCACAGCCATTCGGACAGCCAGTTACGCGGAAAATTACACTGTCTTCTTCCAGATCGTGTTTGGCAAGCAAGCCTTCTAACTCGGTAACAGCATCTGGCAAGTAACGCTCTGCTTCTGCCATCGCTAGCGGACAGGTTGGCAATGCAACACAGGCCATTGAGTCTAAACGCTGATTAGAGATAGATGGCGCTATGAGACCATGCTCACGAGCTAAAGCTTCTATCTTGTCTTTGTCTTGTGGTGGAACACCGGCAATAATCAAATTCTGGTTTGCGGTTAAACGGAAATCACCTTTGTGTATTTTGGCAATTTCTGCACAACCTGTTTTTAGCGTTTTACCTGGGTAATCTAAAATACGACCATTTTCGATGAACACGGTAAGATGATATTTGCCGTCAATGCCTTCAACCCAGCCAAAGCGGTCACCACGGTCGGTAAATTCGAAAGGACGACTTTCTTCAAACGTTACGCCCGCACGCTTTTCAACTTCAGCTTTAAAGTTGTCTACGCCAACACGCTCTAGGGTGTATTTAGTTTTCGCATTCTTACGATTAACACGGTTACCCCAATCACGCTGCGTAGTAACAACCGCAGCGGCAACGTCTAGCGTGTTTGCCAGCGGTATAAAACCAAAGTCAGATGCTTTACGCGGGTACGTGCTCTTGTCACCGTGAGTCATCGCAAGACCACCACCAACAAGTACATTAAAGCCAACTAGCTGACCATTTTCCGCAATCGCAATAAAGTTAAGGTCGTTCGCATGAACATCAACATCGTTTTGCGGAGGAATAACCACAGTAGTTTTAAACTTACGTGGTAAGTAGTTATCGCCTAAAATAGGCTCAACTGGCTTTTCAGTTGTTTCGACCTTTTCACCGTCTAACCAAATTTCAGCATACGCGCGGGTTTTAGGTAGTAAGTGTTCACTTATCTTTTTAGCCCATTCAAATGCCTGAAGATGAAGCGCAGATTCAACCGGGTTAGAGGTACAAAGTACGTTTCGGTTTACATCACCTGCCGTTGCAATAGAGTCGATGCCAGCTTTGTTCAACATTTGGTGCATAGACTTAATTTTAGGCTTTAACACACCGTGAAACTGAAAAGTTTGACGAGTGGTTAAGCGAATGCTGCCGTACATAGTGTGGTCGGCTGCAAACTTATCGATAGCTAGCCATTGATCAGGTGTGATAACGCCGCCCGGTAAACGAGCGCGAAGCATCACATTGTGAAGCGGCTCAAGTTTTTGCTTTGCACGTTCAGCGCGAATATCACGGTCGTCTTGTTGGTACATTCCGTGAAAGCGAATAAGCTGGAAGTTATCAGCCGTGAAACCACCAGTGAGATCGTCTTTAAGATCGGTAGTGATGGTACCGCGCAAATTATTACTTTCACGCTTTAAGCGCTCGTTGTCAGCCAGTTTGCCCTCAACGATAAATGGTGATTTTTCGTTACTCATTAATAGACATCCTTCTGATAACGTTTCGCTTTTCGTAACTCTACAATATAAGCTTTTGCATCGGCTTCAGATTTACCGCCGTGCTCCTGCACAATACTAATTAAGGCGTTTTCTACATCTTTCGCCATGTGCATCGCATCGCCACACACATAGAAGTGCGCACCCTGCTCTAGCCATTCGTACACTTCTTTGCCGTTTTCTAACAAACGGTGCTGAACATATACTTTTTCTTCTTGGTCACGAGAGAATGCAAGCGTAATTTTATCTAGCAGACCTTCTTTAACGTAACCTTGCCACTCTACTTGATACAAGAAATCTTGCGTGAAATTAGGGTTACCGAAGAACAACCAATTCTTGCCTTCAGCGCCTTGTACGTCACGCTCTTGCATAAAGGATCTAAACGGTGCAATACCGGTGCCTGGGCCTACCATGATAACGGGCGTATTCGGGTCCGCTGGTAAACGGAAGTTATCGTTGTTTTCAACAAAAACTTCTACGTCGCCATTTTCTTGTAAATACTCACACAAGAAGCCAGACGCACCACCTTGATGACGGTGACCAAACGCTTCATAGTCAACGTGAGCTACCGTCAAGTGCACTTCTTCTTCCACATCTGCTTGGCTTGATGCAATAGAGTACAAGCGAGGCGTGAGCGGACGAAGTGCTTCTACAAGCTGCTGTGCTGAAATTTGACCTGGATGGTCACGCACAATATCAATGATTTGGCGCTCAGCCATATAGGTCCGCAGTTGCGCTTTATCTTCCATCAGCGTCGCTAACGATTCAGAGCCCGTTGCAGCCTGATATAATTTAATAAAATTAGGGTAACTTAGCGTTAATTCAAGTTTAGAGGTTAATGCTTCAGTTAACGACATTGACGCATCACCTACAGAAACTTCAGCATTCCCATCTAACGACAAAATGCTAATAAGTTCTGATACCAAAGAAGCTGCGTTCTTGAACCAAACACCTAGCGCATCACCTGGCTTATAGGTAATTCCGCTATCTTCAAGGCTAATTTCAATGTGACGGATATCTTTAACTGAATCACGACCTGTAATCTTCTGCGCGTCAATTAACGTTGCTTTAAACGGTGCCTTTTTGGTGTAGGTCTGTGCTGCCACACCTTGCACTGCTGAACCCGTTTGCGCCGCTACTGCGGTTTGTGGTGCTGCACTGAAATCATCCTTTAACGAATCAATTAGCTTATTCAGCCACGCCTCGGCTTCAGCTTCATAGTCGACATCACAATCCAAACGCTCAATGATAGCTTTACCGCCTAGCTTGCCTAAGCGCTCATCAAAGTCTTTACCTGTTTGGCAGAAAAACTCGTAACTGCTATCACCTAATCCCACAACAGCGTATTTGGTATTAGCAAGCTTAGGTGCTTTTTTACCGGCTAAGAATTCGTGCAGTTCAATGGCGTCGTCTGGCGCATCACCTTCGCCGTGTGTACTTACAAATACCGCAACGTGGGTTTCCGCCTTCAAGTTACGAGGCTTGTAATCAGCCATGCTAACAAGCTTACTGTTAAAGCCGGCTTCTTCTGCTTTAGCTTGACACTGCGCAGCCACACCTTTTGCATTACCCGTTTGTGAGCCGTACAAAATGGTTAGCGTTGGCGCATCACCCGCTACTGCAGGCGCGCTTTGTAACGCAGGGGCAACCGAACCGCCTTGCGCAGCTGCCATGCCCGCTGCATAGCCACTTACCCAAGTAAGTTGATCACGATTTAAGCCTGCAATGGCTTGCGTAATTGCATTCCATTGCTGTTCGTTTAATACCGCGCCTGGCGCTGAGTTCGAATTAGAATCTTGTGACATAGTCTTTTAGCCTTTTATCAATGGCGCTAAGGCTAACGGCTTTCTTCAAGAAGAGAAAAGAATAAATGAAACTTTTTTATTACTGAAAGTGCTAATGACTATGTGAATAAGGTATAACAAGCTTGAATTGTATATAAATTAAGTAAAAAAGGCGTGAACT
>NZ_JAHHDX010000148.1 GCF_018619335.1 Alteromonas sp. ALT199 | reverse complement strand
TGTTTAAACTTTTGTTACCTAGTTATTCTTACAAAGCTATACCGCTATAAACTATGCTAACGTAGAACATAGTATTGTTATTGAGAGCATAAACGCTGACGAATTATCAATTTCGGCGGCCGTTAATAAAGGGTCTGTAATTAATCATGAAAGCGTATACGTATACTTCAGTTGCATTTGCAGTGGCAATTTCACTTCTCACAGGATGTGGGGGAGGTGGCGGTTCATCCAGTAACACGCCGGTAGCAACGACGCCTACTACACCAACAACGCCTGTTACGTCAGAACCTGAGTGGGAAGCTGGTGTCTATGAGCCACAATCTGAATTCATCGCCAAGTGTGAAACGCCAAGAAGTGGTATAGATCCTTTCACTGGAAGTGCTTACCCAGATACCCAAGGGACCGCAATGGATGAAAAGCTCTGGCTGCGTTCATGGACTAATGACACCTACCTATGGTACGACGAAGTAGACGATAACGACCCTGAGAACTTTTCAATATTGGCATATTTCGACCAGTTGAAAACGAATGAACTAACGCCAAGTGGCACGCCAAAAGATAATTTTCATTTTTCACAAGACACGGCTGAATACAATGAGCTATCTCAATCTGGCATATCGTCGGGATTTGGTTTTAGCTGGGAGTTTGGGTCAAACACAGTACCAAGAGAGTTAACCGTACGGTACACCGAGCCTGGTTCACCTGCTGCTGCAGCGAACGTGCCGCGAGGCGCTAAGGTTGTGAGTATCAACGGCGTTGATTTCGTTAATGACAATACCCAACAAGGTGTAAACGCTTTAAACGATGGACTGTTTCCTGATGATGCCGGAACCACTACAAGCTTTCAATTTGAACTGATTGACGGTACGAATATGTCAGTTGATATAACCTCAGCTGATATCAACGTAACACCGGTTCAAAACGTTAAGGTGTTTGATACTGAAAACGGTAAAACAGGTTACTTCCAATTTAATACCTTCATTGTTACCGCGCAAGAAGGGCTGATAGACGCGTTCGATACATTTGTTGATCAGAATGTAACCGAGTTAGTCATGGATCTGCGTTATAACGGAGGGGGACGTTTGGCGTTGGCTTCTCAGCTTTCTTATATGGTAGCGGGTCCAAATCAAACGAACAACGCTACGTTTGAAACTTTGCAATTTAACGACAAGAACCCAACGACTAATCCAGTAACTGGCGACACTATTAGTCCTACACCTTTTTATAGAAACGTTATCGATTACAACGCCGGGTTACTGACCGATACGCTACTGCCAAGTCTTTCTCTGACTCGTGTTTACGTTATTTCAACAGGCGCAACGTGTTCAGCAAGTGAAGCGGTAATGAACGCCCTTCGCGGAATAGACGTAGAAGTGGTACAAATTGGCTCGACAACGTGTGGTAAACCTTATGGTTTCTATCCAACAGATAACTGTGGTGAGACCTACTTCACTATTCAGTTTCAGGGAGTGAACAACAAAGGGTTTGGCGATTATGCAGACGGTTTCATGCCAACCACTACTCCTAATTTTGATTTTGAATTACCAGGGTGTGACGTTGAAGATGACTTTACCGCAAGTCTAGGCGACCCGAATGAAGGTATGTTGTCTGCAGCACTAGAGTTTGCAGCTACGGGCTCATGCCCTGAAGTGGTATCGGGCAATGGCACGGCTGATGTAAACGCACTGCGCAGTAATCAAAGCGCGCTAGTGGGTGAGAAGCTTATTCCTATCGATACGCCTGAAAAGCGCAGAGAAAACTTTGTGTTACAAAACAAAATTAACCAGCCCGTCATCAGGGAACAAGAATGATGGCTCTATTCGGTAAAGGTAAAAGCAAAGGGCTTCCCGCTGCAGCCCTCGCTATAGCGCTTTCATCGGCAATTGGTTGTGCTGCAACCAAGGAGGTTGAGTTGCATAAAGCAATTACTAACGGCACTAGTGCAAGCCAAAAGCAAACCATTGAAAATACCATCAGTAACTGGTTTGGCGGTGTATCCATTAGTGTTGCTGATAATGTGTTTAGCAGCGCTTCAAGCATTACAATTGAACGCAAAGCGAAGGTAGACAGCAGAGGGTTACCCGTTGAAGGAAGGCATGACAACCCTGTGTACAGCTTTACGTTATTAAGTGATGGCAAGCAGTGCCTGCTGCGAAATGATCAAACTGGTGAACTAGCAAAACTTGAAAATGTGAAGTGCTACCCAAATCACGACTGAATGTAATCGTACAGCTCGGGTACATATAGGTTGTATACATAAACAGTTAGCTGAAATACCGCAGTGCTATTGCTAAAAATCGCCAAAAAAGCCCGATGTTTAAAAGCATCGGGCTTATTTATTTCTAGCGTTCTCTTTCTTAACGTTGTCTATCTTAACGTTTGTGCATGCTTGGCTGTTTTTGAAAGCGGCCACGATTGTTGCCGCCGCCATTATTCGCCTTCGAAGCCTTGCCCGAATTTTGATTGGCGGTGTTCCCGTTAGCTTGTTCTTGCCTGTTGCCACTGCCTTGTTTATTTCCGTTTGTATTACGACGGTTTTTATTAACCGCGCTACCGTCACGGCTTTTGCCTTTTCCATTTTTACCCTGAAAGGAGGGTGGAAGCCCAGTATGCTTAGTAAGTGCACGTTCACCACGACGTCCTTTTTGTGCTTTCTGGCGTTTTTCGTCAGCCGTCTCTGGTGGAACAAGGTGCTGAGGACCGCGGCCAATTAAATCTTCGCGCCCCATACGCTTAAGCGCTTCACGAATTTGCGCAAAGTTCTTCGGGTCGTGATAACGCAGCATCGCCTTATGTAGCCTACGGTGAATCTCGCCTTTAGCAGAAGGGACGTCTTCACTGTCTTTGGTTACTTTACGAAGGGAATTCACTTCGGTGTGGTACATGGTTGTAGCCGTTGCCATTGGCGACGGATAGAAGTTTTGTACCTGATCGAGTTTAAATTTGTTTTCTTTAAGCCATATCGCAAGGCTTAACATGTCTTCGTCTGTAGTACCCGGGTGCGATGCAATAAAGTAAGGAATAAGGTACTGCTTTTTACCCGCTTCCTGTGAGTATTTATCAAATAGCTCTTTGAAACGGTAGTAGCTGCCCATACCTGGCTTCATCATTTTTGAAAGCGGGCCGTCTTCTGTGTGTTCTGGTGCTATCTTCAAATAGCCGCCTACGTGATGAAGCGCTAGTTCTTTCACGTATTCTGGGTCTTCTACCGCTAAGTCATAACGCACGCCAGAAGCAATCAATATCTTTTTAATTCCAGGCAATTCGCGAGCACGGCGGTATAAGTCGATAGTTGGCTTGTGATCAGTATCCATGTGTGCGCAAATGCTAGGGTACACACAAGAAGGCCTGCGACAGGTAGCCTCGGCTTTCGGGCTTTTACAGCGAAGGCGATACATGTTCGCTGTCGGACCGCCTAAGTCTGAAATTACGCCAGTAAAGCCAGGAACGGTGTCGCGTATTTGTTCAATTTCACGAATAATCGAATCTTCAGAGCGACTTTGAATGATACGGCCTTCATGTTCAGTAATAGAGCAGAAGGTACATCCGCCATAGCAACCGCGCATAATATTGATACTAAAGCGGATCATGTCGTACGCTGGGATTTTGGCATCGCCATACACAGGATGAGGAACACGCTGATATGGAAGGTCAAACACCGCATCCATCTCTTCGGTTTCAAGAGGCATGGCGGGTGGGTTGATCCAAATGTGTCTGTCGCCGTGACGCTGCATAAGTGCACGAGCGCAACCTGGATTGGTTTCCTGGTGCAAAATACGCGATGTATGCGCGTATAACACCTTGTTGTCTTTTACTGTTTCGTACGCAGGTAGCTTAACGTATACGTTCTCCCAAGGCTTACGCTTCTCTTTCTCTTTTTGCGCAGGCTGGATAACAATTGGCGACGCTTCTGGCGCTTCACTGCTTTTCGCGTCTTTATCTTGTGAATCGCACTCCGGCTCCATTTGATAGGGGCTTGAAATAGGATCAATCTTACCTGGTCTGTCTAGGGAGGTAGAGTCAACGCCTTGCCATTCGGGCAAGGCTTCTTTGACGATTATCGCGGTACCGCGAATGTCGCGCAAATCGGCAATGTCTTCACCTGCCGCCAAGCGGTGGGTTACTTCAACAAGGGGGCGCTCGGCGTTACCGAAAAATAGCATGTCTGCTTTAGAGTCGAACAGTACTGAGCGGCGTACTTTCTCGCTCCAGTAATCGTAGTGCGCAATACGACGCAAGCTGGCTTCAATACCCCCCGCAATCACAGGTACACCTTTAAAGGCTTCGCGACAGCGCTGTGCATATACGGTTACGGCCCGGTCAGGACGCTTACCGCCTACATTGCCTGGCGTATAGGCGTCATCGTGACGAAGCTTTTTGTCAGACGTATAGCGGTTGATCATAGAGTCCATGTTTCCGGCTGTTACGCCAAAATACAGGTTGGGCTTACCCAACTTCATAAAGTCGTCTTTACTCTTCCAGTCTGGCTGAGAAATAATGCCAACCCGAAAACCATGGGCTTCAAGTACGCGACCAATCACAGCCATGCCGAAACTAGGGTGATCGACATACGCATCGCCGGTTACCAAAATAACGTCACAACTGTCCCAGCCTAGGGCATCCATTTCCTCTTTTGACATAGGAAGAAAAGGCGCAGTACCCAAGCAGTGTGGCCAATATTTAGGGTAGGAAAACAGACCGCGGTCGGCCTTAATGGTGGCTTGCATAGTAATCACATCTAGATAAATCAGGGAATTGCTGAACTCATAATAGGAGTAAGCTCAGATTAAGTGCGTAATTATAGCAGTCTTAGCCAAGCTAAGGTATAGCACTGTCATTAAATAAAAGTGCTTTGTATACTGGTGTTTGTTAAAAAGCTGAATTATCTATGCGGATTGGTATTAAAAGAGCACGTACAGCGTATGTATATTTACATACGCTTCAGTAAGTGTTCAAAGATTAAGAGAATGAATAAAAACATGGCGTATTGGCTATTTAAAACAGAACCTGATGCATTTTCAATAGACGACTTAGCGAGTAGACCTGACCAAACTGAGCCATGGGATGGCGTAAGAAACTACCAAGCCCGTAACTTTTTACGTGATGGCGTAAAGCTGGGCGATAAGGTGTTTATTTATCACTCCAGCTGCAAACTGGTCGGTATTGCAGGCGTTGCAGAAGTGGTGAAAGACGGGTACCCAGACACCACACAGTTTAACCCTGAGTCAAAATACTATGATCCTAAATCTAGCGAAGAAAACCCTCGTTGGTATCGTGTCGATGTGAAGTTTGTAGAAAAGTTTCCCAGCGTCCTTCCACTTTCTGTAATTAAAAGTATGGAAGGTATTACTGAACTACCTTTAGTCAAGAAAGGCGGAAGGTTATCAATAATGCCGGTACAAGAGGGCGAATGGCAGCAACTGTATGATGCTGCCAAAGGCTGAGAACCCCTGTTTCAACGCTTTGAAGTAAATCAAGGTAACGGCAACTGGCTAAGAGGGTAAAGTGCAGTTGCCCTAAAAATGTTTACTACTTACCAAATGCAAATTTGGTGTCGGCGTCGCGCAATAGGAAAAGTGCGAAACACGCGCCCCACATTGGCCATGCGGCAAAAAACAGTAGGTGATTAAAAGCGTCTAGATACTGCGGGAAAGAAGAAAGGGTAGACCCGCCGTGCATTAGAAAAATTAACCCGTAGGTGTATTTTTTTGCAAGACCCGCTAGAAACGCTAACACCAATGCAAGCTGAAATGCGCCCATAATATAGACGGCCATTTCAGGTACGCCGCCTATACCGTAGAATTTTTCGAAAATGGCCATGCCGTGGGAAGGATTTACGAATTTATCTAAGGTCCAAACAAACATAACGATAAAAATAGTTACGCGAAGAGAAAGTAACGACCACTCAAGTCGCTTTTGAATATCTGTCTTGTTTTGCATACATGCTCCAAAAGTATAATAGTGCAAGCATACTAGAACGACCGTTCAAAATAAAATTAAATGTACTGAAATTTTTTGTGACACGTATCGGTC
>NZ_JAHHDX010000161.1 GCF_018619335.1 Alteromonas sp. ALT199 | reverse complement strand
ATTACTACCATTAGTAAAATAGATAATCAGACTACATGTTCACTTCACATTATTGACCCACATTGCACAATAAAAAACACAATTTTAAGTCAGATATGGTTTATTTCACGATAAGGCTTTTAATCGCTTCGAGATTTTCTCTTGTTTCGTTTTTCGTAGTTTCGTGTTTCATGACTGCTATTATCGCTCAACAAAAAACGGTTTTCACCGAACAGGTTTATGTCCGAATTAGTGCAGTTTACGGCAGCGAAGCAAAGGAAGACGTTGCTAAATGGCGACAATTGGTTGCTGAGTTACAAAGCGAAGACCTAGATGAAAAGCTTTACGAGATAAACCGCTTTTTTAACCGTTTTGATTTTGTTGACGACATTGTTCATTGGCGGCAAAAAGACTACTGGGCAACACCAATAGAGTTCATTGCCACTGGTGCTGGCGACTGTGAAGACTACACTATTGCCAAATACTTCTCTTTAATTGAACTTGGCGTTCCTGAACAACAGTTGCGATTAATGTATGTCACCGCCTTAGAATTACGCCAACCCCACATGGTTTTGGCGTATTATGAAACCCCAACCTCTATTCCACTTGTTTTGGATAATATAAATAGGCGCATATTGCCTGCTAATAAAAGAAGAGATTTGTCACCCATTTACAGCTTTAATGGTAACGGCCTGTGGGCTGCTAAAGCGATGGGAACAGGCCGCAAGCTTAGGGGAAGCGGCCCGATGAAGATGTGGGACGATATGGTAGAGCGGCTAGACCGCGTTATGTACGGAGATAAAGAAGAATAATGAGACTATCTACCCAACTAAGTACAAGCTTACTCGTTTTTTTGATACTGGTTTTTGCTGGTTCTTTCATAATAAACGTTAAGTTAACCCGTGAGTATGTAAACGAGCAGCTTGCCACCCACGCGCAAGATACCGCGACTTCGTTGGGGCTATCT
This sequence comes from Alteromonas sp. ALT199, assembly GCF_018619335.1. GTDB lineage: Bacteria > Pseudomonadota > Gammaproteobacteria > Enterobacterales > Alteromonadaceae > Alteromonas. The sequence goes on along the minus strand of NZ_JAHHDX010000161.1, from coordinate 51,176 downwards.
ATTACCCCATATTTAAGTGAAGACAACGGTATTGCTGTAGCCGAGACCATGGTAAACGCTATTTTTGATAGAGGGTTTTACCAATACATTACCATTTCAGATATGGAAGGCAATTTACTGATTGAAAGGCGCAATCCTAATACCATTGATACGGTGCCAAACTGGTTTACTAACATTGTGGAAGTTACGCCACCGGTTGAAAAAACTGAGTTAAACGATGGCTGGACTATGGCGGGTGAACTAGCGGTTCAAAGTCATCCAGGGCTTGCCAATGAAACCTTGTGGGAAAGCGTTAAACAAAGTGCGTTTATGTTTTTTGCGGCCTTCGTTTTTGCCTATATTGCGTTGCTTTTTATTATTACTACCATTACAAAACCCCTTCGTATTGTGGTAAACAAAATTGAAGATATTCAAAATCAAAAGTTTTCCCACATTAACTACAAACCTTTTACGAAAGAACTTTCTTTTATAACTCAGGCGGTAAATAAGCTTTCTTCGTCTGTTGAAGTAATGTTTAAAGAGTTAACACAAAAGGCCGAGCAGTTCAGAATTCAAGCTTTTGAAGATAGCCTTACCGGTATACAAAATAGAAACGCGTTTACCCGGCATATGAATGCGCTGTTAAGTAAAACAGCCACCTCAGATGAAGGCTATGTAATTTTAATACGCCTTGCACAACTAAACGTTATTAACATGACGTTAGGCGCACAAGATGGCGATAAGTATGTTACTGGAGTAGCTGAAGAGCTTAAAAACTTCTCATCTAGCATTCAAGAAACATCATTTTTGTTTAGAGTATCGGGCGCAGATTTTGTTTTGGTTACAGAAGCTATGACAAAGCAAGAGTGCGAAGCTCACCTGCAGGTACTCAATACCACTCTCTCTCACTACAACCCGCTTAAAGATGGCAGTAAAGCAGTATGGATAGGTGCAGCTCAATTTAATGACCAGCAATCGTTTTCTGACATTATGGAAAACGCTGATAGTGCACTTATGGCCGCCACCAAACAACCCAATGGCTGGCAGTTCGCATCTGAACTTTCCCATATTCACAGTAATACGGCGTGGAAAGAACGGCTGAATCAAATTTTAGAGCAGCAGTACGCTGACATACTCACTCAGCCAATAATGAACGTCGAAACGAACACGCCTACTTATTATGAAGCTTTTGCACGGTTTAAAGACAAAGACAGTGGCAGCGCTATCCCTATGTCTCAATTAATTCCCGCGTCAGAGCGCTTAAACTTGATCCCTAAGGTTGATAAGTTGGTGGTAAGCCTAGTGCTTAACAAGCTAGCAAAAGATAAACGCCCCGTTGCCATTAATATTGCAAACGCGTCGTTATCCAGCACTGCGTTTAGGCAGTGGCTATTAGGTTTACTGAACCAAAATGAAGCGCTGTGCACTTATTTGATCTTTGAAATAGAAGATTCTGCATTAATTCATCACAAAAATGACGCCGTATCATTTTGCAAGTCGCTAATTAGCTTAGGCTGCAAGATTACGGTTGAACATTTTGGAAACAATCTTGCATCACTAGCTGGGTTGAGGGCTATTCAGCCTCATTTTGTAAAAATTTCCGGCAAACTTACGAAAGATATTCACTCAGATAAAGATAGTCAGTTATTTGTAAGTAGTTTATTGAGTATCGCTCGTGGGTTAAGTATTAACATTATTGCAGAACTTGTTGAAAATGAAGCAGAGTCTGTTGCTTTATCTAAATTGGATGTTTCGTATCAACAAGGTTTTTATTTTGCAAAGCCTTCTTTGTGGCAGTATTAATACAAGCGCCAAATGAATTTAAGTGAATAGATGTACAACAAAAGCGAGATCTTGTACGTTCACTTGTTGTACAATATGGCCATATGGCGTTAGCAAGAAGCTAACCCGACGTTTTTAATCTAAGGATAAGTTATGCGTAGCAACGTTTTTTTATCTGTGCTTTTAAGCGCTTTAATCGCTTTTTCGACAGTTTCTTTTGCCCAAGATGGTAGCGTACCAGGCCTACAAGTTAGAAACCTTTTAGTTACTGAAATTGAAGAAGGCGCCGCGGTTGAGCAAGCCGCTACTGAAGTAAGCCAGACCGTACTTAGTGAAGGTATGTTTTTTGATGCTTCGGGGTTAGCTTACTTAACCGAAAATAATGCAGCATATCAATCGATGGTTGCCCTTCTAAATGACAACGCTACTGGGTTTGAAATTGCTATAGCAGGTTTTGGCGAAATGCCTGACTTGCCAACGCAAGTTGTTACCATTGCCATTTTAATGTTCCCTGAAGATGCTAATGAGATTTACAATATCGCCCTTCAGATGCAGGTCATTACTGAAGAAGATGCGTTGTTAGCAGTTATTAATGCGGGTGTAGACCCTAGCACATTAACTGCTACTGCAGCAGGCGCAGCGGGCAATACGTTTTCTCCGTTAGGTGTAGGTACGGGAGCTGCTGGCGCTGGCGGTGGCGACACCACCATTTCAGCGAACTAAAGCCTATTACATTCAAATTTTGCGCTAGTACGTTGTAAGTGCCTATTTTTAATACCCAGAAAACCGAAAAGTTTCTTTTCGGTTTTCTTTTGTTCACCTTGTTTTGGTTACCTTTATCATTAGGTGCCAACCGCCCATGGGCTTGGGCACTAATGCAAATGTCGGTTTTCTTTCTTGGCGGCATTTTACTACTCACCCACGAATCTTTACTTTCAAAGCTATACAATCAATACAAACTACTAGTCATTGTGTGGTTAGTATTTTTAACGTGGCAGCTTATCAATATAGTCCCTCTGCCCTTTTCTTTGGTTGAAGCACTGCGCCCCGAGCGTATTAATTTCCTCCTTAATGAAAATGCACAGAGCATGGAAAGCTTAAGTTCGCAATGGCTACCTCTTAGCTTCGACGTGGGCCAAAGCGACGTAATATTCTTTAAATCCCTCGCCTATTGTTTCTTATTTTTTATAACGCTGACATTGGTTAATACAGGCAAGCGACTTAGATACATACTGATAGTGGTAAGTGCTGCCGGCGTATTCCAGGCTATATATGGCTCGTTAGAAGTATTGTCTGGTTTGCAATATAGCTTGGTGTTTAAGTTACCTGTTTCGCATATCGCTACGGGAAGTTTTGTGTATAAGAACCACTACGCTAATTTTCTTTTGCTATGTTTGAGCGCTGCTATTGGTTACATGATAGCTAGCCTACGTGTTCGAAGCGGTTCCAGCCCTAGAGAGCGATTACGTAGAATAGTGCGTTTTTGGCTAAGCAATAAAGTGCTGTTTCGTATTGGCATTATTATTATGGTTATCGCGTTAGTTATGTCTCGTTCTAGAATGGGTAACAGCGCCTTTTTTATTGCTATGACTATTACCGCCACACTTGGCTTAATTTACTTTAAACCGCGTCAAAAAAGCTATGTAGTGCTGTTTATTAGTATGCTGGTAATCGACATCCTTATTGTTAGTAGCCTTTTTGGGCTTAAACAAGTACAGCAACGCATAGAGCAAACAAACTTAACCCAAGAAAGCCGTGACGAAGTTGTTACTGATGCCCTGCCCCTTCTTTCTCAATATGGGGTTATTGGTACAGGCGGGGGTACTTTTTATACGGTATACCCTCAGGTACAAAGTGAATCTATTCAGCACTTTTACGATCATGCTCACAACGAATACCTCCAGTTTGCTATTGAGTTTGGCATAGTAGGCGCAGCCATTATAGCCATGCTTGTATTGCTGTGCGCGAAAAGCGCCTTAAGCGCAATGCAAAACCGAAGACATCCACTGCCAAGGGGAACAGCCTTTGCAGCTGTTATGGCGGTTATAGGGATGGCATTACACAGTACGGTAGACTTTCCTCTACAAGCACCAGCAAATACCGCTATATTTATTATACTGTTAGCGCTAGGTGCGTTAAGCCGCGATATACCTATGGGAAGACAAGATAAATAACCAACATTGGTTTTATAACACAAGGGGATTTGTGTGGTATTAAAGATAAAGCGACCGATAAAAGAAGAGCCAAACGTTCAACATATGCTGGAACGTATGCCTAAAAATGTTGCCGATTCTTTTACTGAAGACCAACTGTTTCACTTAAACACAGCCCTTGCCGGTCGGCGATGGGGTAGCCACAAAGTTGATGTAAGAGGCACTATAGGTTTACTAAAAAGCCGATATTACTTCGTATTACTGGCAGGCCGAGATAAGCGCGACCTATCGCGTACCGAAAGCCGTATGGGCAAACTGGTGATGGCAGCTGTTATTGCTTTATTCTTATGCGTTTCATTAGTGTTGGGCTTAGTGTTGCTTTATATATTAAAAAGTTGGCTGGGTATAAACCTTTTCGAAGGGTTTTCGTTAGGCTTGTGGGATTGGCTGAAAGGTAATACTTAGAAATTCAACTCTTAGTTTTATTTACAATTTAATAAGCCTGTACTTGCAGCATAGTTTGATACTCCAAGCCAGCGACACGCGGGTTCGTTAAGATTATTTTCGTTGATAAACTTGACTATGAATTTTCTACTTAATGGGTTCTTTATACCTAAATCTAAATGGTGTCTTAGTCGTTTTAAAATTTTAGCGTAATGTACTGACCTATTAATATACATTGTAAGGCCGAACTCTGCTATGAACCTATGCACTATGGCGTCTTGTGGCCCAACGCTAACTGCGTTATCTAAATATTGATAAAACTGGCTATCTAGTTCACCGAGCTTCCATTTTACCGATGCTAAGCCTATCCAGCCCCCACTCCAGTTGGGTCTTAGTTTTAAGCTCTCTTTATAGCTTAGAATCGCTTTATGCAGTTCGGGTGTTCTATTATTCGCTTTAGGTGCAGCTTCTAAATCGTTCTCTAAGTTCGTACTGAAATGTAACCACTCATAAAGTTGCCCTTGTAATTGATAATAAAGCGCATTGTTAGGTGTTTTATCAATTACCTCTTGAATCTTTTTAAGAGCTATTGCAACATCTTGCACGGAAACTGACGAAGGGGCACTATTCCAACTATCTAAACTATTCTTAACGCTATAATAGGTATTACTAACGAAAAACTGATTTGTACTTCCTAAAAAGCTAAATAAAGCTATAGAAGCAAATAAGAAAGTAACGGCGCCACGCCATTTGAGTTTTTTCTTCCAATGCGCAAACTGGTAGTCAATCGACATGCTTTTGCACCAGAGCTGTTATTATACCAGGGGTGCCTATGAAAGTTTCTTGCGCATATTTGTAGTCAAATTTCGCGATCACTTCATAAGCTGCTTGCATATCATTGGGTCGTCTGACTAAGTCGTGAGTATCTGACGCCACAACATGAAACGCTCTTTTTTCTAGTAACTTGAAAGCAAACTCTTCTACTTTTTCACCAAAGCGACCAACAAAGGCTCCCGCGGTGGCTTGAAACAAGCAACCTTGTCTTTGCAGCCAATTAAATTTGTGATTTTCGGCAATTAATTCTCTATTACGTTCTGGATGAGCAATCAGTGGTTGAATATTATTGCGCAATAACCATTTTATAAGTACATCAAGCCCCTGTGGGATATGGCTATGAGGCATTTCAAGAAGAAGTATGTTTTTGCCATTGTATTTGCCTAGGAAAGGTAATTCACCTTTTTTGTACCATATAGGTAGTAATTCGTTTACACGAACTTCGGCTGCAAATGAAAGTGAAAGGGGAATTGACTCGCTTTTTACGTGCTCATTGAAAGAGTGAAAAGCGGCTTCTATTGAGCTTTGAGAGTTGTCGAAGTAGCCCCTATGTATGTGCGGGGTGCATACCATATGGCTAATGCCACAGCTTACTGCCTGCTGAGCCATTTCTAGCGCAATATCTAAAGTCCTGGCACCGTCATCGATGCCAGGAAGTATATGACTATGAAGATCTATCAATAATTTTTTTAGCTGCTTTTGTGACTGGTATATCCATATTGGTCATAAAAGCCTGCGTACCTTTGTGCTACATCTGATTTGCGCAAGTTTACTTGATTCAGTACCACTCCATCAAGACGGTGACCCACTTGAAGGAATCTTGATAAGCCATTATTGATTACCTTGTCACTTGTGCTGTCAGCCCTAACAACGTAGATAACAGAGTCACAGGAGTTTGCGACAATCATAGAGTCGCTTACTGCCTGTGTAGGCGCAGTATCTACAACAACATATTTATACTCAGATTTTAGCTTTGTAATAAGCTCTTCAAACCCTTTGTCTGCTAATAACTCCTGTGGATTTGAAGGGATGGTTCCAGCTGAAAGGATATCAATATTTGACTCTTCATCTCGAACCAAACATTCCTCAAAACTATGCGACTTCAACACTAGGTTCGCTACACCAGGTTGATAACTAGGAATATTAAACTGTTTACCTATGCTCGGTCGCCGTAAATCAGCATCGATAAGAATAGTCTTATCTAATTGACCCAAAGCAAAAGCTAAGTTAATTGACACTGTGGTTTTACCCTCTTTGGGAACACTTGATGTAACCAAAATTGCTTGGTTTTCTTTTTCAATGTTCAACAAAGAAAGGCTTGTTCGTAGTGTTCTAACCGCTTCAGCAAATTGATGCTTTTTGCCATCAAAGAAAGAACGAATAGGTAGGTCTGTTTTTTTCTTGTGGGCAAGCCACGGAATTAACCCTAGCATGCGCTGCCCTAACTTCTTCTCTACATCTTCTACAGAGCGGATACCACTATTAAGCGTTTCCATAACAATGGCAAGCGCGATACCAAAACTTAAACTCAGCACAAAAGCAGCAGCAATAAATAGCTTTTTATTGGGTTTAGAAGGCGTATAGCTGGGAAGCGCAGTGTCGAGAACGCGCGCGTTGGCCGATTCTAGGCCACCAAGCTCATCAGTTTCTTTTAATCGAGTAAAAAATGAGTCGTAAAGCTGCTGGTTAATATCTACTTCTCGCTCTAAAGCCTTACGTTTATTATCCAGTTCAGCCAACGACCTGAACGCAGCTTTAGACGTTTCGACTTCTCTTTGTAATTGAGCTACCTTTTGTTTCGATGATTCATACTGAGTTGTGATACTGCTTATTAAATCCGTAATTTGGGTATTCAACGTATCTCTAATTGCGGTCAATTCAGCATTGGCTGCTATCATTTTAGGATGCTTTGGACCATAAACCTTGCTTAGCTCACTGACTCTTGCTAACGCTTTACCTTCATCTCTTCTGACATCTCTTACAGCCGGGTGATTTAAAACTTCGGGAATTCTCGCAACATCTTCAATAGCTTTACTATCTTTAATTTGGTTAAAAATAACACTATTTAATTTCAGCTCTACTTCCGCTTCAGAAAGCTGGATATTGAGTCTTTCCAGTTCATCTGAGGCGAGGCCTACAACACCGTCAATATTTACCACCTGGTTTGTTTCATAGAACCTTACTAGATTGCGCTCAGCAACATCCAGCTTAGTTTTCAGCCCGTCAATACTATCAGTAAGAAATGATGTTGCTTTAGCTGTCATATCTAGCTTAGCTTGAAGGTAGTTTTCGATATAAACTTCAGCAATGGTGTTAGCGATAAGTGCTGATAAAGAAGGCGTTTCAGTAGTTACTGATATTCTTACCAACTGAGTACCTTTTATTAAGGATACATCTGTAGCACTCATAAGTATTTGTGTGGCTTTTCGCTTTAATTTTGCAACCTTTTGCTCTTCAGTTAATTCTACTTTTTCCGTTTGAGGAAGAAATGGAAACACTTCGGCGATTTCAGAAACAAAAGAAGTTTCATTTTCCTCGGGCATAAAATCAGCGTTGCCATACAGGGACAGGCTTTCGACCGTTTTTTCAGCAATCTGACGCGACTTCAATACTTCGAATTGCGTTGCCATATAGTCTTTGCTTTTAGTGTCTATCCCATATACTTCTTCAATAGACACCACGTTAGCTTTTTCAGCTTCTATTAACAGAGTTGTAGAAGATGTGTAGAGGGGCGTCATTTTCATTACTAAGATAGCGACTAATACTGTAAAAGCGAGCGCCAAAAGTAATATTCTTAAGCTGTACCGTTTAATAATTCCCAGATAGTGCCCTAAGTCAATGAGCTCGTTGTTATCTGTATCTTCCGTAATTTTTACTGCCATTTAGTTAGCTCACAAAATAGTCTTATACTTAAAAGAAACGCTGATTAATTGTCACAATGTCGCCAGGCTGGATCATGTCTGTCACAGAGACGCTAAATTCAAACTGTTGCCCGTCAGTCTCTCGCACTATTGTTATCTTATCTTTGTTTGCACGTTCGGTATAACCACCAGCAAGCGCAGCGGCTTTGTTAACAGATAGTCCGGGCTGATATGGATATCCGCCGGGGCGCTTTACTTCTCCGTCTATAAAGAACGGGCGATACTCAACTATTGAAACGGAAACTGATGGATTGACTAAATAGTCTCCCAGCAAACCATCATATATTAAGCTCTCCACTTCTGCAGCGGTCATACCAACTAGCTTTAATTCTCCAAGAAATGGATAATTTATAGTGCCGACATCGGGCAAGCGAATTTCCATCGAAAGATCATCTTGCCCAAAAACGCTAATGTTTATTCTGTCGCCAGAGCCAAGCTGATATTGACTCATGCTCAAGTTTCCTTCTTGAGCACAGGAAAATACACTCCAAAAGAAAAATAGAGCCAGAACTGATATCTTTTTAAAACTAGTCGTCACAACGTAACCTCAGCTGAAACCCCAATCGTACTTTGGTCAAATTTTATCGTTTCCCTATTACTATCTCTATCCTGTAATTTATAGAAAAGTGAAAAACTGAGCCACCTTCTAGCTTTGTAATTCATTGCCGCCGTGTAAGTATTTAATTTATCGTCTCTATTAGAAAACTCTTCATCATCAACAATATATTCATCATTTTCTCTTACATACCGCAAGCTACTACTTAAGCGTTCAAGCCATTGGTGAGTCCAAGATAGGCTGTAGTTTCTACCACGAATTAGACTCCCCTCACCATTAGTTTCATTAGTATCTGCGGAGGTAGAAAAATTTACAGTTGAGTAAGCGAGTGGCTGCCATTCTATTCCCACTTCCCAATCGGTTCCATAGAAGTTATCACGGTTGCTTGCCGCGAAGTCTTTTTCTTTATACCCGATTTTTGCATAGCCGGAAGTTGCAGCAGTGTTCTCCCATGCAATACCCACTAAAAGGCGGTTTTCATTACTCTCTAAAGAATTTTCAAGCAAGTTGTTATCGTAACGTATAAATGAACGCGTGAAATCGAAGACTAATTCAGTAGAAGGGGCAATTTGATAATTGAACTCCGCTCCAACTCTATTTATTGCTCTGTCTCTAATAAGATACGCAAGTTCACTACGGTCATAGTCTAGAGTGGTTCTGTCTGCCTTCAATACGACTTCACCAACAGAACTCAAGCTTCCGTATATGTACTCGGCCCCGTAGAACAAGCTTTTATAAGTGTCAGGTGAAATTAGGTCACTTCCCCCGCCTAATGAAAAGCCCGTACCTCGGTCCTCATGCCCATCTTCGTGACGTAAAACCGCACTAATTGCGTGACGACTGTTTAACTCATAATCAGTGAGTGCTTCAACGAAATGGTCTGTATAGTCATCTGCGCTACTTGAAAAGTAAGTACCGCGTTCTAATCGATAACCAAACTGCACCGGGTTTCCATCAACTTCTGTGGCAGCAATAATTTCAGGAGATAAAATTGAGCGCCAGCTGTATATTTTCGCTTGTCCATCTCTTGCGCGAGCAACATTGTCTATGTAGCTCATGGAAGTGTTAAAAGAAGGTATAATGTCGAATTGCCCTGCGTCAATCCTTCCTTGTTGTTGAGCTGCTACAGAATTGGCAACGCAAATGGCCACCGCAGATAGCAATAGCTTGTTCTGATATTTCATTTCCTTTCCCTACTTCCACTTTGCTATTCAAAAATAGTTTAGATTCACTTAGATGTTTCTTTAAACATTAATCAAAGCCAATAAAGGCCCTATGAAGCACTGGCTCCCAAGCATCGAAATGTGGACGGCGATACGTTTTTCGCTTAGTAGCGCATGCAGTATTCGATGTAAGAGATAAGTTTAACTTCTATCTAGCTTGTTCAGCTTCTTTCAACGTGAAGCTAGATTCATGCCATAAAAAACAAACACTCTAACACCAAATTGTTTCAACTTTATTTTTTATTACTGAGTTTTACAGAACTCTAAAGTAATTCTAATGATACCAATATTCAAAAAACCATAAAGCTTATTTTGTAATAAAATTACAACAGAGGTACTATATATTACTGCTAAACTATAGAGTCATGGGCTCGTGTCGCTATTAGAGACATCATTTCTTTACTAGCCCGATTATATGTAGGCATATATTTTTCTTTTGTAGGCATACTCTTTGCTTTAGGCATTATACTAGTTACTAGCTTGTAACTTTCAGATGCTAGAGTTGTCGAAATTAAAGCAAGTAATTTAACACCTTTTATCTTATCGATTTAGAGACTTTCCCAATGGACAATCAAGCAGAATCTAATAAAGTTCTAAAATCACACCCTGTTGATTCTAACGCCAGTGACGGCCTAGCAGTACGCAATAAGAGTGGATTTTCAACACTTTACCGACTTATAGATTTATCGTTGGTAACACTTCTTTATTACTCGTGCGCCGCCTATTTCGAGTCTATTATCGACCCAACCAGTCTAATCCTTTTATTCGTTAACGTTATTTGTTTTCAAATTTCTGCCGAGGGTGTTGAGCTCTATCGCTCTTGGCGCGGACATCGTACACCTGAAATGCTGAGGGCTGCTGCGATTACATGGGCTCTAAGTATTTTAGGTACCTTAACAATAGGGTACTTTTTTGTGCAGAACATTAATACCCCTCCCCTCGTGGTCCTAGCATGGTTTGCAACATCGTTTGTGGGCCTGATTGCTTGGCGTTTCGTAATGCGTAAATTTCTGTTCCATATTAGAAAAAGTGGAATGAACTCACGCCGCTCAATTGTTATTGGCGCAACACACCTCGGAGCAAATGTTGCTCTTCAGATACAGCAAAATGAACACCTTGGCATTCGCTTTAATGGTTTATTTGATGATAGAGATACGAGTCGCCTTCCTCATGAAATGCAAAACACTGTATTAGGAAACATTGAACAGGCCATAGAAATGGCTAAAAGAAATGAAGTTGATTACATATATATTGCACTGCCGATGAGCGCAGAAAATAGAATTCGCTCAATTTTAGAGCAATGCAGTGATAGCACAGCAAACGTTTATGTGGTACCAAACTTCTTCATGTACAATCTATTAAATGCTCGTTGGCAAACGGTAGGCAACGTACAAGCGCTTAGCGTTTACGACACCCCATTCCAAGGAGCGAGCGATATTTTAAAACGATTCGAAGATATCGTTTTAAGCTCGCTAATATTACTGATGATATCTATACCTATGCTTTGCATTGCAGCAGCAGTGAAGCTTACCTCTAAAGGCCCCGTAATTTTCAAACAAAAGCGTTACGGGTTAGATGGTAAACAAATTACGGTTTACAAGTTCCGGTCTATGACCACGCAAGATAATGGTGCTGTTGTAAAACAAGCCACTAAGAATGACGCCCGTTTAACAAAGATTGGTGGATTTTTAAGACGAACTTCTTTGGATGAACTTCCGCAATTTATTAATGTTCTGCAAGGCCGTATGTCTATTGTAGGCCCTCGACCACACGCGGTCGCTCACAACGAGCAATACCGCAAAATTATTACCGGCTATATGCTACGACACAAGGTGAAGCCTGGTATTACAGGCTGGGCACAAGTTAATGGCTTGCGAGGCGAAACTGAAACAGTTAATAAAATGGTTCAACGTGTAGAATATGACTTAGATTATATTCATAGATGGTCGGTATGGTTTGATATCAAAATCGTGTTTATGACCGTTTTCAATGGATTCATTAATAAGAACGCTTACTAAATTTAACTTATAAGAAAGGGAAATCAACAATGAAACCTGTTGTATTAGCCGGCGGTACAGGTAGTCGCCTTTGGCCAAAATCACGCGCCGCTTTACCAAAGCAATTTTTGTCACTAACTTCAGACAACACCATGTTGCAAGACACCATTACACGTTTAAGCGGGACTAATGCCGAAGAACCGGTCTTTATATGTAATGATGCGCACCGTTTTTTAGTTGCGGAACAGCTTCGTAAAAAGAACATTAAGCATGGTGGTATTTTACTAGAGCCTGTTGGTCGCAACACTGCTCCTGCTATTGCGCTTGCTGCATTACACTCAACAAAAAATGGCGATGACCCCGTTCTTCTTGTTCTAGCTGCAGATCACCTAATAAAAGATCAGAGCGTATTTCACAGTGCTATTACTAAGGCAGAAGCTCTAGCAAATGAAGGAAAGCTTGTTACATTCGGAATAGTTCCAGACCAACCACATACGGGCTATGGCTATATTAAAGCTGGAAATGTACTCAATGTTGGGTTTGAGGTAGCTGACTTTGTTGAAAAGCCGGAACTTGAAACAGCTAAACAATATATTGAATCTGGCGAGTTCTTCTGGAATAGCGGTATGTTTATGTTTAAGGCTAGCCGATATATCGAGGAGTTAAGTAAGTATAACCCCGAAATGCTAGAGATTTGCCGTCGCGCCATTGAAACTGAAGCGCCAGATTTAGACTTTATTCGCGTTGATTCTGAAATTTTTGCAACTTGTCCTGACGACTCTATTGACTATGCAGTTATGGAGAAAACTGACAGCGCTGCAATGGTTCCCTTAGATGCAGGTTGGAGTGATGTAGGCAGTTGGACGTCACTTTGGGAAACAGCAGATAAAGATGACAACGGGAACGTTTGTGTAGGCGATACTATTTTAGAAAATACTAAAAACAGTTATGTAAACGCAGAGCAGCGTTTGGTTTCGGTCATTGGTTTAGAAGACGTCATTGTAGTTGAAACTAAAGATGCTGTCATGGTTGCTCATAAAGACGACGCCCAGAGTATTAAAAACGTTGTAAATAAATTAAAAGCTGAAAAGCGCCCTGAATTTGAATTCCACCGTGAAGTTTTCCGCCCTTGGGGTAGTTACGATTCTATTGATAGTGGTGCGCGCTTCCAAGTTAAACGTATTACGGTAAAACCAGGTGAAAAGCTATCTGTTCAAATGCACCACCACCGTGCCGAACACTGGATTGTGGTGTCAGGCAGTGCCAATGTCACTATCGATGACGATACTCAGCTAGTTACTGAGAACGAATCAGTGTATATCCCAATTGGTGCTGTACATGCGTTAGAAAACCCAGGAAAAATCCCGCTAGAGCTTATTGAGGTGCAATCTGGCGCCTATTTAGGCGAGGATGATATTGTTAGGTTTTCAGACCGCTATGGCCGTGTAGAGAAGACATAACGATACCATTGGCCAACACGCTATAATAAGCAGGGCTTCAGCCCTGCTTTTTTGTGTTTAAAACAATTGAAAACACAGCAACAGGTTGTTCACCCGAAATAAGAAGTTTTTTTCGGATCTGGTGTCGCTTGTTGGAAAACGCGCTATCGACAAGGTTAATTGTTGGCTTATCGGTATGGGTTGTTGCGATTTACTCTATTGCTATGGTCTACATCTGGTGCTTATTCGCATTTTCCTTCATATAACCTCCATATAAGATCCTTTGTAGAATTTTTGCTATACTGCGCCGCTCTATTTCTTAACCTAAAAAGTCATAAAATTGAGCTTATTCATTTCCCTAATTCGCAACGCACTTGGCGGTGTTATCGCCTTGCTTGATTTAATTACTCGCGGCACAAAACTTAAACGATTGCCACAAGAACAACAGCAGGTTGAAAAAGCCGTACAAGAATTAACACTTTATCAATTTTTTGCTTGTCCCTTTTGTATTAAAACACGACGCGCTATATATAAAATGAATCTGCCTATTCGTAAACGCAGCGTATCGAATGGGTCTCCGTATCGTGATGAATTAGTGCAAGGCGGCGGAAAAGTGCAAGCTCCTTGCTTACGCATACAAACCCCTGAAAAGGACATTTGGTTGTACGAGTCTTCAGAAATTATTAAATACTTGCAGCAACGCTTTCATTAAGTGATTTATACAGTAAGTGATTTATATTCGCCGTTTAAAGGAATACAAAATTGGCGACAGGGTAAAGGTTTACTATAAAGAGAGTGATTTGTTTTTAACAATACTAAAAACGAAAAAAGGCGAGCATCCTGCTCGCCTTTTCCCGAAAGAACTTAAACTTAATTAGTTAATAATTAAGCTAATGCGCCTTTAGCCGCTTCGACTAGTGCGCTGAAAGCTGCTTTGTCATGTACTGCGATGTCGGCAAGGATCTTACGATCGATTTCAACAGACGCTTTCTTCAAACCGTTAATGAAACGGCTGTATGACATACCATTTTGACGAGCAGCAGCATTAATACGTGCAATCCATAGTTGACGGAATTGACGCTTGCGCTGACGACGGTCACGGTAAGCATATTGACCAGCTTTAGTTACAGCTTGTACCGCTACGCGATATACACGTGAACGTGCGCCGTAATAACCTTTTGCCTGCTTGAGGACTTTTTTGTGACGAGCACGTGCGATAGTGCCGCGTTTTACTCTAGCCATTAATCAGTCTCCTAAGTCTTATACGTAAGGCAACATGCGCTGAACCAATTTGGTATCAGAGTCATGAACCAGTTTTTTGCCACGAAGGTGACGTTTACGCTTAGAGCTCTTCTTAGTCAGAATGTGACGTAAGTGAGACTGTTTGCTTTTAAAGCGGCCAGAACCCGTTTTCTTGAAACGTTTGGCGGCACCGCTTACAGTTTTCATTTTAGGCATTGCTAAAACTCCGCATTGTTTAATATCGGTATTTTTCGTGTTGCAGTCACTTCATACCGGCTAATGTTTAGCAGCAAGGTGTTTAAGGGTGCAGATTCCTTAAAACTTTAGACCGTTACTACTTCTTATTTGGGGCTAGCACCATGATCATCTGACGGCCTTCCACACGACGTGGGAAAGACTCGCAGGTCGCGATTTCATCTAAATCCGTTTTAACGCGGTTTAACAAATCGATACCGATGTCTTGGTGCGCCATTTCACGACCGCGGAAGCGGATCGTAACTTTGGCTTTGTCACCACCTTCAAGAAAGCGACGCAGGTTGCGCAGTTTTACCTGGTAATCGCCTTCATCAGTGCCAGGGCGAAATTTAATCTCCTTGACCTGAATTTGCTTCTGTTTTTTCTTCTGCTCTTTCTGAGCTTTACTTTTTTCGAAGAGGAATTTGCCATAGTCCATAACTTTACAGACTGGCGGCTCGGCATTCGGACTGATTTCTACTAGATCTAGGCTCGCTTCTTCAGCGGCACGCGTAGCATCTGCTAGCGAAACCACACCAACCTGTTCACCGTCTTTGCCAATTAATCTTACTTCTCTGGCTTTAATCTCATCGTTAATGCGGGCTTTGTCGCCCTGAGCCTTGTTATTAGCGCCTTTAATGTGCTATTCCTCCAAACATTTAATTCTTTTGTCTGCTTTTGGGGCGGTCGATTGACCTAAAGTAAAACCAAAAGCAGACACCTTCGATGTGCATTATACACAATTTGCTCAACTATTTAATTGTCTTTTCTACAACTTCTTGTTGAGCCATGGCAATAAAGTCTTCCAGGCGCATTTTGCCTAGGTCGTCGCCGCGACGAGAGCGTACTGCTACTTCGCCCGCTTCCATTTCTTTATCGCCCACAACTAGCATATATGGAATACGCTTCAAAGTGTGCTCGCGGATTTTAAAGCCGATCTTCTCATTACGCAAGTCAGACTTTGCTCTAAACCCTAATTCTTGCAGTTTTTTTACACAATTTGAGGCGTAGTCAGCTTGTTTGTCGGTAATATTCATTACCACAACCTGCTGAGGAGCCAACCAAAGTGGGAAGAAACCTGCAAATTCTTCGGTCAAAATACCAATGAAGCGTTCTAGTGAACCCAAAATAGCGCGGTGAATCATTACCGGTACTTTGCGCTCGCCATCTTCAGCAACATAAGTAGAGCCTAAACGACCTGGCATTGAGAAATCTAACTGTACGGTTCCGCACTGCCATGCACGGTCTAAGCAATCGTGCAGCGTAAATTCAATTTTCGGCCCGTAGAACGCACCTTCGCCCGGCTGATAATCGAATTCGATATCGTTGGCTTTAAGTGCTTCTGCAAGCGCAGCTTCAGATTTATCCCAAATCTCGTCAGCACCTACACGCTTTTCTGGGCGAGTAGACAGCTTAACTTTGATATCTTCAAAACCAAATGCAGCGTATGTCTCATACACCATTTTGATACAGTCACTTACCTCATGTAGGATCTGTTCTTCTGTACAAAAAATATGAGCATCGTCTTGGGTAAAGCCACGAACACGCATTAGACCGTGTAGTGCGCCCGATGGTTCGTTACGGTGACAGCAGCCAAATTCCGCCATTTTTAGCGGTAGGTCGCGGTACGATTTCAAACCTTGGTTGAAAATTTGAACGTGACCCGGGCAGTTCATCGGCTTAACAGCATATTCACGCTTTTCAGATTCAGTAGTGAACATGTTTTCAGCGTACTTGTCCCAGTGCCCTGATTTTTCCCAAAGCGTACGGTCCATCATTAATGGGCCTTTTACTTCATCGTAGCCGTATTCGCGAAGCTTCTTACGCACAAAGCTTTCAAGCTCGGTATAAATTGACCAACCATCGTTGTGCCAGAACACCATACCTGGCGCTTCTTCTTGCCAATGGAATAAGTTAAGTGCTTTACCAATTTTACGGTGGTCGCGCTTTTCCGCTTCTTCTAAGCGCTGTAGGTAAGACTTAAGCTGCTTCTTGTCAGCCCATGCAGTACCATAAATACGTTGAAGCATTTTGTTGTCGCTGTCGCCACGCCAGTAAGCCCCTGCCACTTTCATTAGTTTGAAGTGGTGACAGAACTTCATGTTAGGCACGTGAGGGCCACGACACATGTCTGTGTATTCTTCGTGGTGATAAAGTGCTGGTTGGTCGTCCTTGCTAATGTTCTCATCAAGAATTTCCATTTTATAGCTTTCGTCGCGTGCTTCAAATGCATCGCGTGCTTCTTGCCAGCTCACTTTGTTTTTAACCACGTTGTAATTAGTTTTAGCCAGTTCAAGCATACGCTTTTCTAATTTGGCTAAATCTTCCTGGGTTAGACTTTCTTCCATATCAACGTCGTAATAAAAACCGTTGTCGATAACTGGGCCGATAGCCATTTTGGTGTTAGGCCAAAGTTGTTTGATAGCGTGACCTAACAAGTGCGCGCAACTGTGACGTAGAATTTCTAAACCTTCATCGTCTTTGGCAGTAATAATTTGCAGTTGTGCGTCTGCGTCAATCATATCAACGGCGTCAACTAATTCACCGTTTACTTTTCCCGCAATGGTTGCTTTGGCTAAACCAGGGCCAATGTCGTTTGCAACATCTAATACAGAAACAGCGTTATCGAAAGCGCGTTGGCTTCCATCAGGAAGGGTAATTACAGGCATTTTAATTCCTTTACAGTGGTGACGCCTACTCTGCGCCACGTGCATATATTTGAAAAATTTAATCGTGCTTTTAGCACTCGAAACTTGCTTCACGTAAACCACGTCGGCGTAACAATAAAACTCACGCGCTGCGCTTGTTTATTAAACTCTTATAAAACAAGCCGTGTTAAAGCAAGTGGTGGATTATAACCAGTGTATGGTCAACTTCAATATTGAAAAGCTTTTATTGGCCAATTAGTGACGCTTTGTTCAATTTTAACCGGCTTTTTAATTAGATTAGAGACGAGAATTTATGCATTTCGTCATTTTTAACCCATACTTTAGTTGAGGGCGATTACGGTGAATAAACTCCCCCCTTGAATGCGTTCAAGATTGCATCAGGCCAATAGTTGCAAAACATCCTTCCTGCCGTGGGGTTAAGTATAAAACCAAACAGAGTGTGTAATATGTGGCATTTTATTAGCGAGCATATTTCAGATGAGACCCAGCAATTCTTTAGCTGCCAGAGAGCAGAGCGTGTAAGCGGTGGCGATACTCACGAAAGCTACATTGTAAAAGACGAGACCCATAGGTACTTCGTCAAAACAAGGCGCTACGACGACACCCAGCAACTTTCGCACGAAGCTGAAGGGCTTACCGCTATTGCCAACACACAAACCATTTCTACGCCAAAGGTGATATGCCACGGTATTACGGCTAACGAATCGCCCAATATGGAGTACTTAGTACTTTCTCATATTCGGTTTGTTGAACCTGCCATAAGCGATTATTTTACACTAGGGCAACAGCTGGCTGCCCTGCATAGCGTTAACGCCTATAGCAGCTATGGATGGCCCCACGATAATTATATTGGTGCCAGTGCACAAACTAACGGGCGCATGGCATCGTGGGCCGACTTTTTTGCCGAAAAACGTATTGGCAGTATGTTAGAACGCTTGGCATCGATGGCTTATGGACAAAAGGAAACGGTGATATTGATCATATCGTCACGAAAGTAAGGCATCTTCTGAGCTTGCATCAACCCCACCCTTCACTGCTTCACGGCGATTTATGGGCGGGTAATGCTGGCTTTAGCAAGAAAGGCCCTATTTTGTTCGACCCTGCAGTGTATGTTGGCGACGGTGAAACTGACCTTGCCATGGCTGAGCTGTTTGGTGGCTTTCCCGACACTTTCTTTGAAGGCTACCACCAGCACACACCAATTGAAAAAAACTACCGTTTAAGAAAACCAATTTACCAGCTTTACCATATTTTAAATCACGGGTTATTATTCGGCGCGCACTATATTG
The DNA here is from genome assembly GCF_018619335.1 of Alteromonas sp. ALT199. Taxonomy (GTDB): domain Bacteria; phylum Pseudomonadota; class Gammaproteobacteria; order Enterobacterales; family Alteromonadaceae; genus Alteromonas. The sequence continues at coordinate 32,414 of NZ_JAHHDX010000161.1, read as the reverse complement.
CGCAAGCCAAACAAATATTAGACGACATTAATAGGCACTGACGGCGTCCGCAGGATGTAGATTAACTAGCGTTGCTTGTTTATCAAACGGCTGTTTTTTACGATTTATAGCGGGTTCATAGCGATTACGCCTAGCTAGATGCAAAAAAATGCATTGGCGTGTGAACTGAAACATGCCCTGCTGCATTACGGTAACCGCACTACGCAAGCATTAACGCCGCCAAACGATTTAAAATAGAGAGTAGCTGTTATTATGACAAATTCAGGCCCTGTTGCACTTCCTGTAGCACTGATTACTGGGGCAGCGAAACGAATAGGCGCCGCCATGGCGTGCAAGCTTCATAGCGAAGGCTATCGCGTTATCATTCACTACGGGCATTCGAAAAATGATGCCTTTGCGCTGGCTGAAAAATTAAATAGCCAGCGAGCGAATTCTGCCACCTGCCTTCAAGCCAACCTTTGCGATTCAGACGAGGTGAACGCGCTAGGCCAGGGTGCGTTAAATGTGTGGGGCCAGCTAGACGTGTTAGTAAACAATGCTTCAAGCTTTTACCCTACGCCAGTGGGCAATATTTCACAAGACGATTGGGATTCTTTAGTAGGCAGTAACGTAAAAGGGCCGTTGTTTTTATCGCAGGCGCTGGCCCCAGCGTTAGAAGCGAACAAAGGATGCATTATCAACATGGTCGACATGCATATTGACCGCCCCCTCCCTAAACATAGCGTTTACTTAATGGCTAAATCGGGGCTTGCCTCGCTCACTCAATCGTTAGCCATAGATTTAGCCCCTAAAGTGCGAGTAAATGGTATCGCCCCTGGCGCCATTTTATGGCCAGAGCGGGAAATGGATGATGCAGAAAAAGACAAGCTGTTATCAAGCATCCCATTAGGAGAACTAGGTACGCCTGAAGATATCGCTAACACCCTATCGTTTTTAATATCGGCGCCCTACATTACTGGGCAAATTATTTATGTTGACGGTGGCCGCGGCCTTCACACCGGTGCGTCAGCATGAAAGCGCTACGAAGCAAGCTTTTACATTTAAAAAACGCCTGTGGCGGTAGAAATAATAGAGCCTGTGGCGGTGGAAATAATAGAGCCTGTGGCGTCAACGTCGTAAACGTCTGCAGCGTCAGATTCATAAGCTTATGTCGCGTTGGCATTATCAGCGCCAGCGTGTTTACCTTGCTTGGCTGTTTTGGGGGCAATACGGTAAAACAAAGTATTGAAGATTATGCAGAACGGCTTTCTCGCGTACTTGATGCCCCTCTACCTGACACATTTAACGACAAGATCACTACGCCACTTCCTAAGCTAGCCGACTCGGCAACGCTCAAACATTCCATTGAAGGTGTAAGCATTAACCTTCGCGAATTTTATGCGCTTCAAGATTGTGAATTAGGCTCTGTGGTTGCCGAGCGCAATACATCGTTAGGAAAAAGTCAACTGCTTTCACAAAGGCTAGCTTATGAAAGCAAGCTACTTAGCGTTTTAAAAAGCTGCGAGGCAGCACTAGCGGAAGATGACATTGCGAAACAAAGCGCAAGCAAAAGCGCGAATAAAAACGCGAGTAAAAACAACCAGGCACTGGCCGCAACTATTGCTTCTTGGCGTGAACAAAAGTCACAAGATTATAGCAAGACGTGGGCAAACCTTATTCAAGGAAGCCAAGAATTGCGATTGGCGCTGAATACTCCTGAACGTTTGTTTTCGGTTGAAAACAACAAAGACGCCCTTTCAAGTGTTAATGCGTTTTACTACTTAAACAGCTTAAACAATACGCAATTTTCTTTTGGCGGGCCGACTGCAGAACACAGTGCTAAAACTGAAGTAGCGAATAAGAAAAACGTTAACAAGGCTTCTGGCAGCGATACCAACAACATAAACATTAGCAGTGAACGCTTAACTAACAGCAACAAGCGCCTTATCGACAGCAGCGAGCTTGAACAACAACTGCAAATTATCCGTTCGGCCCGCTTGCCCGCCACGCTGTGGCACACGCAACAAACGTTAACACAAAACCTCACCCTACTTACCAATATGCTAACCACTGAGCTTGATGCCGTAAGTTGCCCAGAGGGCCGCGCCAGCGACAAAGCAAAAATATTGCGCAACGTGTTTTACTTATTTTTTATTGAAGAAATACAGCCTGTTGGTAGCTTAGTAAATCGATACCATTACAAGCTGGTACCGCTCTGGGAAGACTGGCTTGCACAGCCGTTGTTACATGATGAGTTCAAACGCTATATCAAACAACATACAGAAGATGGTTTTGAGAAATACAGTCGCGCCATGAAAGCTCACGTAAACCTATGGCAAGGTTTTCTCGGCAGGTGCAACTTATCGCCAGTAGCGCCGGTTTAACACTACTTTGCACTAAAGAATATTTTCACCTGCCTCTGGATCCCTCGACCTGCGGGCCTGCTCTCTTATTTCATGCGCTTCTGAAGATACGTCATCTTGCGTTGGTGTCCGGTGTTTGCGATTTTCTTTGTGCTCGCTACTTCTATGATTGTTACTTTGTCTCCGCTCGTTACTTTGCACTGTAGTACCCTTGGGTTCACCCGGAGAATCACCCGAAGGCTCACCCGTATAGTCACCCGCGGCACTGTGGCCTAACGGGTTATTACTTTTAATCTGAGCCTTGTCCGGGCTCTTCACATTAGCAGCGCTTTCACTGTCTTTAGCCCGATGACTCTCATTACTTAAGTCATCAATATTGTCTTTATGGGAAGATTCACGGCCACCAGAGAACCCTGTAGATACGCTTTGCTGACCTTTTGTGCTTTCTTCTGTGCTTGCTTCTGAGTTTTCGTCTGAGGTTTCTTCCTGGCATTGCGGGCTCGTCGCTTCCGTTTGCTCAACACTAAGGTGCATGCCGTCAGGGAATATTCGCTCTCGTGCATCATCAGGCATGCTGATACCTGCATCTAGGAACGCTTGCGTGATGTTGCGCATTAGTACAGATGCCATTTTTAGCACGCTGGTTTTCTCTACATCTACCCAAAAATAAACCTTAACGTTATAGGTAGACGAACCTAATTCATCAATAAGAGTTTGCGGTTCTGGGTCGCTTAATACGTTATCTTGCTGCGCGATAATTTCTTGGGCAATGTGCTGGGCCTCTTGGATATCAGCGTCGTAGCCTACGCCAATAACAAAATGCCCTCGCATTAGGGGGTTAGCCGTTAAGTTTTTAATTACCCCTTTGTAGATGGTCGCGTTAGGTATTTGTATGTGATTACCGTCAAAATCCACCAGCGTTGTCGCACGGGCCGTCACTTTTTGAATAATGCCGGTGAAGTCATTAATTTGAACAATGTCGCCTATTCGGAAAGGTCGTTGAATGGTAAGCAAAAGACTTGAAATAAAGTTCTCTGCAATATCGCGAAATGCGAAACCAAGAATAAGCCCTACTACGCCCGTTCCGCTCACCACAGCAATGGCAAACCCAGTTAACCCAGCTAAAAAAAGAAATAGATAAATGCCAAGCAGTATTAAGACTAGGCTAACACTTCGTTGAATTACCGAGCGCAATAGCGGAGATGTGGTAGTACGCGTTAATGGTTTAACTAAAAACTTTGCAACGTGCGGCGCTAAAAGAATAAACGCCACCATAATAACTATGCCTAGCGCCATGCCTGGCAAACGATAAACAAAGCTGTCCCATAACTGTGAGAGTAAAGACTGTGCGCTTGATAAACTGGTTATCGCGCCTGCTTCACCATCTTGTTGAAGCAAGGTTTGTATAAACCGGTTACTAGGGAATGAGCCACTCAAAAAGAGATAATTCTGCAAACAGTTGTTTGCAATAGACAATAGCGAAGTTTGTAAAGCACTGAACATATCCCTACTCCTTGGTGTTCATGTGTAATTGTTATTAACAAAAATTCTTACGAGGCAATAACTAAATAAGATCCCAAACCGATAGTGAACAAGAAGCTTCCCCATATGGCATGTTCAATCACCACAACTGGGGTTGAGTTTGTTTGCATATACCTGTAGCCAAAGATAGCGCCGCCAATCCAAGAGACCACTACTGCAATCCAGTTACCGTATACCAAGTGGGCTAGCCCGAATAGAAAGGTACTTAGCGCCCATCTCGCGTATTTAGACGGCAAAATGCGTTTGTAACGATGAAAAAAATAGGTGCGGAAAATAATCTCTTGAGGGATCACCGAAACAATGGGATAAATCAGTAACGTTGCCACCCACATCCACGGCTGATTCATAGGCCAGTGCAAAAATAACTCGGGCTTTAAAAAATAAACCACAAGCGCAAGTAAGCTCGCCCAAGGCAAAAATAACCTAAGCGTACTTTTAAAATGTATTCGATAGTCTTCCCAATGCCACAATTTAATACGCTTAAATTGCTTGTCTGCTAACAAGACAGCTAAACAGCAAAGCCCCATAACCCCAATAATAGGCATGAGATAATCTGCAAAATGCTTAATCCAGTACAGAACAGCAAAAGGAATTAGTACAAACAGCAAGATCAATTCAGACCACAGCTTTGCCACAACTCACCTCTTTTTTAAGATCATGTTAAGCTCGCTTTATGATTCGCCAGGTTGTTCGTGATACTGGAAACCAAGCTACGCCAACAAAATAATTACCAACCAATGACACTTTTGTGAATTTTTATAGTTTACGTATATGAAAGTGTAGTGCCAATTTGTAAGACATGAGCGAGTAATTAGGTGCTACTTTAGCCCTACATGAAGAATAGCTTTCGTAACCCTTTATTAGATTTAGGCTTTTTAAAAATGATCGAGTTTTTCCGAAAGCACTGCGCGTGAAATTAGGGTAAGTAAAACCGTCAATTGCTCTTTTTACCGCAAAAATTTAGCTCATAGACAAAGCCACTAGCGTGTCGTTTTCACGTAGTGTTTGTATATCGCACAAAAGTCGTGAAATAATTGCTCAAGATGTATAAGGCGATACCAATGACAAAAAATAGCCCTAACGACGTTTTACAACAAATTGAAAAACACTATGCCTCGTTATCTCCTTCGGGCAAATCTATTGCGCATTATATTCAGCAGAATCCTATCGCGGTACTTAGCCAATCCACATCACTTATTGCCGAGAAAACAGGCACTTCAAAGGCCACCGTAAGTCGGTTCTTCCGCCAGTTGGGTTTCGATTCTCATCAGCAGGCAAAAGAAGCACTTGTGCAGCTGCGCGAGCAAGGTGTGCCAGTGGTAAGCCCTTCAAGCGGTGTTTTACAACATGAGAGCGATAGCAGGAATTTAGCTAATACGTTTGATGGGACTTCCTCTGACGCATTGAAAGACATTGCGAAATTACTTGCCTCAGCGGGCCAAGTTACCTTAATTGGTTTTCGCAACGCCTACCCCATTGCACTGCATTTTAGACAACAGCTAAAACAAATTAGGGCGTCGGTTCGCGTACTTCCCCAGCCAGGACAAACACTTAGCGAAGACATTATTGACTTAACCGAAAACGATCTTGTGGTGCTTTTTGGTTTTCGCCGTAGAACGCGTCAATTCAAGTTTGTTTTAAATAGCATTAAACACTGTAAAACTGTGCTTATTACCGACCCGACAGGACAAGGTTATCGTCACGATGTCGACCACCTTGTTGTAACCCACATTGGCAGTGACTCTCCTTTTGATAGCTATGCCGCACCAATGAGTCTTGTTGCGTCACTTTGCAATCTTACCTACGAAGCACTAGGCAGCCAGGCTGCCGATCGCGTTGACGCTATTACCGATATATACATTCAAATGGATGAACTAGAAAGCCCAAAACGTTAGGGCTTCCCATAGAACACTTTTTGAGCAATACTATGCAAAATTGATTAGCAGACAATTTTAATATTGCAAGCGAAAATGGAACTTTTTTGCTAAATATGGGTATAAGTTAAAATTACCTTAATTTTACTGCTGTAAGCGTGTTGTTGGAGTAGATATGGATAAAACGCGAGTAGTCATGGAAGAGGCTAACGGTGTACTAGACTTTTGGTTTGGTGAACTTTCACCAGAGCAATGGTTTAAGGAAGATGCTGCACTAGACAAAACAATCACTTCACGATTTTCTAAGTTGCGTATTGCGGCAACGAACGGTGAACTTTGGCCTTGGCGCGCTACTGCAACAGGTCGTCTCGCTGAAATCATTCTTCTCGATCAGTTTTCGCGAAATATCTATCGTAACCACCCAGGCGCCTTTAGTGCAGACAGCATTGCTTTAATTCTCGCACAGGAGGCGGTAAGCGTAGAGGCTGACAAAGTTCTAACTCCACAGCAGCTGGCGTTTCTTTACATGCCATTTATGCATAGCGAGTCTTTAGCCATACACGACGTGGCCATGGAACTGTTCTCTCAAGAAGGGCTTGAGCGGGAATACATGTTTGAAGTTCGCCACCAGAGAGTCATTGAAAAGTTCGGGCGCTATCCACACCGAAATAAAGTACTTGGAAGAGAGTCGACACCTAACGAAATTGCTTTTCTTGAAAAGAACCCCCAAGGCTTTTAGTTTTCTTATTTACAAGCAACTAACAGCTTTTTGGCTCTTTAACTAATTCGTCTGATTTTGTATTTGTTGATTCATTTACTTTTCCACCCTCCGTGTCGCTAATACTTTTACTTTTTACCAAAAGCAACGATCGTTTCTCTTGACTTTAAAGTGAAACAGTTGTTTCATGAGGTGAAGACAAATAAAGAAACAATAACTAAATAAGTAATGCGCTGTGAGCTCTCCTTTTGTATTGAAGCCCTGTGATGCACGGTTCACACAGGCAATAAAAAATCTTAAAGTCACTTATAATGGCAACAACAACGTTGAAGATGACGTATCGTCCTCTTTAACTAATTCGCCAAGCCAGATGCCCAACGAGCTTCAAAGTCAAGCATCAGCCCAGAGTTCAACAATTGTTCCGCTTAGCGGCTTAGGCTTGGCAGTAAAAGACTTATTCCATATTCAAGGTTTACCAACAGCAGCCGGCAACCCAGATTGGTTAGCCTCGCACCCGACACCAGAGAGAACAAACAATTGCGTAGCAAAAATGCTAAGCGCAGGTGCCACGTTTAAAGGTAAAACCGTTACTGACGAACTCGCCTACAGCTTACACGGGCAAAATAAACATTACGAAACACTCGTAAATCCGACGGCTCCGGCCCATATACCCGGAGGTTCTTCGTCAGGTTCGGCAGTAGCTGTTAGCGCACATCTTGCAGATATTGGCCTAGGCACAGATACTGGAGGCTCTATACGAGTACCTTCTAGCTACCAAGGCTTATGGGGGCTTCGCACCACACACGGCGCAGTAGCCTGCGACAACATGGTGGCACTTGCGCCTTCGTTTGATACCGTAGGCTGGATGACCCGAGATTTAGCTACCCTGACAAAGGTTGCTAATGTTTGCCTAGATAGCGCAGCTCAAAGTGAAATAACAAGTACTCCTAAATTGGGCATAGCAGCACATTTGTTTGAACAAACCACTCACAAATCGCTATGCAGAACCTGGCTTAAAGCGCTTGCTGATAGAACCGACTGTCTCGCGTTGACACAGGCAGAGTTAGACTTAAATATGTTACAAACTGCCGCTACATTTCGCACCTTACAAGGCAGTGAAATTTGGCAGCAGCATGGCGAATGGATTGAAGACACTCAACCCGATATCGCTAACGACATAATGTTGCGTTTAAATTGGTGTAAAACCATAACAACACAAGATGTACAACAAGCTAAAGCGCAACAAACTGTAGTGAATGACCATTTAAATACATTGTTTGAAAAAATAGATGTATTGGTTATTCCCACAACACCTGGCGTTGCACCTCGATGTGATGCCGATGAAACGACTTTGGCAAATGATAGAAACGCTCTGCTAGCGCTAACTGCAATAGCTGGGCTTGCGGGTTTACCCCAACTTCATTTACCGCTGTTCACCCTACACAATGCTCCATGCGGATTATCGCTTGTGGGCAAAAAAGGCAACGATCTTGCACTTCTCGCGTTAGCCCAAAAGCTAACCACTCGCTAAACGTGCAAAGCGCGCCAATGCTAATTTAAGTCGCACTTAAATAAAGCACTAATTGCGCTATCGCATTCAAGTTGAAAGTAGAAAGCGGAAGTAAGACCTAAGCGCCCGTCATTTTGCCTTAATTGTGCTTAACATGACGGCGTTGTTGCTAAGTTTTTGAAGGAAATAATTATGAGCGAAAAACCAAACATTGCGTTTACCGCCCCTCACTTTGCAGCATCGCAAGTGGGCTTAAACATATTAGAAAAAGGTGGCACCGCAATTGAAGCTATGGTGGCTGCGGCCGCATCTATTGCGGTTGAATATCCACACATGAATGGCATGGGCGGTGATGGATTTTGGCTTATTAGTGAGCCAGGTAAAGCGCCTATAGGCATTGATGCATCGGGTGTAGCTGCAAAAGGGGCAACGCCGTCTTTTTATAAAGACAGCGATGCAATACCTAGTCGGGGTGGAAAGGCTGCGTTAACCATGGCGGGCGCCGTTGCAGGTTGGCAAGCTGCGCTTGATATAAGCCATAAATGGCAAAGCGGTTTACCTTTAAGCACATTGTTCGATACAGCGATAAGCCAAGCTAATTGGGGAATTGAAGTTACCCAGAGCTTAGTGGATGCCAGTAACAAAACCTTTGAAGAGCTAAGCGTGGATGAAAATTTTGCTCAGTTTTTAATTAAGGGCAAGGCGCTTAAAAAAGGCAAAATTTTAAAGCTTACAAAGCTTTCAGAAACCTTGAAGCACTTGGCAGACAAAGGGCTAGATGATTTTTATCACGGTGAACTAGCATCAAAACTGGCTGAAGACCTAGAAGCAGCGGGCTCTCCTATTCGCCTTGAAGATTTTAACAACTACAAAGCAACCATTGTTGAGCCTTTATCAGTGTCTACCAGCAAAGGCAAGCTTTACAACCTGCCTGCGCCAACCCAAGGTGTGGCGTCGCTTATTATTTTAGCACTGTATGACAAAGTTCAGCATTTGGGCAACACCGATGCCGACATGGTGCATTTACTTATTGAATGCACAAAACAAGCTTTTATTGCGCGTAACGCGAATGTCACCGACCCATCTCGCACGCCAGTTGCGCTGCAAAGCCTGTTAAGTGACGACGTGCTTGACGAGATGGTGAAAAACATCTCGTTAGATAAAGCACTGCCGTGGCCACATGAGGCCAAGCATGGCGATACTATATGGATGGGCTGCTGCGACTCAGAAGGTCGCATGGTGAGCTACATTCAGTCGCTTTATTGGGAATTCGGCTCGGGCATTGTGAGCCCGCAAACGGGTATCGTTTGGAACAATCGAGGCACCTCATTCTCGCTAGACCCAAACAGTAATCAGTATTTAGCGCCGGGTTTAAAGCCATTTCACACGCTAAACCCCGCGTTTGCCGAGCTTATCGACGGGCGCCGTATGACTTACGGCACCATGGGTGGTGAAGGTCAGCCTCAAACTCAAGCAGCGCTATTTGCCCGCCATGTTTATCACGGCCAGCCTATCGCTAAAGCGATTTCTCTTGGCCGTTGGCTACTTGGTAGAACTTGGGGCGATCAAAGTCATAACCTAAAAGCAGAACGTGACTTGGTGGAATACGTGGGCGAGAGCTTACTAGCAAGGGGGCACGATATGGTGACAGTAGACCCTTGCAACGAACTTATGGGTCACGCCGGAGCCATCATTCGCGACGCTGAGGGCACTGTTATCGGCGCAAGCGACCCAAGAAGTGATGGCAAAGCCTACTTAGGTCATCGCTAAGTTCTTGGTTACAGCTAAATATAGCGCTAATACGCGTTAATTAGCGTGCATAAACTAACTTGTGTCAATTAACGTCCATCCAACTGGGGGCGTTGCCTAAATCGCGTTAACTGGGATGCGCCTACCAAGGCGCATCTGCAACAGCTCAACGCTTACAAATTCGTTCAAGCAACAATAGTTAAAGAGATAGAAATCACATGCAGTTTTTAATGGATAACCTAACGGTTATATTATCGCTCGCTGCAACGGGCGTTTTCGCTGGCATACTGGCAGGTATGCTTGGCGTAGGTGGCGGCATTGTTATTGTGCCGGTACTGTTTTTCTTGTTCCAAGCCCTTGGTGTTTCGCCTGAAAGTGCAATGGTTATTGCCACGGCTACATCGCTTGCAACTATCGTCCCTACTTCAATAAGCTCTATTCGTGCTCATCACAGTAAAGGCAATGTAGACTTTGCTCTGCTTAAAGCGTGGGCACTATTCATTTTAATTGGGGTACTTGCTGGAAGCTATGCGGTAACAGTGGTTAACCCTACGTTTCTTACCTTGCTATTTGGCATTATCGCGACCTTATCGGCCATTAATATGCTTGTTGGTAAAAAAGACGCGCTATTTAACGGGCTACCAGGTCGCGCGGGTCAGTCTATAATGGCAACCTGTATCGGCTTATTTAGCTCTATGGTGGGAATTGGTGGCGGTACGCTAACCGTGCCAACGCTTACCTTTTGTAATTACCCCGCGCACAAAGCTGTAGGTACTGCTGCGGCGGTAGGCCTTATCATTTCGCTTCCAGCGGCACTTACCCTGTTATTCGTTGGCACCACACCTGCTGACGCGCCCTTCGCAACATACGGTTATGTAAACCTGCTCGGATTTGCCTGTATTGTTCCGCTAACCGTGCTGTTTGCTCCTATCGGCGCAACCATTGCCAATAAGTTAGATGCAGGTTTGCTTAAGAAAATCTTCGCTGTTGTTCTCATCATCACTGGCTTGCGCATGCTAGCGCAAGTGCTTATCTAGGAGTGCCCACATGTCTAAAGAAGCGTCTACAAGTACTTTCGCGCCACTTAATCCGCCACCTCGATTGTTAATGGGACCTGGCCCCATTAACTGCTACCCACGTGTGTTAAGCGCGATGTCAACTCAATTAGTGGGCCAGTACGACCCGGTAATGACAGGCTACATGAATGAGACAATGCAGCTTTATCGCGATGTGTTTAATACGAAAAACCAGCAAACCTTTTTGGTTGATGGTACGTCGCGAGCTGGTATTGAAGCGGTTTTGGTATCGGCAATAGAGCCCGGCGATAAAGTGCTTGTGCCTATTTTTGGGCGCTTTGGGCATTTGCTTGCTGAAATTGCCGAGCGAGCTGACGCTGAGGTTCACACCATTGAAGTGCCTTGGGGCGAAGTATTTACGCCTGAGCAAATTGAAGCGGCGGTAAAAGAAGTAAAGCCTAAGTTGCTTGCCATAGTACAAGGCGATACATCTACCACCATGCTGCAGCCGCTTGCAGAAATTGGTGCAATTTGTGATGCCCACGATGTTCTGTTTTACTGCGATGCGACCGCATCAGCAGGTGGTAACCCACTAGAAGTAGATGCATGGAAGTTAGACGCTGTATCGGTTGGTCTGCAAAAATGTTTAGGCGGTCCGTCAGGCAGCGCACCTATTACGTTAAGCGATAAGTTTGTAAAAACCGTACGCACGCGCCATCACGTTGAAGCCGGTATTCGCGATGCTCACCACGAATCGGCGCGCGGACCAAAGATTCGCTCTAACTACTTCGACTTACCTATGATCATGGACTACTGGGGCGAAGAGCGCTTAAACCACCATACCGAAGCGGCCAGTATGCTTTATTGCGCACGTGAGTGTGCACGCCTGCATTTAGAAGAAGGTCAGCAAAACGTTATTGCACGTCATAAAGTGGCTGGCGACGCCATGCTTGCGGGTATTCAAGCTATGGGCCTTGAACCATTCGGTGACCTTAAGCACAAAATGTACAACGTAGTAGGTGTTCACATTCCCGAGGGTGTTCACGGCGAAGAAATACGAGAAACCCTACTTTTGCGCTTTAACATTGAAATTGGCACCAGCTTTGGGCCGCTAAAAGGGAAAATTTGGCGTATTGGCACTATGGGCTATAACGCCAGAGAAGATGCCGTACTTCATACCCTTCAGTCGCTTGAATCAGCACTTCGCATGCAAGGTTTCGCTCTGCCTGCTGGTAAAGGCGTCGATGCCGCACTTGCCGTTTATGCTGACGCTAAAGCGACGGGAGACGTGAATGCGTGAGTTCGCAGAATTTAGTGAATTAGCGACCCAGGTTATGGCAAGGTGCGAAACGTTAGGCTCCTTAAGCCAAGACCCAACCTGTTTAGACAGGCGCTATTTAACCGAACAACACAAACTTGCAAATCAACTGGCCTCTGGCTGGATGATTGAAGCGGGCATGACCACTTGGCAAGACGCCGTTGGTAATATTTGGGGGCGCTACACCTCCAGCGTACCTAATGCACCGCGATTAATTTTAGGTAGTCATTTAGACACCGTACCTAATGGCGGTAAATACGATGGAATGCTCGGTGTAGTCGCCGCTATTTCAATGGTTGCCATGTTTGATGGCACGCAGACCAAATTCCCTTTTCACATAGATATTGTGGGCTTCTGTGATGAAGAAGGTACACGATTTGGCACCACGCTTTTAGGAAGCCGCGCACTAACAGGTAAATGGCAAGAGCAGTGGCGCCACTTAAAAGATGAAAACGGCGTGAGTCTAGAGCAAGCCATGGCTAACTTTGGGCTTAGTTTCGATGCTGTGAACAGTGCTGCCATTTCACGTACCGACATTTTGGGCTATATAGAGCTCCACATTGAACAAGGCCCTGTTTTAGAGCAAGAAAATCTGCCTGTAGGGGTAGTGAGTGCTATAGCTGGTGCAAAACGCTTCAACTTTACCGCTGAAGGCATGGCTGGACACGCTGGCACAGTTCCTATGTCTATGCGACTGGACGCGTTGTGCGCGAGCGCAGAAATGATTTTGGCAGTAGAGAACATCAGCCTTCAGCGCCCGGGAGTTGTGGCTACCGTGGGTAAAATTGAAAATGCGCCAAACGGCGTAAACGTGATATCTGGACGCACGCGTTTTTCCCTTGATATTAGAAGTGAAGATGATGACTTACGTGATTCTGTATTGGCAGAAATATTGCAAAAATTCGATGACATTGCGCGGGCAAGGCAAGTAACGCTAACAAAAGAACAAACCCATAGTGCACCCGCTGTGCATTGCGACAATCAGCTAAAAGAAGCACTTATTCGCGGTACGGAAGAAAGCGGTATTGCACCACGAATTCTAGCTTCAGGTGCAGGTCACGATGCTATGGCCATTGCTGACATTTGCCCAGTTGCCATGTTATTCACTCGCTGTAAGGGCGGCATAAGCCATCACCCTGCAGAGTCTATCATCGGGGAAGATGTGGCCGCCAGTTTGTCGGTGCTTTATAAAACTGTTAGTAAGCTCAAGCACGCGTAATGTACAAATCAGTACAGTCTTAATAAAGGGTCAATAATGAAAATAATACGGATTTATAACGATGATGCGGGCAAAAGCCACTTTGGCGAAGTTGAAATAGCGCTAAAAGACGGCGGCCCTATTGGCATGCTTTCAGAAAAATTTGGCGCCGATAAAATTATCTTTCGCGAAACGCCTGCCGACTACGATTTCAAATGGCACCCTGCACCAGCTCGACAGCTACTTTTCATTTTAAAAGGCCGTGCGGAGTTTACCGTGTCTAACGGTGAGCGCCATGTTTTTGGAGCGGGTGACGTATTGCTATTAGAAGACACCGAGGGTGAAGGTCATTGCTCGCGCGCGATGTACAATGAAGTGCGCCACTCCATTTTTGTCACGCTAGATGAAGGCGTTACGCTTTAAAATTTACGTTTAAATTACCTGCAAAAATGCGCTAATTTGGCGCATTTTTTTATTTAAGCACCAAAACAGTGCTTAAGCGCACTCTTATTACTTTTTCCCACTTACAAATTATGTAAATAAGCAAATAAAACAGAAAGTTAAAAACAACAAAACCAACAGACCAATTGGTCAACAACTTGCAACCCAAGTACGACTTTCATTAATAAAAATTGCTCATGTTATTTGTTGTTAGAACCTTGTCTATTTTCTCTCTCTCTTTTTTCGTTCTCTTTGCACGTGCAAGCCCTTTCCCTACTGAAGAAGAGACCAATGCGTGGTTTAAACAATATGCACACTCACTAACTGATTCGCAGACTTATCGTCTACTCCAGCAGTTCCCAAAAGGTGGTGATTTGCACCATCATTTATCGGGGTCTGCCTATGGTAAGTGGTGGTATGAACTAGCGACAAACCAAATATTAAACGGAGGCTATCGCTACTTCACTAAAATAGATAATGGCGAGTGCGTTTCAGCTCCTTCGTTTCATACTATTTCTAACGCTACCTACTCTACGCTGACAAAATGTGAGCAAAAACAATACAAAGCGTTAGGTGAATTAAGCCAAGACCAAAAGCGTGCGTTTATTCATAGTGTTGAACTTGATAAACCAGAAGAGGGTCGTGATGAGTTTTTCGGATTTCACTGGCAGCGCCTAAACGAGCTAACTCAAAATCCTTACATTATTGCTCAAGTGCTGCTTAAAAATATGCAGTTGTATCAGCTAGAGAACATGCGCTACTTGGAAACGCAGCTAAATATAAGATTCATGAAGCGCGCTGATGGTAGTAATTTCCCGGCAGATGAAGCACTTCAAATTGTTACAGATATGCTTGAAAGTGAAGCCGCAAAAGAAACCGGCATTACGGTACGTTTTCAATATGCCCTTGTTCGCTTCACAAATAATATTGAAGAGCAACTAGATTGGATCTTTAAGTTCGTAGACGCTAACAGAAAATGGTATGTGGGGGTGAATTTGGTAGGCAGAGAGGATGATCCCCGAGGTCACCCCCTGCGCTTTTTATCTTCCATAACAAAATTAAGGGCCCAATATCCAGCCATTCGGCTTTCGTTTCATGCAGGAGAGTCTGAGCATGCAGACACTAATATTCGCGACACCTTACTTTTAGGCGCTGAACGAATAGGTCATGGTATTAACTTGCTAAAAGACCCTTCAACTTATTTACTCATGCGCCATAACCGCTACTTAATAGAAACCAACTTAATTTCGAACTTAAAATTGGAATACATTGAGGACTTAAGTACCCACCCGTTCCCCCAACTTTTAAGAACAGGTGTGCCCACAGCGCTTTCTACTGACGACCGAGGGATGTGGAATGCCACGCTAACAGATGAATACTACTTGGCATTTACCCAATTCAACTTAAGTTGGAGCGAGCTGGTTACCTTAAGCCAAAACAGTATCAAATACGGCTTCTTACAAGACGAGAAAAAAGAGCAACTGCTGGCTCAGTTAAACAAAGATTTAGCTAAATTTTTAGCCTCTCTTGTAGCTAGAGATAATCAAACACCTAAGAGTAGTGAGCCTTTACCACTTAACAGTAACACGAAACTTTATAGTGGTTTCATCTGTGAATTCGCCCCCACTGTCTGCCAGCAATAAGGAAATTACCATGTCATCAAATCACAGCGAGTTACTTTACGATCTTCATGATAGTCCAGCGTTTCTTCCTTCTCTTACCGCGGCATTTCAGCACTTATTAGCAAGCTTTGTTGGCGTAATAACCCCTACGCTTATTGTCACATCAACGCTAGGCCTTACTGAATATACGCCCTACCTTATTAGTATGGCGCTGTTTGTGAGTGGTCTCGGTACTGCAATACAAACAAAGCGTATAGGGCCGGTAGGTAGCGGACTGGTTGCTATTCAAGGTACTAGCTTTGCGTTTATTAGCGCGCTGATTCTGGCGGGAAACCAAGTTAAAGCAAATGGCGGTGCGCCCGAAGATATCTTAGCATTGCTGTTTGGACTTACCATGGCAGGTGCGCTTGTTGAGGTAGTGTTCAGTCTATTTGTCGATAAGCTTAAGCGTATCATCACCCCTTTAACGACAGGCATTGTGATCACGGCCATAGGGCTTAGCTTAATCAATGTGGGTATGACGGACCTTGCGGGTGGCTTTCACGCCGCAGACTTTGCTAGTACTGATAACTTGGCGGTTGGCCTTGGTGTTTTGCTTGTGATTGTGTTCTTAAATGCATCTAATAACCACTGGCTTCGCTTAAGTGCTATTTTCATTGGCATGGCTATGGGTGCAGCTTATGTGGCTTTTACTAAAGGGCTCGATTTTTCTGGGCTTGCATCGCTTTCTTTAGTGGCAATCCCTACCCCATTTGCATTTGGCATTGCTTTTGACATCAACTTATTTTTGCCCATTGCGCTAATTTATTTATTCAGTGCAATAGAAACGGCGGGCGATCTTACTGCCAACAGCCTTTTCTGTAAGCAGCCTGTAAGCGGTCCAATTTACTTAGCCAGAGTAAAGGGCGGTATTTTGGGAGACGGGGTTAACTCACTACTTGCGGGTATGTTTAATACGTTTCCGAACACTACCTTTGGTCAAAATAATGGGGTTATTCAGCTAACCGGCATTGCTAGTCGCAAAGTCGGCTTTTTTGTTGCCGCGCTGTTTGTGCTTATTGGATGTTTTCCTATTGTTGGTGGTGTGCTGCAGGCTATTCCTAAACCCGTATTAGGCGGAGCCACGCTGGTTATGTTTGCGATGGTTGCAGTGGGTGGCCTAAAGCTTCTTGCTAGTTACGCACTTGATAGACGCAGCAGCCTAATAACAGCTTGCGCACTTGGTATGGCGATAGGCGTAATGATGGTACCTGAAGCCCTTTCTGAGTTGCCTAAATGGCTTGAAAATATCTTACTTTCCCCAGTAACATCAGCCGGTCTTACCGCCGTAATTCTAGAGTTAACTCTACCTGGAAAAAAAAACTGGCCTACAAAGAAACGACGGAAGTAGAGTCCTCAGCTCATCCTAGCGATTTAACGCGAAATGATGTGGGCTCTGCGACTCAAGACAATATAACCAACAATATACATTCTTCGAAAAAACCAATTAAAAAAAGTCACAAAGGCAAAAACTCTGCGTCGCTGTCACAACCCCTCAACGCTATTTTAGGAATTAAAGGGAAAGCTGATGTTCCCCCTGCTCTTTTTGGTGCAAAAAGCCGCTAGCAATCACCTAGAAGGTGCACACTTTTATTAGAACTTCATTATTTACATAAAAGTAACAACACAAAAACAGACCTAACTTTTTTTATGCATATAATTCAGCCACTTAAAAACAAAAGTAAAGTTGACCAAGTGGACAAGTAGTTGGCATCTATCCTGCTAACTCTCTTGCTAATAATAAAAATTACAATAAAGAATGCGTAAAAAAGCCCTAAGACAGGGCAATTAAAAATAATGAGGAAACCATGAAAAACACTACATTCAAATTATCTCCTCTAGCAAAAGCTTTTGCGATGACGACCGCGGTTGCACTATCATCACAAGCATTTGCTCAGGAAGAGTCAGAGGTTGAAGAGAAAGACGTTGAGAAGATTCAGGTAACTGGCTCGCTTGGTAGTCTTCCAGGCCAAGACGTTGAGTCGGTATTCGGCTTTGGTAAATCGATTCTTGAAACACCCCGTTCAGCTTCGACAATTTCTCAAGAGCAGATGGAGCGCTTCAACGTTTCTGACATTGATGAGTTAGTGGCGTTTGCACCGGGTACTTTCACACAATCTTTCTTTGGTGTTGCGGGCTCACTAGACGTGCGTGGTACACCAGGTGAAACTTATTTCCGTGGCGTTAAGCGCCTGGATAACCCAGGTAACTACCCTACGCCTATTGGTGCTTCAAGCCGAATTGACATTGTACGTGGCCCAGCATCACCCATTTATGGTCCATCTAAAATTGGTGGCTATCTGAACTTTAACCCTAAATCTGCCCGCGCTTCAGGCGGTCAGTATCTAGATGCACCTACTGGCGCGTTGTCATATACCACTGGTTCTTGGAATAAAAGTATTCTTACAGCAGAGGTTGGTGGCCCTGCTAGCGTAGCTGGCAAAGAAATGGGCTACTACATTTACGGTGAGCTAGAAAATTCAGATAGCTACTACGAAAACTCACAAACCGACCAAACTATTCTACAAGCCGCTTTCAACATAGATGTTACCGATAATCTTCGCTTCGAATTCGGTGGTATGTACCATGATTACGATGGCAACCAAGTTGCTGGTTGGAACCGCTTAACACAAGAACTTATTGACGACGGTACTTATATTACTGGTACTGCCCAGTCTTTAGATACAGATGGCGACGGTTCAATTAGCCATGAAGAATATGGTGCAGTAAACATTGCGGGTAACAGTTTCTTCTACGTGCCTGGCTCATCATTTACCGATGATGAAGCCACTGCATTAATGGCACTAGAAAATGTTGGCACTACCACATTAAGCGGCAGCCAAGTATTGGTTGCACCAGATGACCAACTTGGTAACGAAGCGATAACGTTCTACTTCGATACTATTTACTACTCAGATAACTGGGAAATTCGTAATCAGTTCTTTTACGATTCATACGATAACATCAATGAAAATGCGTATGGTTTCTCTCAGTTTCACGATAGCTGGGTTGTTGAAGACAAAATTGTTTTCGCTACAGAGTATGAAAACGACAGTTTGTTAGCGCAACTTCAAATTTCTCCGTCAATTCGTTACACCGACTTCTTACACGGTGATGACTTTACGTACGAATACTTTAACCGTCGTGATTTGACTATGCCTTCTTCGGCATTAGACAGAAGATTATTGTCGACTCGTTCAGGCATGAATTACGATAACTACGATGAAGGTAACTACCTTGATATAGGTTTAGGTGTAATGACCGACCTGACTTGGGATTGGGGCTTGAACCTTGTTCTTGGTGCACGTTATGACACTATTGATATTGAAACGACGTCACGTACCGACTTACTACTTGGCGCAACGGGTGATGAAACACCTGTGTATGCTGAAGATTCTGTAGGTGGATGGTCTTGGAATGCCAGTATTTCTTATGAATTACCGTTTGGCTTAATTCCTTACATCACAGCCGCTGAGCAAGCGACTATTATTGCGGGCCAAGGCGCTGAAATTGGTGTTGATCAATTAGCAGACGGCGCGTTTGATACGTCTGACCTATTTGAGTTTGGTGTGAAAGGTTCACTGTTAGATGACACGCTCTACTTTGCACTTTCATCGTTCGAAATGGAAAGAACTGATTTTAGCAGTCAGAACACCGTAACGAACAACACCACGAACAACAAAGGAACTGAATTTGAACTTCGTTGGGTTGTGAACGAAAACTTAGTTGTGTCTGCGGGCTACACTAATATTAAGGTTATCAATCTTACTGCACGTGAAAATGGAAACCAGTTTGGTTTCTTAGGCGCTGAAGACTTATCTAGCCTTACCGATCCTTCGTTGGTATTTGGTGGTAACGTGATTGGCTTGAACTTAATTGGTGAAGGCTTCGCTAACACAGATGCACGTAAAGCAGGTATTCCTGAAAACGTGTACACAGTAACAGCAACTTACGATTTCCAAAATGGTTATGCCGCTAACGTTAGTGTTGTAGATGTTGAAGAAGTAGCATCAGGTTTCTCTGCTGCTGTAACGCTACCGGCTTACACGCTAGTTAATGCTGGGTTATCTTATCAGGCTGAAGACTGGTCATTTAACTTAACCGTTAAAAACCTAACTGATGAACGTTATTTCCGTTCTAACTTCCCAGATCTGTTTGGTAGCCAAGTTGTTCTTCCTGAACTACCGCGTCACTGGAATGCTAAATTTACTTACTCGTTCTAATTACGCGTAGTTTGTGGTGTTGTCGCACTTCTATAAAACGTAGAAGTTCGACAATCTAATTCACTGCAACACATTCACTAAAGAGCTCAGTTTTCTTCAAAACTTGGGCTCTTTTTTTAGGAGTATTTTATGTACCGTTCTCTTCTCATTGCACTGTCAAAAAAACTAACTCTTTTGCCTACTGCTAACCACAGTCCCAATTCTTCTACTAGTAAGCCATTCGCGCTGGCCGTGCTCGTTGGTATGGCATTGAGTGCTTTATCTGCGAATGCGCTCGCTGATGACGAAAAGCATCCCATGGAAGTTAAAGTAGTTGTGGTGAGCATGTTTGAAATTGGTGATGATGCAGGCGATGCACCGGGTGAATTTCAACTATGGAAAGCCCGTCAGAAGCTTACAACGGAATATCCGCTTCCTCACGGCTTTCACGATGTTTATGCAAACCCTGAAACCGGTGTAATTGGTATAGTTACCGGTATGGGTATTGCGCGTGCTTCAGCAGCAATAATGGCACTAGGGCTCGACCCTCGCTTCGATTTATCGAAAGCCTATTGGTTGGTTGCAGGCATTGCGGGAGTTGACCCCGCTGATAATACCATTGGTAGCGCGATTTGGACTGATTACGTCGTAGATGGCGACCTAGCACATCAAATAGATGCACGAGAAATTCCTTCACAATGGACAACGGGTTACTTTCCCCTTTTTACCCATGCGCCTTATGAAAATGCAAAATTGGTAGAGGTGAATAATAGTCCCAATGGTGAGGTTTACGCGCTCAACCTGCCTTTAGCGAAATGGGCTTATTCACTGACAAAGAACACAAAGCTATTCAACAATGAAGCAATGGATGCCCTTCGAGCGAAGTATACAAACTCCCCTCATGCCAACGCGCTTCCAAATGTTTCTATGGGCGCACATCTATCTGCCTCTACCTTCTGGCACGGAGAAAAACTAAATACATGGGCAAACGACTGGGTGGCATATTGGACGAAGGGCAAAGGAAACTTCGTTACCTCGGGAATGGAAGACTCGGCTACGCTTCAAAGTTTAACGTATTTGGATAACGCAGGCTTGGTAGATAAAAATCGGGTGATGATTTTGAGAACCGCGAGCAATTTCACTATGCAGCCACCTTCACTAAGCGCTGCACAGAATTTGAAACTTGAAAGTTCAGGTGACGGCTATGCCGCAATGGGAGCAGCAATAGAAGCTGCATATAACGTTGGATCTCAAGTTACCGACTATATTATTAAAAATTGGGACTTGGTAGAAAAAACTATTCCAGGAACTGAGTGAGAGCGATACGTTATATGTTGTTTGGGGGGCTTTTTTAATAGAAGTTAAAGAAGGCTACACTTACTTCTAAACTAAGACCTTTAATAGTGCGTTTTCGTATCTAAGGGGGAAGCTACTGCGCTTAAATGCAAGTTACCCCCCTAGGCTTTTACAGATTTTGCTTCTAACGCCAACTTAAGCTGTAAGGTCACGTCGTTTTGCACAACGGGTTTGGCCAAAAAGTCATCCATACCCGCCTCGCTACAACTTGCTTTATCTTCGGCCGTTGTGTTGGCTGTAACGGCAATGATACGTCCGTGGTTAAGCATCGAGCCTTCTTGAAGAATAATTTTTGTTGCACTTGTGCCGTCTAATACAGGCATAGCACAATCCATAAAGATCAGATCGTACTTCTTGGCTCTCGCCATTTGTACCGCTACTTCGCCATTTTCTGCTTCATCAGGCTGGTAATTAAACTTCTCTAGCATGGAAGCCAAAACCAAGCGGTTTATGTCGTTATCATCTACAACTAATATGTTTAAAGGCACACTCAAAAGCTCTGAAGAAAGTTCTACATCCACTTTTGCTTTTTCATCTAGCGCTGCCATTACAATAGGGATCGCAATATCAAAGCAGGTTCCTTTACCTACATTTGAGCGCACTTCAAGCTCACCATTCATCTTTTCAACTAACTGGTTAACTATCGAAAGGCCAAGTCCATTTCCGTTTAGCTCTTCTGAAGCACTACCGGTGTTACTTTGAAAAGGACTAAAAACCTTTGACAAGAGATCGTCACTCATACCCACTCCCGTGTCTTCGACAGAAGCCAGAATAATGGGAACATCGACTTGTTGTTTTAGCGTAACCTGCACTGAAATATAGCCTTTAGCAGTAAACTTCAAAGCGTTAGACAACAAGTTCGTTATTACTTGGCTTATCCTTACAGCATCGCCATGTACATAAGTTCTTTCATCAAAAGACAGCACGGCGTAAAGTCGCACGCCTTTTTCCGCACACTTTGCTTTAAACTCGTCTACGATGTCTTCGCATAATGAGCGCAAACAAAAATCGGTATGCTTCAGGGCAAATTCACCATTAATTATGGACGTGTAATCAAGAACATCATTAATGAGAGATAGCAAACGGTCTGCGCTGTGCAAAGCAATATCAGCCTTTCTAATTCTTACGTTGTCTTTCGTTTCGAACTTTATGGCTTGAAGCATACCGGTAATACCATTAAGCGGTGTTTTAAGCTCGTGGCTAATTCTTGATAGTAACATTCCACGCTCTTTCGACGCGGCTTCTGCCTCTTTGCGTCGCGCATCTAGCTCTAATCTGAGCTGAACCGATTTATTTACATTCTGGCACGTTCCAAACAAACGGATACACTTACTCTGTACCATTTCTGCCATTCCGTGGGTTTCAATCCAAACGGAATTACCTTTAGCGGTAACAAGTTCCAGTGTGGCGCTCCACGACTCACCGGTCTGGATAGTGTTTGAAACAATACGGCCTATTTCATTTCTATCGAACCCTTCTTTGTAGAAGTTGATTGCCGTATCTAGTGTAGGCGTGTAGCTATCTTCTACTTCGTGAATACGTCGGGTCTGAGAAGACCACGTAAGTTCATTGGTAACAAGGTCTATTTCCCATGTCCCTATATTCGCCACATTCTGCAGTTTTTCGTAAAGCGTGTTTTGCTTAGTCTCGGCTTTTTCAACGTGAAATTTGTCCAAGGTAGCCGACAACCATTCATCGATTAGCGCCACTTTGTCCAGGTTATTAGGTTGCTCAGGGCATGCATTGATAAACAATAAACAAACATGTCCCCCGTCGAGCTTGTGAACCGGCCCTCTAACGTATTTTTCCGCGTTGAAATAAGTTGTAAACCACTGATTAAATGCAGAGGAACATTTAGCACTGTTTACCGGAAAACAATTATCGACAGGCGAGCAACTTGCAAACGAGGGAATAGATTTAAAGCTAGGCGGATAAGCAGATGAGGCTTTAACAAGGATGTTGACGGTATCGTCCTCAAGATGCAAAAGCAGCCCCTGAAAAATACCAAGAGAGTCACAACCACGCTGTAATAAACGAGTAAGCGATACTTGCAGCTGCTCTTCTAGCTTTACATTTAAGCTAGATTGATCGTCAAAATAAACCACTGTTTGCTACCCAAGCTTCAAATCTAAAAAAAGCTCACTATTCACTGCCTTTGAAAATTTTAGAATAGTAAGTCGTTACTTCAATAGTAGCGTGGTATTAGCTCTTGTGACATTAAACAATAGGATAGTTTAGCGTGGGTAAAATAGCCGCTAATCTTTTTTAAATAGCTAGCCTTTTGCTTGGTTCCTACCTAATTCCTTTGCTTCAAATAGCGAAATATCTGCATCTTCAATTAGAGAGATTAGGTCGTCTTCTACAACTTCAGTAGCATTCCAAACCGCAAAGCCGGCGCTAACGGAAACGCAATTTCCGATACCCTTTTCGTGTGGTATTTTTGCTTCAGTGACCGCTTCTACCAACTGATTTGCCACAAGCTTTGTTCCAATGCGATCAATGTAAGGAAGAATAATTAAAAACTCTTCGCCGCCAAAACGTATAACAGCGTCTTTAGGTCGCTTGACTGTTTCGGACACGATCTTTGCTACCTTCTGAAGACACAAGTCACCTTCAAGATGGCCGTAGGTATCGTTAAAAAGTTTGAAGTAATCGATATCAAGCATTATTACGCCCAGAGAGCCTTTATCTCTAGCCACCTGCTTTATCAATAGGGGGATTTCCTTAGTTAGGTACATTCTATTGTAAAGACCGGTAAGCTGATCATGAAATGTCATATTCTCAAGATATTCGGTGCGCAACTTATTTTGAAGGTGTGTTTTCACTCTATGTATTAGTGTTGATGCGTTAACCGGCTTCATAACGAAATCAGATGCCCCCACCTCCCAGCATGCGTTTTCACTTTCAATATCCATGGTTGATGTCACGAATATTACAGGAATATCTTCAGTTTCGGGGGAATCTTTTAATGCTGTACACACGTCAAGACCGCCGATATCAGGCATATTCATATCGAGTAAAACCAAATCTGGTAGCGCTTCGGCACAATAAGAAATGGCATCGCTTCCAGAATCGACCGTCGTACAGTGAAATTCGACTTCGAGTATCGATTCCAAAAGCAATCGGCTAATAGGTTCGTCATCGACAATAAGTATATTGCACTGTGAGAAGGGTTTAATTTGATTTCCGTCCATTGTTTTTCTAACGTGAGCTACTAGCAGTACAAGAGCTCTCGCATTGTAATATAGGGATTTTTTTATGTTTTTAGCGTTACTACGCAGTTTAACATCTACAAGGAATATGTATATTGAAAAGGCTAACTTTGAACACGCTATGGGTATAAAACAAACACCTATAGCGAGAGGAGATTAAGTGGATGAGATAGCCGCCTTGAATCAGGCGACTTCTTCATTACTTATAAACTGTGCAAAAAAATCGTTCATAGCTATGGGCCGACACATAAAATAGCCTTGACCTAAATGGCAACCTAGCTCTTTTAATCCGTTAAAATGTGATCGGGTTTCGATTCCTTCGGCAACTATGGTTAGCTCCAAACTTAGAGCTAAGTGCACAATTGCGGTAACAATATCATGAGCTTGTTGCTCTTTATCCATATCAATAACAAACGACCGATCAATTTTTAACACATTAAGCGGAAATTGGCGCAGATAAGATAAACTTGAATAGCCAGTACCGAAATCGTCAAGGGCTATAGTAACGCCTAGTGAAGATAACGCGTTGAGGATATCACGAGTCTGCTCAAAATCGTGCATTAGCGCCGACTCCGTCACCTCAAGTTCTATTGAAGATGCTTCAATACCCGTTGAAAGGATGATTTCTGCAACTTCATTTGCAAACCCTGGGTTTGTTAGTTGTTTGGCTGCGACATTAACCGCGACTTTAAACTGCTTTCCTCGTTCGTTACAACGCGCAATGAATTCACAGCTTTTCTGGAGTACCTGTTTACCGAGCTGATGTATTAATCCGGTTTCTTCAGCAAGTGGAATGAATTCATCAGGCCCTATAATATTACCGTTTTCATCAAACATTCTAACCAAACTTTCAGCGCTGATGACTTCATCACTATTAAAATCGTATTTTGGCTGAAGATAGATAGCTAAACTGTTTTTTTCAATAGCTTGTCTTAGCTTAATCTCCATCTCGACCCTGTGATGCATGGCGTGCTGCAAGTCTTTCGAAAAGAAACTAAAGGTGTTTTTGCCTTTCGATTTAGAGCGATACATCGCTGAATCTGCATGACGCATCATCTCTTCTGCATTCACTGCATCTTGTGGGTACAAGCTTATCCCTATACTTAGACTCAATTGGTGTGCCTTTCCGTCTATCTCTATTGGTTGCCTTCCCGCCTGAAGGCAAGCCATAGCAATGCTATCTGCACTAAATCCAGAACCTATATCAGGTAAAAGACAAGCAAATTCGTCACCACCAACTCTAGCGAGAGTGGTATCTTGCCCTAGCGTGTCTGCGAGTCGCTTTGCTACAGTTGAAATGACAAAATCGCCCACTTGATGTCCCAAACTATCGTTAAGATATTTAAAATTATCAATATCAATTAACAGTAGCGCGATACTTTGTTTGCTTATGAAGCTTCGCGCTATTGCTTGAACAACGCGATCGTGAAGCAACACACGGTTTGGCAAACCTGTTAGTTGGTCATGGTGAGTCAGATGAGTCATCTTCACCGCCATCTCTTCGGCCTCAGATACATCCTGAAACACCATGACGGCTCCGTTTATTTTGCCCTCATCGTCGATAATCGGTGATGCAGTATCCTCAACCCTAAAAATCTGGTTGTGCCTACTAACGAGGGTTGCGTTATAAGACATAGCTACGGGGCGTTTTACCTCAAGCGCATAAAGGGCGGGATTTAACAATGGCTCGTGGCTTGAGGCATCGCGCAGGTACATTATCTCATCGATAGGTTTTCCCAATGCATCTTGCCCACTATAGCCGGTCAGTCTTTGCGCAACAGGGTTAATAAACGTCACTTCGCCAGCCGCATTAATTGAAATAACGCCGTCCGCTATCGATCTTAAAGTAATAGCAAGTTGCTTTTTTTCAGCCTCAAGTTCTTGGTTAACTTTCTTCAATAGAGCTTTTTGAGACTGGAGCGTGAGATGGTTTCTCACCCTCATTCGACACATCTCTGTATCGATAGGTTTTGAGATGAAATCTATTGCGCCTAGCGACAGTGCGCTATGTTCATTTTCAGAATCACTGTGAGAAGTAACGAAAATTACTGGGATAGAAGCAGTACTTGAACAGGATTTAAGTTGCTCACATACATCAAAGCCTGAAAGCTCTGGCATGCTGATATCCAAGACAACCAAATCAGGCTGCTGCGCCTGTATTACAGAGAATGCGGTTGCACTTCGCGACACTGTAATAACGTCTGCTAAAGATTCTACCGCATTTTCCAGTAGCAAGAGTGTTGTTGGTTCATCGTCAATGATGACCACTTTCTGTGTCTCATTTTCCATGAGATTTACCACACTACATTATAAGTCCTTTTTGTAGTATCGTCCGACATACGCGAAAAGACATTAACCTTTAGTCTATTTTGGTTAATAAAAGCGTATTTAAAAAGGTAACTCATTGACTCAAGTGCTTTTGGTAACGCACAATTGATATACGATTAAACCGTGTTTTTACTGCTTGGTGATAAGAATGGATACGTTAAATACTCATTACACGCTTTCAAAAAGCCAATTATGGAATAAAGAAGCTGCTATAAGTAGGCTTGGTGGTAACGAAGGGTTATTGAATCGCATTGTTGAAATGTTTTTAGTTCAAATAACACAGAAAAAAGAAGCCTTACAAAAGGCTGCAACTGAGTCAGACACTGATGCAGTAAAGTTTACAAGCCATGCTATGAAAGGTGTATCAGGAGATGTTGGGGCTGACGCTATTCGAGAAAAAGCATCGTCTATTGAGAATAAAGCAAAGCAAGGTAATCTAACTGAAATAGCTCAAGATCTAGAAGAACTAAACAGTTTAATCGAGCAAACTCTTGTTGTTATGCAATCTTAAGGTGAAGCGCGCTTACCGATATCTACATTGATAAGCTCGCGCTAGTTTTTATACTTTGCTTTTGCGTATCGCTTATATAGTCTCTGTTACTTGCTTAATAAGAGCGTTTTTCTTTTCTTCTGGTAAGAAACTTGCCTTAAAACTGTTTGCAGCCAGCACTCGAATTGTCTTTTCATCAATGTTAAGCGACGCGTGAAGCGCTTCAAAGTTCTCATTTAAGAAACCACCAAAATAGGTCGGGTCGTCAGAATTAACCGTCACTAATAAGCCAGCATCTAACAGTTGCACGATATTGTGCTCTTTCATATCGTCAATTACGCATAGCTTTAAATTACTTAGTGGGCACACGGTAAGCGGTATTTGCTTTTCTTTTAAAAGCGCCATGAGCGCTTGGTCTTCCTGGCAGCGTACGCCGTGATCAATGCGGTCCACGCCAAGCAGTTCAATCGCTTCCCAAATATAAGATGCAGGCCCTTCTTCCCCTGCATGGGCAACAATCTTAAAGCCAAGAGACTTCGCTTTTTTGAAAACCCGCTCGAATTTAGACGGGGGGTGCCCTAGTTCCGAACTATCAAGGCCCACTGCCGTAATATACTTATAGTAAGGCTCTGCTGCTTCTAGTGTTTCGAAGGCTTCACTTTCGGGCAAATGTCTTAGGAAAGACATTATAAGGTAGCTACTTATGCCAAATTCACTTTCTGCTTTTTGTATAGCACGTAAAAAGCCAGGCATAAACACATTAAAGCCTATACCCCGTTCAGTATGGGTTTGGGGGTCAAACATGATTTCGGTATGAACGACATTTTCTTCAGCGCACCGAGATAAGTATTCCCACATTAATGTAAAGAAATCTTCTTCATCTCTTAATACCCCTGCCCCTGCGTAATAAAGGTCAAGGAAACTTTGCAAATCTTTGAAATTATAAGCGGCTTCAATCTCTTCCACGCTTGCGTAAGGAAGTGATACACTGTGCTTTTCAGCTAGGCGCCACATGAGTTCAGGCGTTAAGCTACCTTCTATATGCAGATGCAGTTCGGCCTTTGGAATGTTTTTAATTATTGATGACAGCGACATGGCCCCTCACTTATTTGCACCACAATAATGCATTAGCATTTTATTGGTGCGTATTAGTTTATCTTTAATGCTATCTGTAAACGAGTTCTATTGCTCGTTTAGATTTTTGTTTGCGGTTTTTTTAACATCATCTAAGGTTGTTTACTTACCGTTTGGCTTGCATGGTGCTGCCTGGCTAGTGACCTTGAGTCACGCAATGATTGTTATCTAATCATTATACTGAAATGTAAGTTAGCACAAAACACACCAACAAGTTGACTAATTGGTCAGCTTATTGCTTTCAAACGCACAAAACACTACATAAAACACAAACAGAGAACTCTTGATGTCCAACAATGTAATTGAACGGCTATTTAAGCTACAGGCACACGGAACCACTGTAAAAACTGAAATCATTGCAGGTCTTACTACATTCGCTGCTATGTCTTATATCCTCGTGGTGAACCCAGGTATTTTGGGCCTTAGTGGCATGCCGGTAGAGGGTCTAATTACAGTGACAGCAGTCGCGGCCTGCATCGGCACATTAATGATGGCGTTAATGACTAACTACCCTATTGCATTAGCACCAGGTATGGGGTTAAACGCTTTTTTTGCTTTCACTATCTGTCTTGGGCGTGAAATTCCGTGGGAAGCTGCTCTTAGTATTGTTTTTTGGAACGGCATTCTTTTCTTAATTCTTTCACTTACCGGCGTACGAACCAAGATAGCCGAGTCGATACCTCCTTCGCTCAAAATAGGCGTCCAGTGTGGAATAGGTTTATTTATTGCCTTTATCGGCCTTAAAAATGCAGGGCTTATTGTTGATAACCCCGCAACCTTTGTTCAGCTTGGTGACCTTTCAGAGCCCGCAGTAATGTTAGCGCTCATTGGCATTATTTTTACTATCGTTCTTATGGTGAAACGCGTTACGGGCGCTATCTTAATCTCTATCGTAACACTCACCTTAATTGGTGCTTTTGTCCCCACTGAAAACGGAATGTTAACTGCCACACCGTCTGCGGTTGTAGGCATGCCTGAATCTATGTCGAACACTTTTATGGCAATGGACTTTTGGTATCCTATCGATCACCTTGCTGAGACGTGGGACCTCATATTCGCACTTATGTTTGTGAACATGTTCGACACTATAGGTACGTTAATTGGCGTCTCTCGCAAAGCTAATTTGCTAACGCCTGAAGGTAAACTACCCAAAATTGGCTCAGCAATGACGGCAGATGCATCGGCGAGTATTGCTGGCGCTTTCGTGGGTACATCGCCAGTGACCAGCTATGTTGAATCAGCTACGGGCGTATCGGCTGGAGGAAGAACGGGGCTTACCGCCGTAGTAGTGTCTGTTTGCTTCCTGTTATCACTTTTCCTTACTCCCTTGATGAAAGTGATTCCACTAATGGCCACTACGCCAGCACTATTGATGGTAGG
The DNA here is from genome assembly GCF_018619335.1 of Alteromonas sp. ALT199. Taxonomy (GTDB): domain Bacteria; phylum Pseudomonadota; class Gammaproteobacteria; order Enterobacterales; family Alteromonadaceae; genus Alteromonas. The sequence continues at coordinate 2,943 of NZ_JAHHDX010000161.1, read as the reverse complement.
CATTTTAATGATGGAATCAATTCGGCAGGTCGATTTCGACGACTTAGGCGCCTTGGCTACTGCATCTGTGGCACTTATTGCTATGCCACTTACCTTCAGTATTAGTGAAGGCATTGCCCTTGGCTTCATTACCTATGTGGGTATTAAGGTGGGTACGGGTAAGTTTAAGGAAGTGACCCCACTTACTTATGCATTAGCTATCGTTTTCTTACTTAGATACTTACTAGATTTAAAATAATCTATCAGTGCGTGTAACTGATATTGCGCGCAAAGCCTTGGATTAGATACAAAAAAGGTGGCTTAAATGCCACCTTTTTGTTTTATTCAGCAATGTAAACAAGCTATTGGTTTACTTTAATCCGTCGTATGTGAAGGTAACTGCTTTATCACCCATAAATACGATTTTCACATGTTTACTGTCTTCAGCGCCCCATGTACACGCCATGGTACCCATTGTTTTACCGCAGTTGTCGGCAGAACCTAAAATAGCTTCAACTTCACCCTGAGACATTCCCATTGTAGGGGCTGTTAACCTTTTCTGTGCATTTTTGCAGCGTCTGTATGTCGTCTAGACAAGGCGGATGTTTGAAGGTCTAGTGGGCTAAATCGAAAACATTCAACGCAGTATAGATGACATACAGGCGCTGCCCGGAGGGGTCGTCATGGAAGCCTTTTACTCTTTGTCACAGCCCTTTAACTTAGCCCACTAGGCCTGCAGGACTGTTTCGCGATTAAAAGGCTTCCATTTAGACCAAAACTGCATAGAAAAGGTTAATAGCCCCTTACTTATCGTAGTTTTCTTTAGTCAGCTTCGAGCATGCGGTCAGGGCTAGTGCCCCAAGAGCAATAATGGCTAGTTTTGTTTTCATGGTTTTGTCCTTTATCTAAGTAAAAGTAAAGGCAACCTACTTGGCTTCCCTTATCTTTCACTTTGCTTTATATCAATTACAATGGGCGTACTGTAAACGCTAAGAACGCGCCTTGTCACTACCGTCTTTAGGATGAGTGTCTAACCAGTGACGCGCAATCTGTTCTCGCGTGGCTAACCACACTTTGTCATGTGATTTCACGTACTCGATAAAACGCGTAAGCGCAGCAAGCCTTGCAGGTCGACCTATAATGCGATTGTGAAGACCAATTGAAAGCATTTTAGGCGCATCTTCCCCTTCCTCGTACAGTACGTCAAACGCGTCTTTTAAATAGGTAAAGAACTGTTCACCACTGTTAAACCCTTGTGGTGTGGCAAAGCGCATATCGTTTGTGTCTAACGTATATGGCACCATCAATAGCGGCTTGCTGTAATGGCAGTCGTAGTATGGCAAATCGTCAGCGTAAGAATCAGCACAATATAAAATATCGTCACGCTCTGCTATTAGTTTAAGCGTATTAGGGCTTGTTCTTCCTGTGTACCAACCTACGGGTTTTTTACCCGTTAACTGCTCGTGAAGAATAATCGCCTCATCGATTTGTTTGCGCTCGTCATCTTCACTCATATCCTGGTAGTGTACCCATCGCATGGCATGGCTGGCTATTTCCCAACCTGAATCTATCATGGCTTTTACCGCGTCTGGGTGACGCTGCATGGCCATAGTAACGCCAAATACAGTTACAGGAATGTCGTACTTATTGAGTAGGCGGTGCAAACGCCAAAAACCTGCGCGACTGCCGTATTCGTAAATTGACTCCATACTCAAGTGACGATCTTTGTAAGCCTGCGCGCCGATAATCTCAGATAAAAATATTTCGGATGCTTCATCACCATGAAGCACACAATTCTCGCCACCTTCTTCGTAGTTCAATACGAACTGAACAGCTATTTTGGCGTTGTTTGGCCAGTTCGCGTGCGGTACATGCTCACCGTATCCAACGAGATCACGAGGATAGACTGATTCTGTCATACTACACCTCAATACTTTCAGGCACAGAGAGCCCACAACCGCCAAGTACAAGCTTGACCACTTGACTTGTCGCGTCTTCAAAATCTGCTTTCGTCATTTTCTTGCCGCGCAGACGGGTAATTTGCGCTGAGAAGTCAGCGTAGTGCTGGGTGCTTGCCCATATGGTGTAAAGCAAGTATTCGCCTTCAACTGGCGGAAGCTTACCTGCATTTACCCATGCTTCGATAACAGCAAGTCGCCCTTTCATCCAAAGCGCGTGCTCTTCATCAAAATACCCATTTAAATTCTGCGCACCATTGATAATTTCCATGGCAAAAATTTTTGAGGCCATTGGGTGCGTTCGCGACACTTCCATTTTTTCCGCTATATAGTTAGCAAGTACTTCTGCAGGGTCGTCTTCCACTGTCGCTTTATCAAAACGAGAATTCCACAATGAAAGGGTTTCTTCTAATACCGCGACATAAAGCTCTTGTTTAGTTTTGAAGTAATATAAAACGTTAGTTTTGGGGAGCCCAGCTTCATCAGCAATCTTCTGTACTGCCGTGCCTTTGAATCCGAACTGCGCAAAACACTTTTCAGCGGCTTGGAGTATTTTTCTTCTGTTCATAGCGCCAACGCCAGCGTCAGCACTTTTTACCTTCATCATTATAATTTAAATTCCTTTGCAATCTTCTTTGCAAGCGCGCAGGCAGGATAAATGCTGCATGCCTTTTCGATAGATTAGCATTGATTGCCAACCTGTTGCTATGCCCTTATAGCCCATAGTTATTCATCATACATGTCTCTTAAAGAGGGTGTTAACCAAAGCAAAATACAAATTATGTGATTAACTAAAACCTTGCACGAATCTTGCCTCAATCTTTATTAACAAACTGATGTAATGCTTTGCATCGCAAAAAACTGAAAAGGTTTAGCTTCTATTTTTTACAGTTAAATTTGCACAAAATCATGGCCTTTTATAACTCGGCCATTTTTTATAAGCAATAAATTGACCAAATGGTCTACTTTTCTTAGAAAAATACAGCTATATTAATGAATACAAGAA
>NZ_JAHHDX010000052.1 GCF_018619335.1 Alteromonas sp. ALT199 | reverse complement strand
AAATTTTGGGGTCAGAGTACATTTTCAATGTGAAAACCATAAAACTAATGCGGCTCCCCACGCTGTTAAAATAGTCTTCTCAAAAAGCACGCTGACTCTGAAGTATACCCACCAATAGTATAGCGTTATCAGTGAGACAAAACAGATAGGAACAATCATGATGTTTGGTGATCAGAACAATCGCCAAAAATCACCGAGATCAAACAGCTATTAATGCTCGAACTATCGTGAACAAAGTCGTTTCGCTTATCAGCTACAACATCTATAAAACTCAGCTAAATGCCGTAACTGCGTGCGTCAAAAGCCTGCTTAATGGGAGCGCGGCAATCGTAACGGGTATAGGTCATGAAATTAGAAAAACATAGGATTTAACGTGCCGACAGTTTGCTTTCAAACCCGCAGTTGTAAAGTGAAATACCGCTAGGGAAAGCTGCACTCAAATGGTACAGCTCCATAATTGATGCTGCTTGGGCCGGAGGCACATGAAATTAAATTCGTGGGGATCCCTCAGACTCTGACCCCATTACTTTATTGCTACAGCTCCATAGTTGACGCTGCCTGGGCCGCAGGCACATGAAATTAAACTCGTGAGGATACTTAAGGGTCAGAGTGCATTTCTCGGTTATTCAGGAACTTAAAAGATAGATTATGCTTATAGAAAAACGGCGTTACTGCTAACGCGTTGAAGTAATCTACCCTCAATTTGATGTTTAGCTTGGGAGATGGAGACTAATGTACTCTGACCCCATTACTTTTTCTTTGCTGCAGAAAGCAAAAAACCCGCCGTTAGGCGGGTTTTTCTTAATGGGACCTGGCAGTGTCCTACTCTCACATGGGGAAACCCCACACTACCATCGGCGCTAATACGTTTCACTTCTGAGTTCGGAATGGAATCAGGTGGTACCGTATCGCTATGGCTGCCAGGAAAAAACTAGTAACAATTTGGGAAAGTTTGATATTAATTCAATCAGTGAGTAACTACTTTTTACTCTTACTTGCTTACTTTAGCTTGTCTACAACACTTCAAAAGCCTAAAGCTTCTTGGGCGTTGTATGGTTAAG
>NZ_JAHHDX010000104.1 GCF_018619335.1 Alteromonas sp. ALT199 | reverse complement strand
ATACAATGTATTACCAATTAAGATAAAAACTTAGTTATAGGCTTATGTAGTGCTGTATTGAGGGCCTTTGCGCTTTGCGCTAGTTTCGATATACAATGGTAAGATAGAAATATTTTACCAATTGAGTCCCCTCTTATTGGTGAGCAACAGGCAAACAAGGGCTGTATATATGAAGACTCGTCGTCTCTTCTGGAGCATAGTTGAAAAACTTGAAGCGCTGATAGAACAAGGAATTTATCCCGAAGGTAGTCGCTTACCTGCAGAAAGGGAGCTTGCAGAGACTTATAATGTTAGCCGCCCGACTATTCGCGAAGCCATAATTGCTTTAGAAGTTCGAGAGCGAGTAGAAGTAAAAACAGGTTCTGGTGTATACGTATTACATCAGAAAAAACAGGGCCAGATAACAAACCCCATCAGTGCATTCGAACTTACTCAAGCTCGAGCGCTTGTAGAAGGTGAAGCTGCGGCGCTTGCCGCCGCAACCATCTCAAATGAAGAGCTAGAAGAGTTGAAACAGACCTTGGTCGAAATGCAGAATCCACAAAAAGCTGACGAAGCAGACCAACGTTTCCATCAAATCATTTCACAGGCTACACGAAATAATGCAATCATGCTTTCTGTCGAGAACTTGTGGCACCTTAGGAGAAACGTACCTCAAGTTATTGCTGCATATAGCGATGTTTGCTCACAAGGTGTCGAACGCAGATTGCAAGAACATACTCTTATCTACGATGCTATTGCTAACAAGGATTCTGCTGGCGCCAGACGAGCTATGCATCAGCACTTCAATCGCTTGATAAATGCGCTTTTTGACGCAAGCGAGGCAAAGGCGTTAGAAGAAATTAAGCGTAAGACTGACGAAACTAGAGGCCTGTACTCAATTGCCCATCTCAGACAGTAATAGTGAGAGTTATCGATATTATTGCCATAAAATAAAACAGGCTTCTTATTTCTAAGAAGCCTGTTTACTTTGTAGGGTACTCTAGAGAGTCACTGTTTTTATTATTTTGCTTTAAAGCGTAAAACAAAAATTCAGTTTGCTTTTTGGTATCCCATATCGCATTCCAGTTTTTGCTTAAACGCATAGATAAGCTCGTCCACACTCTGCTAAAAAAAGCAGCAGAAAACAATTGCATATTACAATTCGGCCTTACCAGGTGTCAACCAATTATTATTACCAATATTAGATGAGTTGTTTTTTTTCTATCTAAACGATAAATATTTAAGATAGAGAATAATGTTGACCTTGGATACGCATCTGCATCAAAAAAACAAAATAAACATATAAAACAGAAAGATAGAAACAATCCATTCTAACTTAACAATTATTCAGCGCGTATAAAAGGCGATTTTCTTAATTTAATTGCCAAGAATAGCTATACAACCTATATGACCAATAGAAATTTTGAAGGCAATTCCTGTGGGACAGATAAAAAAAGCTTTACCATATTTGGTATAACAGATAAAAAGCGCGCAGTAATTTTACGCTTTAATCACGCTCGCGCTGTTGCTGCGTGGTAAATCAGTGAAGTAGAAAACATGAATGTTGATAGTTTAACCCAGCACTTTGAAGAAAAGTGGGCGCTAGTCAAAGCATCGGTGATATCTGATAGCTTTGTTATCCAGCTTGCGACAATCGCCGTGATTTATTGCGTAGCGTTTTTGCTTGCCAAACAAGTAAAAAAGCCTTTTAAGTTTACTCGAGAAAAGCCCCAGCAAGGCGCACATACCGTGCATGGTTTTTTGTATAACCTCGGCGAGACACTGTTTCCACTTCTCACTATAAGTATGCTGAAGCTAACTACCGTATTAGGGGCTCAATTCCAGTTTGATGCATGGCTACTTGAAATTGCAGTAGTATTAGCGCTTCTGCTGTTTGTAAACTCCTTAATTACTGGTTTTGTTGAAAATAACATCATAGCAATATTCATGCGTTGGGTAGGCCTTCCCATTTTATTTTTACATCTAATCGGTGTGCTTCCACTTATTACCTCTGCTTTAGAGTCGATTGCAATATCCGTTGGCAATGTTGAAATTTCAGCTTACGGCGTGGCGAGAGTATTGTTGTTTGGTGGTTTGCTGTTCTGGCTAGGCCGCAGCTCAAACGCCATTGGCCAGGATATTATTCGTAACCACAAGTCGCTCGATGTTTCTACCAAGGAAGTATTTGCAAAGCTGTTTGAAGTCGCCCTGTTCTGTGTGGTGTTTCTTCTATTGCTTAATGTCATGGGAATTAACCTTACCGCATTAGCTGTCTTCGGTGGTGCTTTGGGAGTAGGCATAGGCTTAGGACTACAATCGATCGCATCGAACTTTATTTCGGGCATAATAATCTTGCTCGATAAGTCTTTAACAGTTGGCGATTACGTAGAACTAGAGGACGGGCAAAAGGGCATTGTTAGAGAGTTTAAGATGCGCTACGCAGTACTTGAAACCTACGACGGAAAAGACATCTTAGTACCTAACGAAAAGTTTATAAGCTCTTTGCTAATAAACTGGACGCATAAAGATCCTAAGCAGCGTTATCGCATTGATTTTTCGGTGGCTTACAAGACCGATATCCGTGCTATGGTAGAGCTCATAAAAGCAGCCGTATCGAAACACCCGCAAGTAATAAGTGGCGAGGATATCCCCTTCGAAGAGCTTCCCGACTGCGAAATCGACAGTTTTGGGGATTCTGGCGTAAACATGTTTGTCGAGTTTTGGATGGAAGGTGTGGACGATGGAAAAAACCGCGTGGGTGGCGACTTGCTACTTACCGTTTTTGAGACATTACGCGAACATAACATTGAAATACCTTTCCCTCAACGCGAAGTAAGGGTTATCAATGAACAAGGAATTGATATTCGCAACACCACGCCATAGCTCTTAAAATGCGCCTTAAAATTACCTTTCGCGCAGGCTAGAACCTAGCGCGAAGAGTATCCCATTGCCACTCTTGGGCAAAAAGGCCTAACGTGTGGACGAACTTTTTATAGTCTTCTTTACCCATTGCCGACGCTACCGTTTTTAATTGAGATTTCGCTTTAATAGCTTTGACCTGAAGTAACTCTAATCGTTTATCAGCACTTGGGTCGAAGTTATCAGTGAGGATGGCATTCGCTTTATTTGTCGCCTCACTCGCAGTGATCACGTATCCCACCAGCTTTATGTAAACCCCCACCATTCCCTTTCTTTCAAAAATACCCTCGAACAATGAGCCAGATAACAACTTTTGAAAGCTTGCTTCTGTCTCAAAGATGACTAATGGTTCTGCATTTTTTAGCTCTTCTAACACACTGCGCAAAAGCTTTGTGTGAGCAACGGTATTAATAGCACTATCATCTAGTGCATTAATATCCTCACTTAGTATTTCTAAGTTCACTAAGGTTCGTTGAAGACTAGCCATCGTAGTATTTATCTGTTGAAGCAAAAAAATAAGGGATCAGTGTATCGAAATAACGAAAGGTTTGCGATGCTCAAAAGGTCGTTTTAACTACATTAAAAATTTATAAACTAGCCTGCAATTAAACGTAAAAAGGGCGCCAAAGCGCCCTTATAACTTTTGTTTCTATCGCTAATAAGTTTTTGGGTCTATTCGCAAAACAACTTGCGAAAGCAGACTCGTGGTAACTACTTATCTAGGCTAGCACTCAAATCGTGACGTAAGTCAAAACGGTCTAGTGTCATCACTTTCGTCCATGCATCAACGAAGTCTTCAACAAAACGACTTTTGGCGTTGTCGTAAGCATAAACTTCAGCTACAGCACGCAACTCACTGTTTGAACCAAAGACAAGATCTACAGGTGTACCTGTATACATAACCTCACCAGTGCTTCTGTTAACGCCCTCATATACCGATGGGTTATCCGTTTTTCTCCACTTAATGCCCATATCGAGTAACGTTACGAAGAAATCGTTGTTAAGCGTGCCTACTTCGTCAGTAAATACGCCGTGCTTAACATCACCTACGTTAGCCCCTAGTGAGCGCAAACCACCTAACAATACGGTCATTTCAGGTACGGTCAGGTTAAGTTGGTCAGCTTTGTCTACCAAGGTGTCAGTTGGCGAACGGTAGCTGGCTTCAGCGTTGTAGTAGTTTCTGAACGCGTCAGCTGTAGGTTCTAGCAACGAGAACGAGTTTACGTCAGTCTGCTCTTGAGTTGCGTCTGTGCGGCCTGGTACTACTGGTACCGTCACTTTAACACCTGCGTCAGCTGCCGCTTTTTCGATTGCTGCTGCACCGCCAATAACAATCAGATCGGCAAGTGAAACTTTCTTCTTAGAGAACATACGTGAATTATAATCTTCTTGTAGCTCTTTAAGTTTTGATACTACCGTTTTAACCGTTTCTGGCTCATTCGCTTCCCAGCTCATTTGCGGTTCTAACGCGATACGTGCGCCATTTGCACCTCCACGTAAGTCAGAAGCACGGAAGCTTGCTGCTGATGACCACGCTGTTTTCACAAGCTGTTGAACTGTTAAACCCGTATCTAAGATGTCTGCTTTAAGCTTTTTAACGTCTTTATCAGAAATAGTTTTGTAGTCAGCTTTAGGCACAGGATCTTGCCAGATAAAGTTTTCTTCTGGGATATCGTTGCCCAAATAGCGTGTTTTAGGACCCATATCACGGTGTGTCAGCTTAAACCATGCTTTAGCGAAAGCTGTTTGATACTCTTTAGGATCTGCCAAGAAGCGTTCAGCAATCTTGCGATACTCTGGATCATATTTAAGCGCCAAGTCAGCGGTAGTCATCACTGGAGGGTTTCTTTTACCTTCCACGTGTGCATCTGGTACTGATTTATGAAGTGACTCATCAGTTGGGATCCACTGAATAGCACCAGCTGGACTGCGGGTTTGCTCCCACTCAAAACCCAGTAGGTTTTGAAGGTATAAGCTTGTCCATTTAGTTGGTAGCTGTGTCCAGGCACCTTCTAAACCACTGGTCACTGTGTCTTCTGCATTGCCTTTACCACAGTTATTTTTCCAACCTAACCCCTGCTCTTCTAAGCCTGCGCCGCCTGGCTCAGCTTCTAGACAATCAGCAGGCTTATGTGCACCGTGCATTTTCCCGAATGTATGACCACCGGCAATTAGCGCTACAGTCTCTTCATCGTTCATCGCCATGCGACTAAATGCAGTACGAATGTTTTTCGCCGATCCCATTGGATCAGGCACACCTTTGGGGCCTTCAGGATTAACGTATATTAAGCCCATATGTGTAGCGCCTAATGGACGCTGAAGCTTACCACCACTCTCTTCGCGGTCGCTGGCCAGCATTTCTACTTCCGGCCCCCAGTACACCATGTCAGGTTCCCAATCATCGGTACGACCACCAGCAAAGCCATAGGTATCAAAACCCATGTTTTCCATACCCACGGTACCAGCCAGAATCATTAGGTCGCCCCAAGATAAACTTTCACCGTACTTTTGCTTAATTGGCCAAAGAAGGCGACGGGCCTTATCTAGGTTGCCGTTGTCAGGCCAACTATTTAATGGGTCAAAGCGCATTTGACCACCATCACCGCCACCGCGACCATCTAAAGTACGGTAGGTACCTGCGCTGTGCCATGAAAGACGAATAAAGAAAGGGCCGTAATTACCAAAGTCCGCAGGCCACCAGTCTTGAGACGTGGTAAGTAGTTCATTTACGTCTTTTTTCACTTCATCAAGGTCAAGCTCTGCAAAGGCTTCAGCGTAACTAAAATCTTCACCAAGTGGATTTGAACGGTTGTCGTGATCCCGAAGCGCAGAGAGGTCGAGTTGATCAGGCCACCAAAATTGATTCGATTTACCTTGGAAGGCTTTAGTCATACCCGTCCCTTTAGCACCGGCAGGCTTACTGATTTGATCGTTAGCCATAGCACCTGACGCACCTAAGGAAAGCGCAACTAGCGCCGATAGCGTGGTTTTTTTAAACCTTTTTAAAGTCATAGTCTTTTCCCATCTGAGTTTGTTTTAGTTATCTAGTGATAGACGCCCTTGGCATCACGCACTTGTTAACATTTTGTTTACCTCATAAGCTTTTAAAAGATAGACGCGCTTACAATACATTTACAGTTGATAAAATGAATTCAACTGATTGGAAAATCCAATCAAGATAAAACCCCATGATTTCAGTCAGTTAAAAAACCACTCTATTATCGGCGCTATTGATGATTGAAATATAGTCGCTGCATTCCTAGTCGAAACGCGTATTTATGAATCTCTTTCAGACTCTATGAAAATTTTTCTTATGGTGTTCGACCGTTATCTTCATCACCAACCAGAAACGCTTAATAAACAAACAAATACATAACCACACCTGTAAATTTTGCCCTAATTTGAACCGAACATTGAAATTTCTACTATGGCACAGCAGTTGAAACGTAAAGTGTGTAATCAGGACACGTCGACTTCACGTGAGAAGTCGATGAATTATTAAGAAGTAATGAGGATGAACTTATGAAAAACACACTTAAAACACTTTCTGGACTTGCCGCTGTTGCCTCTATTAGTGCGATGGCATCGTTCGGTGCACACGCTCAGTCAAATCAAATTGAAGCAAAAGACAGTGGTTTTTATGTAGGTGGTAATTACGGTTACCTGCGCGTTGAAGGCGAAGATGATTTTGATGACGACAAAGACGTATGGCAAGGCCTTGTAGGCTATAAATTTAATGAATGGATTGCCGTTGAAGGTGGTTACATCGATTTTGGTGACTACGGTAACGATATCGCAGGCGCTGAGACAGATGGTTACACTGCAGCCATTAAGGGTATTCTTCCCCTAACTGAACGCTTCTCTCTTTATGCAAAAGCAGGTCAGTTATGGTCGGAAACAGAATACAACTTTGCAGGCGTTTCACGTGATAACGATGACGAAAGCCTTTTCGTGGGTGCAGGTCTAAGTTACGCCGTTACTAGCAATTTCCTAGTGAACGCCGAGTACACGGTATACGACACTGAACTAGACGCAGATGAAGCGTTTGATGATATCGACGACACTGATTTTGAAACCGACCTTAAACAAGCGAGCATCGGTGTAGAATACCGCTTCTAGAGCGAAGATTAACTTAAACACTAATAGTTAAATTCATAAATCAAGCCTGCGCATTTGGCGCAGGTTTTTTTTATAGAAACTGTAGCTACCTAACTACTTCAAAAGCCTAAGACAAATACGCTAGTACTTAACCCACCGCTTTCTGTGACAACGTGTTCAGCATGACGCAAGATTGATAGCAAAACACTATGCAAGAGCAGCACCTTAGAAAGTTTTTAATCTTCTTCAACGATAAAGATTAAAGTTCCTAATTTGTGAAAATCTTACACTTTGATACTCACCTCAAATAGCTCTTTGCGTCGAAAAAACATATTTAACCTTATATTTCAGATATTTGAAAACCGTTAAGGGAAGTTACTTGCAGGTATGAATTCTGCAACCCTTTAGTTAGCTTAATAGAATGAATAACAGGTACAAGAACATGCAATCAGGTAAGAGTATATTTCAACCAGGTCAAAACTGTTGGGTAGAGAGTAAGGCCCGTTTCTCTACTCCTCTGATAGATTGCGGAAACTATTACAAAGCCTTGCATAGCTCTATCGTTAGAGCTAAGCACAGCATTTTCATTGTAGGTTGGGATATAGACAGTCGTATTCGTTTGTTGCGAGGTGAAGATGAAGCTAATAGCGAAGCACCCAGCGTTATCAGTGAGTTACTGAAATGGAAAGCTGAAAAGAACCCTGATATTAAGATTTATCTACTGCGCTGGGACTCCTCTTTAGCGTTTTTCGCCCAACGTGAAATGTGGGCGAAAGAAGTGTGGGAGGAAAAAACGCCAGATAATGTACAAACAGAGTTAGACGATACTATTCCAATGGGCGGAAGCCAGCATCAAAAAATTGTGGTCATTGACGACGAGCTTGTTTTTTCAGGTGGTATGGATGTATCAACTAATCGTTGGGATACCCGAGACCACCCTGTAGTATCAGAAGAAAGAGATGGCCCTGATGGCGAATATGGCCCACTACACGACGTTCAAATGGTTTCAAGCGGTCCTGTCGTTGCTGACTTTGCACAACTCGTTAGATGGAGATGGCAGCGGGTAGCTGAAGATACCCCTATTAATATTCGTGAAGATGCGCGTATTGAAGAAAATGCTCCTTTGCCTGAAGCATGGCCTGAGGATTACCCCCCACTTTTTGAAAACGTAGAGTGCGCCCTTGCTCGAACCATTCCGTTTATGGATGAAGCAGAGCCGGCCCAAGAAGTACGCCACATGCTACTTGACCTTATTGGCGAAGCAGAATCAATCATTTATATCGAAAACCAATTTACCACTCGCCAAGAAATTGCTGAAGCGCTTAACAAGCAGCTTAAGTTAAAGCCTAACCTCTCGGTCATTATTGTTAGTTCATATGAACCTAAAGGTAAATTTGAGTGTGAGGCTTTTTGGGCAAGTCGTATCGAATTTAAAGCAATCTTAGAAAAAGGCATCGATCCAAAGCGGGTAAAACTGACCTATTCATCTATAGAAGACATGCAAGGGCGGAAAGCGTACAAGCGCATTCACTCAAAGGTGATGACAATTGATAACAAATACCTTGTTATCGGGTCTTCAAACCTAAGTAACCGTTCTATGACGTTAGACACTGAAATTGATACGGTTTTATTTGGTAATAGTGCAGACAATCAGGCGTGTATAGAACATGTGAGAGATGACTTGCTCGCTGAGCATACTGGTCGTGACATAGATGCAATGCCCAATGTATTTGATAATCAATACCCGGTTGAAGCATTGATGCAAGACCAGATAGCCCATGGCTATGTGCTTACCGAAGTTCGCGATGAAGTATTTACAGAGCATTCAGTGAAAAATGTTTTTCGCGCATTGTCAGACCCAGAAGAGCCGCTTATTTCAGTACCCACACTTGACGGTGAAGCATTGCCAGCGCGCAACCCGAGACGACGCAGCATTATGATTCTAATTGGCGTTGTCATTATTGCAGTGCTTGGTGGACTCATGTTTTGGGCTAGCCAATCAATTCCATGGTTGAGTTCAGATAGCATCAACGCCTTTCTAGAAAAAAGTAGGGGCACATACTTTGCTCTTCCCACTGTGTTGTTGGTGTATGTTATCGGTGGAATTTTATTCTTCCCTGTGACTGTACTTTCACTCGCTGTAGCCGCTATTTTTGGCCCCATCTGGGGGCCTATTTACGGCATCATGGGAGCATTAATGAGCTCAGCAATTATGTTTGGTGTCGGAAAACTATCAGGTAATGCTGGTCTGAGAAAAATTGGCGGACCAAAAGTGGCAGCCGTTGATGAAAAATTAAAACGCAGTGGCGTAGTGGGTGTCGCTGCAATTCGAATGTTGCCAATCGCACCATTCAGTCTGGTGAACTTAGTGGCCGGCATTTCTTCTATTGGCATTTTCCAATTTTTGGTAGGTACGTTTTTAGGTATGTTCCCTCCTATGATTGCAAAAGGTCTTGTTGGCGATTCTATTGCACAAATCTGGCAGAACCCATCTGTTGAAACAATCAGCTATTTAGTGGGTGGCATCATATTGTGGGGCTTGATGATTTGGGGCTCACAGAAATTTGCAGCCTATTATCAAGCTCGAAAAGAGTCAAAGAGTGACACGGCGCAAAGGAGTAGTAGCAGTAAAGATGAGGGTAAGCAATGTGCCGCATAGTGACGTACAACATTCATAGTGGAGTTGGCAGAGATAAAAAACATGATTACAAACGCATTGGGCAGCTTCTAGCAAACAGTGGCGCTGACGTAGTGCTACTTCAAGAAATGGATACACGGTCTGTAGAGCGTGATACGGCGCAAGATGTAAAAGACATATGCGCTAACAATACGTTTAAACTAATCCCGTCTCCCGCGATTAGAGAGCCTAATGGCTGGTATGGAAACGCAATTCTGACACGATTTAACGTATTGAAACACGATACTGTAGATGTAAGTCAAACTGGCCGGCAACCAAGAAACGTGCAGATTGTTGAATTGAAGACAGAGAAAAGCCCTCTAACTGTGGTTAACACCCATAAAGGGCTCAAGAAATTTGAGCGTCGCTCTCAATTCTCGCTACTTCACGAGCATCTTTCCCTTCGTTTAAAGGAAAGACAAACACCTTTATTTTTAGCTGGTGATTTTAATGAATGGCAGTTTTTTTCAAAGGCATTTAAGGCATTAAACGCGTTATTATCGCAGCAAAAAGTTGGAGCTACATTTCCCAGTCATTTTCCGGTGTTTTCATTGGACCGAGTATGGGTAACACAGGATATTAAAGTAAAGTCGTGTAGAAAACTTAAAAATGCAAAGACTAAAGTGTTTTCCGATCATCTACCGGTAATGGTTGATATTGTATTACCCGAGGCGTGAAATTACCCACTGGCTTTAGTCCATTTTAAGAGGACTAAAGCCTATTATGCTGATTTCGCAACAAATGAAGATGCCGCAAATTCTAGCGTGCCACACCAATGATTAAGCGCATTTTCCTGAGCTACCACTTTTCGGATGATATCGATAATTTGCCCATATTCGTGTGTCGATTTTCTCTGTTTGTTTGTAGCAGCAAGTACCGTTCGATGCATTTCAGGCTGGGTAATTTTTAACGTTGATACCAGCCCAGATTCTTTCAAATGAAAAATAGCCGATGTAGGTAAAATCATTACCCCTTCCCCTTGCATTACCTGTCTTAGCCCGGTCATAAGTTGGCCTGAATATGCAAGTTCATGCTTTAAGCCAACTCCCGTGGATTTCTCGTAATCAGCAATAAGCTGACCTAATGCATCTTTATTTCCCGGCGACAAAAGCGGCAGCTCACTTATCTCCCAAAATTTTATCATCGACTTGTCTTTGAGCTTGGCATACTCAGGATAGGCAGATGAACCGGTTAAGACCAAATGCAACTCTTCTTGTATAAGGGGGGTCACGCTCATAAACTTGGGCTCTATTGCCTGCTGGTACGTCAACGCAATATCCACCTGCTTCGATTCCAGCCAGTCGTTGATAGTGTAAGAAGGCCCGGTGCTGATCTCTACTTTCAAATTTTTGTAGTTCTTCGTAATTTCAGTTAACAACGGCAGGGAAAGTACGTTACCAATTGAGGGCAGCATTCCTATTTTTATTACCTTTTGCTGCCCTATCTGAAAGGCTTCTAGCGCAGATTTTACATTGTCTATTTCACCAATTATTTTTTCAGCGTGCTTGTAGAATACTTCTCCAGCGGGCGTTAAGCTTACTCCTGAGAAACTTCTTTCAAGCAATTTTGCTTTTACTTCCCGTTCCAAACTCGCAAGCTGCTGGCTAATAGCAGGTTGTGCAATATCCAATGCCCGAGCCGCTGCAGCGATACTGCCTCGCTTTACTGTTGTTATGAAATAATGTAGCTGTTTGGAATGCACTTATTACCCTCTTCAAGCACGCTGTTATTTGAAACTCAATGCAGTGCGACTGAAAATAATTTCAATTGATTTCAAATACCGGCAGCAAGGTATATGCCATTCCAATAGGTTATATGCAGCAAAAATGTAAATATTGAAGCATCGTTCAACATTAAAAAAATCTCACTCGAGATACTACTTAAGTCTAAATACAAGAAAACCGTGAGCTTCACGCAGGCTCAATGTTTTTTTTATACCCTTAAATATTCTTCTTTCTTCCACCAACGGCAAAGAGTTTTTAGCCTAGGTCTTGTACACGGGTTACACAACAACAATTACAAGATGTTTATGCATCAATGTGGTGCTCGTGCGTGCCTAAAAAGAGTGCAGATTTAAAGGTTCTGTATTCATAAATTAAGTAGCAATAAGCACGATTGGGAACACTAATGAAACAAAAGAAACTCCACACTGCAGTACGTTACGCACTTACCGGATTAACCCTTTTCACTACCTCAATGCTTGTGCAGGCACAAGAAGTAACTGAGGAAACTACAGAAGCTAAAGACTTGGAACGAATAGCGGTTGTTGGCGCTCGCGGTGCGCCGCGCTCGGTTACAAGTTCGCCAGTTCCCGTTGATGTATTAACCGCAGAAGACGTTGAGGCCGTTGCTTTTACCGATATGAACAACGTTCTGATGACTCTTGTACCTTCCTACTCGGTTGGCAGGCAGCCTATTTCGGATGGCGGCACCTTTATTCGTCCAGCTACGCTTCGAGGTATGCCCACAGACAAAACCTTAGTATTAGTAAACTCTAAACGCCGTCACAGAGCAGCCCTTGTGTCGATAGGTGGCTCTGGTACTCAAGGCCCAGATATCGCCACCATTCCTACAGCGGCAATTCAAAGTGTTGAGGTGTTGCGTGACGGTGCGGCAGCGCAGTACGGCTCAGATGCCATCGCGGGGGTAATTAACTTCCAACTTAAAAACAATACCGAGGGCGGCTCTTTCACCATCGATTACGGTAGCTACTATGAAGGCGATGGCGACCAAATTACGGTTACAGGAAACAAAGGTTTTGCCCTTGGTGACGATGGCTTCTTCAGCATTTCAGCCGAATACTCAGATAGTGAAGCAACATTTAGAGGGGAACAATATTGTGAGGATTGGTTCTGTGTAGACGAGCAGTCAGACCAATACATCGCAGACGCAACTGCTATGGCCAACAGTGTTCACGGTTCTGATGTGGTACAACCTTGGGGTCAACCTAATACCAGCGGTAAACGCGTCTTTTTCAACGCGGGTTACGCGCTAAGCTCTGAAGCTGAGCTATACGCCTTTGGTAACTATTCTGAGAGCGAGGGTGACGGCTCTTTCTACTATCGCTACCCTGGCAACGGGACTATTGAAGACATTCGCCTTGAAGATGGTTCTATTTGGAATCCTACTGAGTTTTTCCCTGGCGGGTTTACACCGCGCTTTTTCGGTGATGTAACTGATTACTCCATTCTAGGCGGCATAAAAGGTATGTCGGGCGACCTTACCTACGATATCAGCGGTCGTTACGGCAACAACGAAATTTCTTACACGCTAGCAAATACTATTAATCCATCTCTTGGAAACGAATCACCTACATCGTTCGAGCCTGGTGATTTAACTAACGAAGAAACCCAAATTCAAGCGGACTTCACTTACGACTTAAGTAGTTACATACTTGCATTTGGAGCTAGCTATTTAGATGAGTCTTATGAAATCTCTGAAGGGGAAGTAAGCTCATACTTTGCAGGCCCGTATGCCACGTCTGATCCTTATGGATTCTGTGATGGAACTTCAGCCTCAGCTGCTGGTTTGGCTGTTATTGCAAATGGATCAACATTAAATTGTGCTAACTTTACCGATAATGATAGCGATGATGACGGTATTGAAGATGACGGAATAGTAGGAGTAGATCCTGTTTACACCGTAGTTGGCGTTGGTTCTAACGGTTTCCCGGGTTACTCACCCGATTATTCAGGTTCATACGATCGCGACTCTTATGCGGTGTACACAGACATTTCAGGTGATATTACTGACGAGCTTTTTGCACAAGCAGCACTGCGCTACGAAGACTATTCAGATTTTGGCTCTGAGGTAGTTTACAAAGTTGCGGCATTCTACCAGCTCAATGATGATGTAGGTTTTAGATCTTCATTTGGTACAGGCTTCAGAGCCCCCACTCCTGGCCAGCAAGGTACAACTAACGTATCGACTCGCTTACCCGATGGTTTCCCTGTAGCTACGGGCTTATTCCCGGCTGGCGGCGAAGTTGCACAGGCACTTGGCGCAGAAGAGCTTTCGCCTGAAAAGTCGACCAACTTTACATTAGGAATGACGGCTAACTACGGTGACTTAACCCTTACTGTAGATTACTACAATATCAAATTAGAGGACCGCCTTTACTCTGTATCTACACGTGATGTCTCAACAACTGTCGTCACCGACCCTGATGCCGATGGTTACGATGCTTACCAGAATTACCTAGCCCTTGCTGGAGCGAACGTGTCCGGCGCCGAGTCAATTGGTGGAGTATTCTTCTTCCAAAACGCATTTGATACGGTAACAGAAGGTTTGGACGTAGTTGCAACATACCAGATGGAGTCTAAATATGGCTCAACCGTTTTAACTGGTTCAGTTAACTACAACAAAACGGAGTTTGACTCTGACCCCAGTGAATACTTAGACGCGGAGGATCAGTTCGACTTCGAAAATAGTCGACCTGAAATGCGCGGCGTATTCTCTGTCACTCACAGCTATGACGTATGGTCTGCGGTAGCTCGCCTTAGCTATTTCGGCGAATACGAAAACGCAGGTAGCGATGATGGTGTAGACCCAACAAACATTCAAACCTTCGGTGACGAGTTCATGTTTGATATTGAAGGCTCTTACCTCATAAATGAAAACCTTACCCTATCAGTGGGAGTGAGAAATCTCTTTGATAACTATCCAGATTTGAGCACTAACGGCGACGCCTGTTGTGGTGAATTATACGACTCTGGTTCGATAGTCGACTGGCAAGGTGGATATTACTATACACGCCTAGCTGCCCGCTTTTAATCGGGTTCGGCAAACACCGGCGCAAGCCGGTGTTTACGTTTTTAAATAACTGTATATAAATAAAGCTTAAAAGGTCATTTAATGTTTAAAGTTGTATTGCGCGGAGAAGAAAGCTGATGGAAATAGAACTACTGTGGTTTGTAGTTACTTTATGTATTACCGGTGCTATCGCTGGCATTACCGCAGGCCTCTTCGGTAATGGTGGAGGCTTTGTTGTTGTTCCTGCGCTACTCGCCGTTTTTCCTTTTTTTACTCCCCCCTCAGAAGCGCTTGTAAAGGTTGCTATAGGAACATCGTTAGCATCAATTGTAGTTTCTAGCGCTCGCTCAGTCATGGCTCACCGTGCCAAAGGCGCCGTAGATTTCGATATTTTAAAGTCTTGGAGTATTTGGCTTATTCTTGGCGTTGGCGGAGGGCTATTAATAGCAAACAACTCTAGTGCTAGTGGCTTAACGGTGGTATTTGCTGCAGGTGTATTACTTTACTCTGTATATTTTCTATTCCCCGAGTTTGTTGTGCGCCCCGGACTTGTTTTCAACATGCCAAAAGGTATAGGTAAAGCAGTTTTAGCGTTTGTACTTGGCGGCTTCTCTGCACTACTGGGTATAGGTGGCGGCACTCCCACCGTCATCACTATGGTGATGTGCCAGCGCTCTATTCAGCAAGCTGTTGCAACCGCAGCAGGAGTTGGCTTTCTAATAGGCCTTCCTGGCGCTATCGGATTCCTGTTTATGAAGCACCCTGATGCAGCTTCGCTTCCGGTTGGAACCATCGGATACATCAACATTCCAGCGCTTATCGCTATCAGTATAGGTGCAATTTTTACTGCGCCGATCGGAGCGAAGATGGCGCATAACTTTAGCGAAAAGAAGCTAAAGCGATTGTTTGGCATTTATCTCGTCATTGTCTCTAGTGCGATGTTCTATAAAGCCATTTAAAAAATAAAAGGAGAAGTTCCGTGAGTTATAACCGTTCAAGACGTTTATTTTTAGGTGGCTCGGTAGCAGCATCAGCCATGGGTGCAACAGGTTTTAGTCACTTGGTTGGCGCTCAATCTATGAGTGCTGCAACGAATGAATCGGCATCGGTCATTTATGGTCCGAAACCTGGCATAGCGAAATTAAACGCAAATGAAAACCCTTTTGGTCCTAGTCCAAAAGCGCTTGAAGCCATCGCCAAAGCGTCTGCCGAAGGAGGTGCATATTACGCTTACCCAGCTGCTATGACACTGTTAGATATGATAGCAGAGCGCCATGGTATCACCCGTAAGAATATTTCTTTGAGCGCCGGTTCGAGCCCAATTCTTTCCTACGCTGCCGTCGCAGCCAGCAAAAATGGAAAAATTCTTGGGCCGGATCTTTTTTGGGACACCACATCTAAAGCGCCAGAAAAGCAAGGTGCCCCTGAAATTGTTAGGATCGCTAATACAGCGGAGTTAGACATAGACCTTGATGCCATGTATGCCGCCATTGATGACTCAATCGGCATGGTGCATATCTGCAATCCAAATAATCCGACAGGCAAAGTGCTTGACCCGACTAAGCTTCGCGAATTCTGTATAAAAGCTTCCAAAAAGACGCTTGTTCTTGTGGATGAGGCCTACAACGAGCTTATAGATGAGCCTTTGAAATATTCGATGATTCCACTTGTTAAAGCTGGTCATAATGTCATCGTAGCGAGAACCTTTTCAAAAATTTATGGTTTAGCGGGTATGCGTGTAGGCTATCTTATTGCTTCTGAGGAAAATACTGAATGGATTAACCGTTACGGTATGGGCGGCTACACATTGAACCAAGCGGGTCTCGCTGCCGCAATAGCAAGCTATAATGACGACGCCTTTTTAACCTTTTCTAAAGAAAAAATTTATGAAGGTAAATCTATGGTTATGGACGCCGTTAAGGCTAATGGTTTGACAGCCCTTCCCTCTAGTACTAACTTTATTTTTGTTAATCTTGGTGACGGTAACGCCGAATATTTCCGACAAGCTATGGCTGAAAAAGACGTGCTTATCCGAGGCATTTATCGTACTTACGATAATTGGTCTCGAGTAAGCATGGGCAAAATAGCTGACGTTAAACGCTATGTTGATGCGATGCCTGCCGCGCTCGAAAAAATGCAGTCCATGCAAAAAGGTTAAAAGTTAAGGCATGTGTCGGTCTCGATACATGCCGAATTCGGTATCTCGACCATTCATGTTCCTCTGCCCATCAATTCAACTAAAAGTCTAATACGCACAAAAGTCACCTTTGTCATATACTTGAGCTTGCATGCGACAGCGTAGAGCATTGCTACAACAATTTTTTTTACGGTATTGTTGCAGTAACGCGAAAGTTGCACATACTTTACAAAAAAGGCATTCCAATAAATGCCGCTCTAGGAGGCTGTAAATGTCACTTTCTGTACTAGTTGCCGATGATTCAAAACTCTCGAGGCGCAGTGTTATTCGTTCACTTCCTCAGGATTTAGAGTATGACATAACCGAAGCAACAAACGGCCAAGAGGCGATCAATGCACTTTCTGAAAGTGAATTTGCTCTCGTACTTTTGGATCTTACAATGCCTGAAGTTGATGGTGTGGGAGTGCTAGAGTTTTTACATGCAAGACCTAACACGCCAAACGTCATTGTAATAAGTGCTGATTTTCAGCCTGAAAAGCAAAAAATTGTGATGGCTTTAGGAGCAAAAAGATTTCTTCGCAAACCCTTAGATAAAGAAGAGTTAGCAATGGCATTGTTTGAGCTGGGGTATCTATGAGTATTGTATTACCACTAGATGAAGAGCAAAGAGATGCACTTCAAGAACTGCTAAATATTTCAATGGGGCAAGCGGCGAACTCTCTCGCTCAATTAATAGAAACAAAAATCGATATTTCTATACCTAAAATTTCAGCAGTAACCCCTACTCAACTGTACAGCCTTTTGTTCGAAACCAAAGATGCCTTTTACACTCGACAGTCCTTTTTAGGCGATGTACACGGTGAAGTCATGTCAGTGTTATCTCAAGCTGGTTTGAGTGAAGTTGCTACATTGATGGATTACGACGAACCTTTAAGCAAAGAAGATATTCAAGAAATCATCCTAGAGCTATGCAACATCTTAGCAGGTGCGTGTTTGGCTGGCCTTTCTGAACAGTTAGAACTTACCACTAACTTGAACATGCCCACGTTATTTTTACCCGACAAAGCGAATTTTGATGAGTTGCAATGGCAACATAGCTTGGTGATGGAAGTACAGTTTGTTATCGCTATATCGTCGTTCAGCATGCGTGTTGTTTTTTGCTTAGACGACGAATCTCTTGCTCGCATGAAAGACACATTGGATGAGTTACTCGCATAATGTTTGAACAGCTGGTAGGTAAATTACCTGTCGGAATTGGTATCGTCGATGAGGACTTTAACGTCGTTTATCTAAACGACTTCTTTTTAGATCGTCTCCCTCACAATATGCGCAGTTGCTACAAAGAAACACCTGTCGTTGAATTATTTCAAGGGCAAGGCAAGTTTCTTAAACGGAGATTAAAATCAGTATTTGTGCTGCAGCACCCAAGCTTTAGTTATTGGGAGCAAAGACCCCATATATTTCCATTTAAAAGCTCTCGCCCGATAACGGGTGAAGAAACGCAGATGTATCAAAATATGGAAATTTTGCCTATTAAAGATAAAACAACCGGACAGCGTCTAGCCTGTATATTCCTGCAAGATGTAACCGCCCAAGCAAGTTATTTCAGAGCACAGCAAAAACTTTCCGAAGCCTTAAAAAAAGAACACGAAGCGCAACGAAAACTTATTCGCAAACTCGATACTGCCCAAAGCCAACTTATTCAGGCCGAAAAGATGGCCTCCACTGGGCAGCTCGCAGCAGGTATCGCCCATGAGATAAATAACCCTATCGGTTTTGTAAACGCTAACCTCAATACACTTGAGCAATACGCATCACATCTCCTTGCGATATGTGACGGAGTCAAAACGCAACTTGAACACTTCACCGATGATCTTAAAGAGCAAATCAGCGTCTTGTTTGAGTCAAATCACTACGACTTATTAAAAGACGATATTACAGAGCTAATTACAGAGTCTACCGATGGGCTTACACGTGTAAAAGACATTGTCGAGAACCTCAAAAATTTCTCGTTAGAAACCACCGAAGGCACGCAAGTTGTAGATATATGCGCAGTGTGTCATCAGCTAATCACGCTTATTTCAGCCCAATACAGCTCGCCCCAATATAAACTTCAATGCGAGCATGAAAAAGTAGAGGTAATGGGGAATCCTGGGCCATTGAAACAGGCACTGATGAACGTCATGATAAACGCTGCGCAAGCGATAGAAGAGAAAGGGTTCATTAAGCTTACGGTCATTGACGCCGCTCAATCAGTGACGATTAAAATACTGGACTCAGGTTGCGGCATCCCAGTAAAAAACTTAAAACGCGTTTTCGAACCTTTTTTTACCACCAAACCTGAAGGGCAAGGTCAAGGGCTGGGCCTTTCTGTGGCTTACACCGCCATAGAGCAGCACCAAGGTAAAATATCTATTAGCAGTAAAGAGGCCAAAGGAACGGTAGTAGAAATTACTATACCTAAACAGTCCACAGCAGCCGCGTCTTGTTGTGAAGAAAGTGAAGTGGAAAACTCTCAAGCAACTTAGAAAGCGGATAATCGCCCTACGCAGTACATTGTGACTAGCAATTGGTACTTACCCAGCTTGTATATCTTTTGATTGTACTAACAAGCCAGCTTTTTTACTTCACGCGCTTTAAATGTATACACACCCTTGCTGTTTAGCGTTCGAGAAATGGCCCCTTCGTTAAGTAAATAATTAAGATGAGACATACACTCTGCGACCGCGAAAACCATGTTTCGGCTTGAAAGTTTGCGTTTAAACATAACGGGCAACAAATCCACCAACGTCTGGGGCTGCTCACACGAGCTTAACAACGCCTTAAGATGCTCGTGATGGTGGGCAATAAGCGAATCTACACGCTCATGAAGACCGATAAAAGGAAGTTTGTGTGCTGGTAACACTGTTGTATTCTTCGGCAAGTTTTTAAATTGTGTAAGCGTGCCAAGGTAGTCGTTTAAAGTGTTGGCATCGGGCTCTGTTGAGTAGGCGCCAATATTGGGAGTGATAATCGGCAAGATATGATCGCCAGAGATAAGAATGTTTTTCTTTTCATTATAAAGGCACGCATGCTCTGGAGAGTGACCGCGACCAATAATGACCTGCCATTCGTTATCACCAAGCGATAATGTCATGCCATGTTTTAAACGGATATAGCTTATGGGAAGTGGCGACACTACGCTACTGAAGCCATTGCCATCACCAGAAGTAAGCTTAGCGATCATTGCTTCATCAAGTCCTGCTCGCTGGTAATACTGCACATCCCGTTCGTTAGTTGCGCCATTTCGTCCTGCCGCGAATGCTCGGGCAGTGAAATACTCGGTTTGAGACATATAAAAAGGAACATTATAGGTGTCGGCTATCCAACCCGCTAACCCCACATGATCAGGGTGCAAATGCGTAACAATAACGCCAACGACAGGCCCGTCTAATTGCTTGAATATAAGCTCCCACAGAGACTTTGTGGTAGACGTTCCTATGCCAGTATCAACAACCACCCAGCCTCCTTCACCGCGGATTAAATACAGATTTATGTGATCGAGTTCAAAGGGAAGTGGCATAGTTAACCAAAGTACGCCATCGGCTACTTCTATAAGCTCGCCCGGCTCTACCTGTTTATCGAATAGATATTCCATATCGTCGTCACTTTTTCTAGCCTGCATATTTTAATCCTCACTGAGTCGCCCCCTGTTTCGAAAGGCTGTTACACGAGCTTTAGCTTTGGTAAGACTGCCTTGTATCGAGAACGCCTGTACTCGATAATGCCAGCGTACAAACGCAACATAATTTCATTGGCCAAGTACTTTCTTTCTCCTGCGAGACAAATAGCACACGTCTCGTTCTAACTCGCTCTGATTACAAAAACAAACATATCTGTCGAATAGAGATCTATAGGAGTCGGTGATAACAAACGTTATACTTAGCCCGCTGTCATTTCTTGCGCAATGTTGTATCGCACGTTTATTGCGCCTTTGTGCCAGTAGTTGAATAGATAAGTATATACAGCGTACATGCCCACGGGGCTACTCCAAGAAATTAATGTCGATAAGCCAGTTAGTAAATTAAATTCATGTCAGCCACAACAATACAGCAAGGGTTTATACTCAATAAAAGTACGATTACCCGGCGAGGAAAAGTTTATGTTGAGCTATGGGTTAAAACGCCCAGTAATACCACTAGGTTAATTTCTGCCCCTCAATCCCCCACTTGCTTTGTATCAATTGAGTATATTGATTTACTGCGAAAAATAGCTGAGCGTATCTCAGCGAAGATCAGTATTTCAGATGACGGATTTCATACACTAGAACAAGTTTCAGTTGCCACAGTAAAAACCTCAACAGAATCTCAGATGCATCAGCTTCGCCAGCAAGCGCAAGAGCATAATATTGTATTGTACGAGGCTGATATTCGCGTTGCTGATCGCTATTTAATGGAGCGTTTCGTTTATGGCGCGGTGGAATTTCTAACCCCCAAGTCTTTCGATGACACGTCGCAGGCTGTTATAGAAAATGCGCAAATAAGACCTTGTCACTTCAGGACCACTTTTACATCGCTAAGCATAGATATTGAGTGCAATGAGCATGAAGAATTGTTTAGCATTGCACTAGCTGGCGAAGGGTTAAACATTGTGCTGCTTCTGTGCCCGCCAAGTTTTGTTGGGCAAGCATTGCAAGGACAAGAAGACTGCGCATACGAACTTATTACCGTTGATTCAGAAAAGACACTGCTAGAAGCATTTTTTTCGCACCTTACATCCCACGATCCAGATATCATTTTGGGTTGGAACGTTAAGCAGTTCGACATGGCGGTGCTTGCGCGCCGCGCCAAGGCGAATTCACTTAAGTATACAATAGGGCGCCACGGCCGAGAGGCTTCAGTAAGACAATGGGAAGATCAAACCCTAGTTGATGTGCCAGGACGATGCGTAGTTGATGGCATCGAAGCGCTAAAAACAATGACCTACCAATTCGAGTCTTTCTCGCTCGATCACGTTTCTGAAGAACTGCTTGGCGAAAATAAGCTTATCCAAGCTACCGACAAGCTTGAAGCTATAAAACGTCTTTATCATAGTGACCCCGTTGCATTAGCTAACTATAATTTTAAAGACACCGAACTGGTAAACCGCATTCAGGACAAAACTCAATTTATTGATTTTCTGGCATTACGCAGCATTCTTACTGGCTTAGATATGAGCCGCCCTGGTGGCTCAGTGGCTGCGTTTTTAAACGTTTACTTGCCCAAGCTACACCGCAGGTCCTATGTCGCGGGGGTAAGGCCTGAAAATGGTGGTTTAGCTAGTCCGGGCGGTTATGTTATGCGTTCGCAGCCGGGTTTGTATAAAGACGTTTTAGTTCTCGATTTCAAGAGCCTATACCCTTCTATTATTCGCACATTCAAAATTGACCCGCTAGGGCTTGCGGAAGGGCTTAAGTCTCCTGACAGTGCGATAGAAGGGTTTAAAGGTGCAGTATTTAGTCGTGAATCACATTTCTTGCCTTCTATCATTGAGAACCTATGGCTTCAGCGCGACGAGGCGAAAAAACAAAAAGACGCGCCGCGCTCCCAAGCGATTAAGATATTAATGAACTCCTTTTATGGTGTTCTTGGTAGTGGAGGTTGTCCTTTCTACGATCCTCGCCTTGCTAGTTCTATTACGTTGCGGGGCCATGAGATCATGCAAACTACCGCGGGTTGGATTGAAGAGCTGGGCTATACGGTTATTTACGGTGATACCGATTCAACCTTTGTGCATGTTGAAGGAAATACAGCACTAGGTACGCCTTCTGAAACAGGTCGCGAGCTTGCCAGAATTATTAATCAGAAGTGGACTGAGTTACTTAAGCGTCAGTTCGACATTGATTGCCATTTAGAAATTGAGTTTGAATCTCACTTCTCTACGTTTTTTATGCCGACAATTCGTGGCTCTTCTGAAGGCAGCAAAAAACGTTATGCAGGAATGAAAGGCGGTGAGCTTATCTTTAAGGGCTTGGAGAACGTGCGTTCGGATTGGACAGTGCTTGCTAAAGTGTTCCAATACGAACTATACAAAAGAGTGTTTACCAATGAACCTGTAAAGCAGTACATCAATAAAACACTAAACGCAGTAAAAGCGGGAAAGATGGATGACGAGTTGGTGTATAAAAAGCGCCTCAGAAAACCACTTTCTTCGTATGTAAAATCTCTTCCCCCTCACGTAAAAGCGGCAAGACGGGCCGACAAGTTATTTGAAGAACAGGGTTTACCACTTCGCTACCAATCTAATACTTCTATAGCCTATGTAATTACCGTTCAAGGGCCACAAACAGTGGAAACAATCTCTGCGCCGCTTGACTATGACCACTATATAGAGAAACAGATAAAACCCATTGCTGATAGTATATTGCCAATGATATCCCTTAGTTTTGAACGCATAGCTAACACTCAACTTTCCTTATTTTAATTACGTTTATCTGTATGAAGATCTTTCAGGCTTCGTGACAAATTAACAAAAGCATTACACTCTGAATCTATTTCCATATTTAGATATTGCTCACATTTTCAATAACTTAACTCATTGGCACGACAAGTGAATAAGGTATTTGTGAGTAGCTAAATAGGTTTGTGCGAAGTATTAACTTCAATCAACATGCGTTCAATTTAGTGATTAGGGCAATTGATAGCCCGTGTTCGCAAAGAGAAACAGAAGGAATTTGATTATGAAGATCACAAGGTTAAGTATGATTACCAGTGCTGTTGTTGCAGCGACACTTTCTGCGTCAGCATTCGCAGGCCATCATGAAGAAAAAATTTCTAAGAGCTTTAATGCGCTCGACCAAGACGGTAATGGCTACATAGTCGGTTCAGAATCCTCAGGTACTATCGACAGCAAATTAGTATCTAAAATGGATACTGACGGCGACAGTATGGTTAGCCGCGCAGAATTTAATTCATTTGTTGATGAAAAACCATCTATGTTCAGTGATGAAGTTATCACGCAGGTAAAAGCTGAAGGTACAACAGACGCTGTAATAACTGAAGAAGGCAATCCAGCACTTTTTTCTAAAGCTGATAACGAAATAATTTCAGAAAAGAACAAAGAGTTGCGCACTGAGATGTCTGCAACAGCCAATTCTAAGTTCACTAAAATCGATATGGATAGCGATGGTAAAATCAGTGAGAAGGAACTAGAAATGGCCGACGTTGAAGGCGACTTTGACTCAATGGATGAAGATGGTGATTCGTACATAACTCGTATGGAATACCGTACCTATTTTGAAGAGATTGAATCAGAATAGTTAAACTAAGTAATTCATAGTATTCCCAACTATGTAGCCCCGCTTAAAGTGCGGGGCTTTTTTATTTTCCCTTAAACAATACACCCCACGAAACTCACCAATTCGTCCCCTTTACGAAACGGTCTGCGACGAAACACTAATATTTTTCGTTAAACAGCCCCGTATACGACCAACATCTTGTCGACAAAACGCATTTGCAACCATATTGTTAATAAAGGTTAAATATTTTATGTATTCGATTGCACATTCTGTAATTAGCGCAATGGTCGCTATTGTGTACTTCGATTTAAGAATCATGATGGCGATTATCTAAAATTATATTTAAATCAGATGCGTACGCGCATGGAGGCAATGAATAATGGAATCAAAGATGCAGCCAAACACTATACTCCCACTTCAAAAAAGTGAGTTTAGCGGTCCTAGTAATGCTGAACTGACATCACTCACAATAGGTCAATACTTCAAAAAGGTTGTCGACAATTACGGCGATAACCCAGCGATCATCGTAAAACATCAAAGTATTCACTGGACCTATCAGCAATACTGGCGTGAAGTAGAACGTGTGGCTTGTGGTTTACTTGCCAATGGCGTAGAGCCAGGTGACCGCGTGGGGATATGGTCTCCAAATAACATTGAGTGGTCGCTTGTACAAATGGCTACAGCACGAATTGGCGCGATCATGGTATGCCTTAACCCGGCTTACCGCCCAGATGAATTAGCATTTGCCATTAATAACGTAGACGTGAAGTTCTTAATTATGGCTCAGTCTTTCAAACAGTCAAACTACGTCGCCATGATGAAAGAACTTGCCCCGGAACTCGATACTGGCGACCTGAGTCAAACGGACGCAGCGCTATCACTTTCGAAGTTACCTTCTCTTAAACACGTATATATTATCGGTGAAACCTCTGTAAATGGCTTACAGGCCTTCTCAAAACTCCAAGTAGAGCCTACTGAAGCTCTACAATCTCAGTTAGCAGACATAGAAACCATATTAAATGCTGATGATAACATCAACATTCAATTTACCTCAGGCACAACCGGCAACCCAAAAGGCGCAACATTAACGCACCGTAATATTTTGAATAACGGTTTATTAGTGTCACAAGCAATGAGATTGACGGACAAAGACAAACTTTGCATACCCGTACCGCTTTATCACTGCTTTGGGATGGTATTAGGCAATTTAGTTTGCGTAGCAACTGGTGCATGCGCGGTGTTTCCAGGTGAGTCATTCGACCCAGAAACAACCCTTCGCGCAGTAGAAGAAGAAAAATGTACGGCCTTACATGGCGTACCTACCATGTTCATCGCCGAGCTAGAACTACCAAACTTCAAAAGCTTCGACTTATCTAGTTTAAGAACAGGCGTAATGGCAGGAAGTACATGCCCTGAAGAGCTGATGCGAAAGATGCACAGTGAATTCCACATGACTGAAGTAGTCATAGGTTACGGTCAAACAGAATGCAGCCCAATTAATCATATTACTGATATTGACTCTCCGTTTGAAAAACAGGTTAAAACGGTAGGGTGTGCTATGCCTCATACAGAGGTCAAGATTATAGATGCACAAGGTAATACGGTACCTATTGGAGTACCGGGCGAGATTTGCGCAAGGGGTTATTGTGTGATGAAAGAATACTGGGGTGACGAAGTCAAAACAAAGGCCACTATAGACGATGAAGGGTGGCTTCACTCAGGCGATCTAGGTGAAATGGATGAAGAAGGGTATGTGACTATTGTAGGTAGAATAAAAGACATGATCATTCGAGGCGGCGAAAATATCTATCCGCGAGAAATCGAAGAAGTGTTATACCAACATGACGATGTGTCCGACGCCGCCGTATTTGGCATTCCCGATAACAAATATGGCGAGCAAGTGTGCTTATGGATTAAAGCAAAAGACAATTGTCACGTAGATGAAGAGCAAATTCGCGACTACTTAAAATCAAAGCTTGCTTACTTTAAAGTGCCTAAATATATCAGTGTAGTAAAAGAATACCCAATGACAGTAACAGGCAAGCTACAGAAGTTTAAAATGCGTGAACACATGATAGCAAGCCTAAAAAAACAAGCACTACAGATCGAAGCATAACCCAACAAATAAAGGGGTCAGAGTACATTTCAGAGATTGGGGTCAGAGTACATTTTTTTCGTTTGAATAAAAGCGATAGTATATTTCTTTGAATTTTCGGTATTGGGGATAAGGGTATAACCGCGTTCTGATCTTGATAGCAATAAAGTACTTCGCCCCCATTTTGATGTGTGTTAGTACGGTGGGGAATAAAGTAGTCTGACCCTCTTTTGAAGTTTTACTGGGGGAGTGGGGATTAATGTACTCTGACCCCA
>NZ_JAHHDX010000019.1 GCF_018619335.1 Alteromonas sp. ALT199 | reverse complement strand
ATTATATAGATTCTATTGAAGCTGCTTTAACCAAAGTTACTATTATCGAAAGGAAGTTTGATTGTTAATCTAAGATAAAGGCTATCGTTGCTTTAAAGGCAAACAGCCGTAAATTAAATTTAGTATTAGCCGATGAGAAATGACAATGAAAACAGTATTAATAACAGGCGCAACAGACGGAATAGGTTTAGAAACTGCGAAGATGTTGGGAAAGGAAGGCCACAATATTATTGTTCACGGTAGAAGTGAATCAAAATTAGCTAATATTAAGGGAGCGTTAGAAGCGCAGTACCCAGCTAGTACCTTTTCTGTTGTACAGGCCGACCTCTCTTCTTTTGATGAAGTAAGGCAGTTTGCCGTACAAGTGAAAGCTAAAAACAAGCATATAGATGTGCTTATAAATAATGCCGGCGTATTTTCTATGGAAAACCCTGTAACTGCTGCGGGGCTAGATGCTCGCTTTATGGTAAATACTATTGCACCTTACATGATTACATTAGCCCTACTTGATGTGATGGATGCGCAAAGCCGAATAATAAACGTTTCTTCTGCTGCGCAAGCGCCTATTAATCTTTCGGCATTCAAAGGCGAAACTCAGTTGTCTGACGGCGCAGCATATGCGCAAAGTAAATTAGCCATTACTATGTGGACCCAGTTTTTAGGTCAAAAATATCTGAATAATGGCCCGAAGATGGTCTCGGTGAACCCTAAGTCTCTTTTAGGCAGCAAAATGGTTAAATCTGCTTATGGTATCGCTGGTGGCGACTTAAAAATAGGGGCGCAAGTATTTATGGATGCTGCGTTCTCTCCTCGCTTTGCAGATGTCGCTGGAGAGTATTTTGATAATGACCACAACACGTTCGCTGCGCCGCATCCATTTGCTAATAACCCTTCTCACGTAAAAGCGCTGATTGCGGAAATGGATGCTCTTATTGCAGCGCATTAGTTTGTCTTTGTCTTTTCTTCATTCTTAAACACGGTCTGATTTAAGCGCAAGCAACGCGCTAGCCTTTGCTAGTCGGTCCAGAATTTGCTTGGCTACCTCTATTAATTCCCTCACAATGAGTGAGGGAATTTTTTATTTCTGGATGACGCATTACGAATAATGTCGTGCTCAACAAAAATGATAAAGGTGAAAAAATCTATGCAGTTCGATAGTCACAATAAGTTTGCAGCCACTACGGTTTTCTTACACTGGCTGGTGGGATTAACTATAATAGGGTTACTCGCTACGGGCATTTACATGACAGAGAATAATGTCTATACACTATTTAATTGGCATAAAGCATTTGGTTTTCTCGTATTAATTGTCGCCTTAGTGCGAGTTGTCTGGCGTATAAAAAATGGCTGGCCCAGCCCAGCATCAAATTATAAGCCAATAGAACATAAGCTCGCTTCAATTGTTCACTGGGTGTTAATTATCGCTACGCTAATGATGCCTATTTCAGGGCTAATGACGTCTGTCCTTGGAGGTCACGGGTTATCTGTGTTCGGATTGGAAGTATTCGCGCAAAACTTTAGTGTGGAAGACCCAGAAAAAACCTTGCCAATTAATTATGAACTGTCAAAGCTAGGTGGAACAATTCACTTTTACCTTGGTTACACTGTAATTGTTGCTTTAGTGCTACACATTGCTGGCGCACTTAAGCATCATATTATCGATAAAGATGGAACGTTGAAGCGTATGTTGGGTAAAACAATTGGTGATTAAAGTGTGATCCGCTTAAACACATGTCTCCAATGTGTCACCAAGATAAATACAACATGAAATTGAAAGCCGAGTTACTTAATAACTCGGCTTTTTAATATTAAAAAGGCGCGAACCCATCTTTTGGTGTATGAGGCACCGACCATCTTGTTTTTGCATCAGCTTTCGATGCTGGCAAAGCGCCTCGTGGTATTTGCATACTATCGCCGTATAACCACAACACCATATTGGTTCTACTGCCGCCAGTAATAGGCTGTGCGGCGTGAGGTACGCTGCCTCTATGCAGCATAGCAACACCAGGTTCAAACACCGTACGTGTCACTTTTCCCGTGTTCTGATTAAAGAAGTCTACTTCCGACCCTTTAAAGGTTTCCCCTGGCACGTTAAGGTTTACATTCATTGTCGCTGCAGACGCATCAGTATGCGGGCGAAGCGATGTATCCATACCTTCTTGATATTGGATTGAAAATCCGAAGGTTTGGCTATCGAACCCCATGACCTCAGGGAACAATAAGCGGGATATAGGACGCATGTATTTGTCCATGATCACGTTATAAAAGTCTTGGAACGTTGGCGCTGCCAAATACCCTTCAGAGCGCGCGTCTAGCATGCCGCCGTTGCGATTCAAAGCAATACCATAAGGAGGGCGAAGGGGAATACCCGCATCAGCTACACCGTCTAGATAATTTCGCAATAATTGCAGTTTGTCGACATCGAAGAGCTGAGCTTGGTATACACCTGGCACGACTTCCTCCCACAAATCTGCCACTGCTTGTTCTTTAGCTGGGTCTTCCCATGCTAGCGTGACAGCATTGCGAAGTGGTTCGCTTATCAAACTTTCGGTTACCCACTCAACTAATGGCTCGTTTTGCACATCCCACTCTTTCCATGCTTTTTCTAATAGCGAACGGTTTGTGTCCCAAAATCTTTGTACAGACGGTGCTCGTTTAAGCATTTCATCTCTTGAAGGAAGGGTAAGCGCACGAGCGTGTTGCAGCGCTCCTACTGACTCTATTTCAGTACCAGTGGTTTCTACATAGCTTTTTACATCAGACATATTTGATCTCCAATTTTCTGTGTCACGACCAATCCTAAGAGACTTGTTAGGTTGTGTGTCATTTGATGATTGAAGAATATTCCACTTTTAAAAATATAAAAATGCGTTATTTATTGAGTCAGTATTTAGTTAAATTTGATAATGAGACATTCACAGCCTTGATCACGCTTATAGTTGAAGAAAACTAACGGTCAGTTTATCTGCCTCTTAGTTATTAACTGCTTTCAGAATATGTTGAGTGCTAGCGAAAAGGAGATTATCAACATAATCTAAATACTGCTTCAGTCTGTAAGTGGTTTTTCATATTTTTTGCTACGGGTATAGTTCGCCCCCTAAACGGGTTGGGTAGGTTTCAGAACCCAGTATTCCGGTGATTTTTACTTTTTCGGGGAAGCAATATGAATGCATCTGTAAATTATCATGTGAAAAAGCCTTTTACTCAGGCTTTTGAATTTGATGTGGACGGTATAGACGGCAATTTGGTCTCGCCTGAGTTAGATACAACGGGTGTTAACGTTTGCGACCTTAGAGAAAGCCAAACAAACACGGTTTTTGAGGTCCATGGAATAACCTTTCTAGAAAAACTGAATGCGGTGGCTTATCCGTTCACGGCTAAACAAGAACAAGTGTACAACAAAGAAATTCAAACATTGCTGTCCACACATGTCAGAGCAAAAGATGTACTCGTGTTTGACCATACCATTCGTATAGACGATGAAAGCGCTTCTCGACGTCCAGCCAGAAATGTTCATAACGATTACAGCGAAAAAGGAATTCAACAACGCCTTATTGACTTAGTGGGCGAACAAAAAGCGGCCGAGTACAACAAGGGACATTTTGGCTTTGTAAATATTTGGCGGCCGGTAGAAGACACTATAATGTCATCGCCGTTAGGCTTTATTTGCCCAGATTCGATGAACGATGAAGACTGGATGACTATTGCTCTAAAATACCCAGACCGTCAGGGAGAGATTTTGGGCGTGGCGGCAAACCGTCAACATCGTTGGTTCTACAAATCAAAAATGCAGGTGGATGAAGCTATTATTTTTAATATATACGACAATAAAGGCTTACCGCATTTGGCCCACAGTGCTTTAGATATGAAGGAAGAGGGCGCTGCCGACAATATCGTACGCAAGAGTATTGAAAGTAGGATGTTGGTTAAGTATTAGGGGACTTAAGGCTCGCTAACTCATATCTTCATCGTCTAGCCGGCATTGGTTTGCAAAGATAAGGTAGTCGTCTGGTGCCGATATCTTATTTTGTTTTGCTTTATACATGGCAATATCGGCTAGCTTAATCAGTGCATGCAAATTGCGACTTGTTTGAGGGTAAAAAGCCACGCCGACACTCATTGAAACCACAGTCGGCTTGCTATCGTTATTAAAATAAAAAGGTTGTTTTACGCCGGCATTTACTTTTTCTATAACCCTTTTAACAGACTCTTCGTCATCAGCTTGCAGCAACAACATAAATTCATCACCGCCCCAACGTATAGCGACATCATTTTTGCGTATTTTTTCTTTTAATTGCTCAGCAACAAAAATGAGAACTTCGTCGCCTGCATCATGGCCGTAAATATCGTTTACCGCTTTAAAACCGTTAAGGTCGATAAGCGCTAAAGCAAACTGATGCTCTTTTCTCATGAGTTTAGTAATGAGCTTCTCACCACCATTTCGATTATAGATACCCGTTAAGGCGTCGAAATCTGCTTGTAGCGCAAGCTTTTGTAACTCTTGCCTACGACTAGAAATATCATTTAACGTAAGCTGGTAGTAACGTTCTCCTTCTTCTGTCAGTAACGGGCTAGCAATAAGTTGAACCCAAATAGCACTGTCATTTGCGCTACTTTTTAGCTTGTACTCTCCTGTAGCAAACTCCTTTCGCGCGAAGGCTTCTTTAAGCGCAGACTTCATTGCCACGGGGGTTTCGAATAGTTCGTCTAACAACTCGCCGTAGCCTTGTTTTATGCCAAGCCCCGTCTTCTCTACTAAATCATTAAACGCTTCGTTTCGAAGCTCTATAGTGCCATTTCCAGCCATTAAAACGGTTGCAGTTTTGGCGTTCTCGAACAGCATTCTAAATCGCTTTTCAAGAAACTCTATTTCTTCTCTTAGTTGACGTTCTTGTGTGAACTGCTCTTCAACTTTATTTAGCAGTTGGTTGGTATCGTGTACTAGGGCGCCAATTTCACTTTTGGCGTGATAATCGGGCATATCAATGCGTTCATTTGTACCTGGCGTAATCTTATGCAGTGAACGCCCTACACGCAACATAGGAGAGATAATGATGTAGTAGGTGATTATCAAAGCGACAATGCCTACAACGAGTGCTTCGGCGTATAATGAATAGCTGTTATCCGTACTCGTTTTCTCTGCTTGGTGAATGATGTACTCGAAATTGGGATAAACGTTAACTTCAGCTAACGTTTCTTCCGGAATAAAGGGATGCCTTACTAAAAATACTCGTGGCTCTGTTTCTTTATTAATTGCTTCATTTACATTTGCCTGATAGTAAAGCGCTTCGCTTTTTATAGAGGCAGCTAAAATTTTGTCAGTTTTAACTAAGCCATTAATAGCTTCTGTGGCCAAGTCTTCATCTTCTAAGAAAGCAGCGATGGAGGCGGTTGCGCCAACGGTTTGATAAAGCTCTTCTATATCGCTGTTGGCTTCGTTTATTTCGTTTTCA
>NZ_JAHHDX010000150.1 GCF_018619335.1 Alteromonas sp. ALT199 | reverse complement strand
AAATTTTATCTATTTCTACGTTCCAGTCGTATTACCACCACTATCTTTCGTCACTAGTTATTGCCACTGTTAGCATCAACATCCATATCAGTCACGTCAGTTGTTGAGTGTTTTTTACTAAGAGGAACAACACCCACGGCAGGAGCAATTAAACTACTAATAAACAAACCATGCTCGGTCTCTATGGCGCCCGTTACAAAAGGATAAGCACCGCTTGGGTCTTGAAAAGATTGTTGCACTTCTCCACTTTCACTTATCCTTAAAAGATGCCCGTACGCTTGACCTTGTGGTCGCAGGAACTGTGGTAAACGTTGAATCATTTTGCGAACAAAAGGTTTGTCTGATAGCTCATCAACTGGGGCTGAACGGGGTGAAGCAAGACCTAGATAATACCCGCCACTGACAGCCCGACTGATATTGTCAGGAAAACCGGGTAAGTTATCTATCACCACGTCTACTTGGCCTTGCTTTGGCCCAATTAGCCAATAGCGCAATACACGATATTTACCGGTTTCGTTTACCAATACTGAATTCTGATCATGGCTTATTGCAACGCCATTGGCAAAAACTAAACCGTCCATCAATACCTTGCTCGAAAACGTTGATGGGTCGTACTCAATTAGCCTGCCATTTCCTTTGTGCTCTAAAATTTCTAGCAGGCTTGCCGAAAGCGTTCCACCGTGATCTTTTGCGGCAAACTTAGTTGTCGCATCGGTAAAATAAACCTTTCCATTTTTGGCAATATCAACATCATCGGCGTATACCACGGCCGCATTCGCTACTTGATCGACCAACGTTTTCAATTCGCCTTTCGCATTTGCAATTAACAACCCTAAATGCGCATCGGCAATAAGTAAATTTCCTTCGTTATCATATTCAAGACCAAGGGGGCGTCCGTTGGTATTAATCCATGGCGTAAATGACGTTTGCCCCTTTTTCATCAACAACACTGCGCCAGAATGGGTTGCTGTGGCGATGGTTCCGTCTTTATTTACCGCAAAATCTTCTGGCCCTTCATCCCCCTTTAAATCGATAAGCGTAAGCTCTGACAACAGCTGATTTTCTGTAAACTCTTTGGTAAACCCGCTATTGGTGGGTGCTTTCCAACTTACCGGGTCGATAGGTACCGGCCATAATAATAAATAAGCAAAAGCTAAAATAAGTGAACCCCAAAAAATTTTCATTCTCGCACTCCTTATGTCGTCATCCTCATATTTTTTAATTACCTTAGCAAGTAAACGCGACTTACACTGCTTTCGTTTTTAAATAGAACACTATTAGTCAAAGCTTCAAAAATTCGAATCAATCTATTTGAAATACCCAAACTAACGAGTATTACAAATACGTTAGATGGCATCCATTTACACCGCTCAATCGTTTTTTAGTAAAACGCCGTTGGAGTACGTCATGCCATTTTACGCAAAGTCACTTGGGGCTAATAATGCAAAGCAGGTAGATAAGGAACTACGTGCAAGTCATGCTGGCGAAACCGGTGCTGTTTGGATCTACCGGGGAGCAATGGTTGCTGAATTTGTTTCTAGTCTGTTTCACATCAACAACAGCAGGCACGATACAAAACGCTTTATAAGAGAGCATCTCGAAACAGAACGCCGGCACCTGGCTATTTTTGAAAGTGAGATGCCGTGCTTTCGAGGTAGTTTCATACTGCCACTATGGATAGCCGCAGGCTTTGTGACCGGCTTTTTGCCGCGTCTTTTTGGCCGAAACTGGTTTTTCTATACTATTTATAGCGTAGAACAATTTGTTGATGCGCATTACGACAGTCAATGTAAAAGTATGCTGGCACTGCCTTTGCCACCATCGAACGTGATAGAACGATTTAAACATTGTCAGGAAGAAGAGCAGCATCTTAGAGATGAAGCCTTATCGTTAATGACACAAGAGCCATCGTTACCCATGAGGTTGTGGGGGCGGGCCGTTGAAAAAGGGTCTTCCATTGCGGTTGCCATCGTAAGGCTTATTTAGCTTAAGCCTTAATTTTGATTGGACAACCTATGGTAGCAACTTAAGTAAATTTTGTACGATAGCCGAGTGACAAAAGGAAGTTTGCAACGTGGGAAAGAAAGCCAGACTGAGACCACCAAAGCCATGTGACAGTTGCGGTGTTGAAGATGACACGCAATTTCGTGTTCGCCGTAGTGACAAAGAAGACTGGCGTATTGTGTGTAAGGCATGCCAAGCACTGGTAAAGAGTCATGAAGACTACATGTATGGCGGGACGTGGAAAAGAAAAAAGCGTAACTAGTCAAAACAAACTAAGGAGCTAGTTACAGCCCCTTATTAGTTATCTTAAAAATTATGCGTTAACCCTGGTTCCT
This sequence comes from Alteromonas sp. ALT199, assembly GCF_018619335.1. Taxonomy (GTDB): domain Bacteria; phylum Pseudomonadota; class Gammaproteobacteria; order Enterobacterales; family Alteromonadaceae; genus Alteromonas. Next base: position 45,554 of record NZ_JAHHDX010000150.1, on the reverse strand, counting down.
TGAGCACCTTGATTCACGTCACTACGACCATCCTCTCCATTATGTGCGCCAACCTTCTCAGTGCGTTTAATTAACGCAATTGCGCGATATAAACTCCAGGCCACATATACAGCCATTGGGATATTTAATTGAAGTGAAGCGATAGACATTGCAGCATCTTGGTGTACGGCAGCATAAGTGACTAATAGCACAAGTACACTTAAGCCAGATAAAAGCAACCATACGGGTTTTGTCAATGACTTAACTGCCACCGTCACAGCCGTATTAAATAACATAAGGCACCAAAATACGGCGATAAGAGAACCGGCAAAAAACATATCAACGGCTGCGGTTAAGGCCAGAGCGCTAACACTGCCCCAGACTACGGCGTACCAAAGCCTGCTCGCTAAAGGTGGGTGGGCTTTTTTAGACAGCCAAATTTCCATGCCAGAAACACAAAGCATGGTTAGCATGATGCCTAATACTAAGTAGAACCACTTGCTGGTTAAGCCAGCAAAATCGCCAAAATGCAGTCGATACATGGCCCATACAAGCTGCTTGCCCCATTCTCCATCTTCATAGCCAGCATTACCGATATAATTTCCGGCGGTATCGAAACGATACCCTTCTGCGTAAATCATGCGGTTTGGCGCTTTGGCATAAATCTCAATGAACTGCTCAGGCTCACCAACTTCGTGCACTGTTAAGAATATTGGCGACTTTTCAGGCGCAAGAGTTTCCATTTGCGCGAAGGCTTTTCCAATAGCGGGTTTACCTTCTTGGGGTGTTAATACGGGGTCAGGTGTGAAGATTTGTTCGATAACGGCATCCCGGTCGCCTCCATAGTTGAGCGAAGCAACAACCACTAAAATAATGCCCGCCATGCCAAAATAGGCACCAGTAATCCCAATGATTAGATGAAACGGCGCAGCCCACAGACCAAACCGATTGTGCAAGTCAATCTGAGCTTGCTGGCCATTGCCGCCTCTTCTCAGTTTGAATGCATCTTTGCCAATCCGTTTATGAGCGACGATGCCTGTGATAACCAAGGTGCAAATGATAGCGCCTAAGGCACTGACTAAAATCATTCCCCAACTATGCGGCAGGTTTAAATATAAATGTAGGTCCACTAGCATTTGCGTAAAAGAAACACTTTCTTCTTCCAGCAAATTACCCTCGCTATCAGCAAAATACGCTACATGGTCGTTTTCAACCACCAACCGTGGAATATCTGATGTAGGAAATACAACAAAGAGGTGGTGAGATTCTTCGGTATGTTGAGCTAAGAAGCTATCCATAGCTTTTTCAATTGCCTGTGGAGAAACATTTTTCATCTCTTCAATATGAGGCTGTTCCCACCTTTCAAATTCTAGGTGGAATACGGCAACCGTTCCTGAAAGGCATACTAAAAAAAGCAGTACACTTAAAAAGACACCAACCCAAGTATGTGCATTTAATGCATTTTGTTTTGTAACTTTATCCATTGATATTCACCTACATGGGTAAGAAAACAAGTATTGGTACGCAAGCCGCCGACAACACCGCGTAAGTACCAATTACTTTCAATTTGTGGGCGGTGGCAAGATAGTGATAAACGATAAGCCCCCACAAAATTGGCAGTAGAACAGTACCAGTAGCTAACTGGCCTGCGATTGAAAATGGAAGCAGCGCGCATACGCATAGCGTTATTAGAACACTGACAACCAATAGAACAACCAGTACAACGAAATAGTTTGCTACATTTGCCAATACTGTGCCTCGTGCAAAGTCAAAGCCCCTGGGCTGAGGTACGTTTTTAGGCTGTGGCAAAAACGTTTGATTTAATGCAATGAATGGCCAGACTAGAATTGCAGGAATACACAAAGCATATAACACGCCAAACTCCCAACCCTGCGCACTAGACCAGCACACAGCTGAAACCAGCCATACGGCTAATCCTAAATAAAGATAAGTTGACGCTTGGTCACGCCAACTTTTATAAACAACCCCTAAGGCCGCGAGTGTTAAACCACCTGCTGCAACTGAAAGCATGATCATTCCTTAAAACGAGTAGGTAAGCGATGCGTTCACTGTTCTACGAACACCAGGGAAACAGTCTCCTCTAAACAAGCAAGAGGTAAGATATTTTTTATCAGTTACGTTTCGTACATTCAGCTGCAAGTTCACATTATTCGATAGCTCGTACGCCACCATTAAATCACCCAACGTATAGCTAGGTGTTACATAGCGAATCGCGCCATTTTCGGAGACCGTTTCGCCAACATAGCGAACACCTGCACCTATGGTTAGCGCTTCAAGCTCAAGTGGAGAGTAATTTACCCAAAGCGACGCATTGCTATCTGGCTGAGCCGACAACGACAAACCGTTTGGATCCTCTGCATCCATGACAGACGCCGCAAACTGTGCAGTTATCTCGCCAAGGTTCAAGCGCCCTTCCAGCTCTACACCTTCGATGGACGTAACGCCCTGCTGCTGTGCGGCTTCATCTGGCAAACCATTTGGATTAGGAAGGTTAGACACTTCAATATCGTAATAGGCTAGCGTTATAAAACCTGGCACTGCCGACAGTTCATACTTAACCCCGGCCTCGTATTGGCGGCCTTCTTCGGGCTTAAGCTGATTATTGTCGTTATCTAATCCCACCACAGTTTCGAATGACTCCGCATAGCTAAGGTAGGGGGAGATGCCGTTATCGAAGCGGTATAACACGCCAGCGGAGTAAGAGGTCTGCGTATCATCTTGATCTGTCACGCCAGTATCGTTGTCTACTCTATCGTGACGTAAACCCAATGTCATTCGCCAGTTTTTATAAGCAATCTGGTCTGATAAATACAACCCTGTATCTGTTACAGTTTGCTCTGGCGCATCATTATAAATAGCGTCGAAAATAGCTTGATCTGGCGCGCCCGTATACACAGGATTAGCCAAATCTAAAATGTATCTAAAGTCACCTTGTAAAACCCCGCCACCTGCATAGTAAGCAGAGTTGGCGTCAGTTTTAACATCTTGGTATTGAACACCTGCCAGCAACTCGTGTTCGAAAGAACCTGTTGCAAAGCGCTTGTTTACTCGAATATCAATAGCGTGTTGATTAAACGTATTGTCTGCCTGATAAAACGTTCTCGGCACAAAGGTATCGGTAGGCGCTACCGGCGCTCCAACAAAAGCGTTTAGATAGCGGGTTCCACCTGTAAAGGTTGGCCAAGCTTGATGGTAGTCTGCTTCGCCATCTCTCCATAAGGCGGTAAATGAAACTGACGTGGTATCGTTAATCAAATGCTCACCAAGTAAAGTAACTTGATTGGACTTAGTGTCAAATTTATTGAAACCCGGCTCGCCTGCATAAACATCTTGATCTGGCAAAAATGTACCATCGGCTAAAGGCAGCAGCGTACCTTCGACTGGAGTAAACTGTGCCGCCGTATCGCTATCTGTATCTTGAAATAATCCAATAAGCGTTAACGTTGTATCATCTGAAGGCATAAAAGAAAGTGAAGGCATGAGTACTTGCGTGTCATCACTCACATAATCCACCTGAGAGTCAGCATTTCTATAAATACCCACAAAGCGTCCTACCCATTTATTATCCTCAGATAGGCTACCGTTCACATCCAACCCAACCTGTGCCCGGTCAAAACTTCCGTAAGACAATACGACTTCACTTCCTTTACCTAGAGTGGGCGTCTTTGAAACATAGTTCATGATGCCGCCTGGTGAGCCTTGCCCGTAAAGCACAGAGGCTGGCCCTTTGAGCAGCTCAACCTGTTCCATTGTGTAAATTTCAGCGCGCGTCGAATTGTAGCTGCCAAACAACTCTTGAATAGAGTCGCGATAGCGAGGAATACTTAGTCCTCTTGAAGATATTGAATCGACTCGGGTAGCGTATCCGAAAGACTCTCCCGTCACACCCGCCATGTAAGTAGCAGACTGAGAAAGATTCAACACACCCTTTTGCTTTAAATCTAATGCCGTTTCAATTGATATGGTACGTGCAAGTTCAACGATTGGCGTATTAGATTTAGTTGCACCGAAGGGGGAACGCGTGCCGAGTACCTCTATCTTTTCAACTGCTGTTTGCTCTGTCGGTGTTACCTCGCTACCGCTACCTTGCAAAGCCTGTGCAGCGTTAGTGTCACTTTCCTGAGCATTGGCATAAGACACCAATACAGCCGTTACCGCTAAACTAAGTAATTTTTTGTTCATGTCGAGTGTTGTCTTCTGAATATTTTGTTGTGTTTTGTCCGCTCACCCACTCTGAAAATAACGAATGCTGAGTGACTAACCAATACTTTGGTTTAATTTAACAAAATATCATGCAAATGATAACCACTTTCATTACCATTATTGAATACAAGTTCTCAGACATAAAAATAACAAAGCATCCCTGACAGAAAACAATCTATAAAAAAGCCGAACTAACAGGGTTAGTTCGGCTTATTCATACTTTTAATTTACCAACTGCTTACTATGCAGCTTCGCTCTCGTCTTCAGTCTCAACTACTTCATGGCTAAGCAAATATTCAAAGGCGGCTAGTGACGCTTTAGCTCCCTCGCCCATCGAAATAACGATTTGCTTATAGGGCACAGTCGTTACATCACCGGCGGCGAAGATACCCTGCTCAGAAGTGTGACACTTAGCATCAACGATGATTTCACCATACTGCGTCATCTCTACCGTGTCTTTCATGAACTGGCTGTTAGGCACTAGACCAATTTGAACGAATACACCAGCAAGTTCGCGAGTGTGAACTTCATTGGTTGAACGGTCTTGATATTCAATCGCGTTCACTTTGCCATTTTCGGCCGTAATTTGACGCGTTGCCGCATTTTTAATAATGGTGATGTTATCGCGCTTTTCAGCCTGATTGATAAGTACTTGGTCCGCCTTAAGCTCTGGCATAAACTCAAATACCGTTACTGATTTCACGATACCAGCTAAATCTAACGCAGCTTCAATACCCGAGTTGCCACCACCGATTACCGCAACGTCTTTTCCTTTGAAAAAAGGACCATCGCAGTGCGGGCAATATGCTACGCCGTTACCTACGTTCTCTCTTTCGCCTGGAACACCTAGTTCTCTCCAGCGTGCACCGGTTGCAACGATAACCGTGCGGGTGCGAATTTGCTCGCCCGAAGAAAGCGTAATAGTTTTGATATTACCTTTCTCGATACTATCTACGCGTACGTGCTCTTTCAGCGTGATGTCGTAATCGCGAACATGCTCCATTAGGTTACCTACAAGCTCAGGCCCTGTCGTTTTAGGCACAGAGATAAGGTTCTCAATCCCCATAGTATCTTTAACCTGACCACCGAAAGTTTCAGCAACGATGGCTACTTTAAGGCCTTTACGAGCACAGTAAATTGCTGACGCAACACCTGCAGGGCCGCCGCCAATAACAGTAACGTCTTGAAGCGGTAATGCGTCGCCCTTATTTGCCTCTTTGAGGCTAGGGTCGCGCTCGATAAGTTTATTGATAAGTACTGAACCATCAACTTTACCGTTCGCGAATAGCTCGCCATTAAGATACACACTTGGTACACCTTGAATGTCGCGCTCTTGAATTAGGTTTTGATATAGCCCACCGTCGATCATTTCGGTCTTGATGTTAGGGTTAATCAACGCGAATTGATTAAGTGCCTGAACGACTTCCGGGCAGTTGTGACAGCTTAAGCTGATAAACACTTCAAAGTTAAGTGGTTCTTTAACGGCTTTAACCAATGTTTGAACGCTATCATCTAGCTTAAGTTCAGTGCCTGATGCATGCAGCATGGCAAGAACAAGTGAGTTAAACTCATGACCGCCTGGGATGCCAGAGAAACGTATTCCCGTATCTTCTCCGTCAGCTTCTACTAGGAAACTAATAGAGCTGCGTAATTCGCCATTCGTTTCACGCTCTTCAACATTAAGTTTTTCGCTTACTGAAGCAATGTCGGACAGAAACTTCACAAGCTCTTCGCGCTTGCTATGTTCACCGGTCTGTACGACAAAGGTTACGTTTTTCTGCATTGACTCAGCATATGATTTCAATGCTTGTAAAATTTCTTTAGTTAACACGGTTATTCTGCCTTATTTTCGACACGCCGATCCCCGCCAACCTTTTGAGAGGTTAACAACATAAGCGGAAACTGGAAATTAAAATCAGGGAGTGGAGACCCACTCCCTACAAACTGTCTGCCTAACTCTTTTACTTACAGCTTATCCTGCTGAATTAGGCACTAAGCGGTGCTGCTTAGATTTTGCCTACTAGGTCAAGTGAAGGTGCTAGTGTTGCTTCGCCTTCTTTCCATTTAGCAGGGCAAACTTCACCTGGGTTGTTTGCCACGTACTGAGCAGCTTTAACTTTACGTACTAGGTCGTCTGCATCACGGCCGATACCTTCAGAAGTGATTTCCATCGCTTGGATGATACCTTCTGGGTCAACTACGAAAGTTGCACGGTCGGCAAGACCCATAGTTTCACGCATACAATCGAAGTTACGCGTGATTTCACCAGTTGGGTCGCCAATCATTGCAAACTTGATCTTGTTGATCGTGTCTGAAGAATCGTGCCATGCTTTGTGGGTGAAGTGTGTGTCAGTAGATACTGAGAATACTTCTACGCCACGAGACTGAAGCTCTTCGTACTTATCAGCGATGTCGCCAAGCTCAGTTGGGCAAACAAATGTGAAGTCAGCTGGGTAAAATACGAAAACTGCCCATTTACCTTTGATGTCTTCGCTGCTTACGTCTACGAACTCGCCGTCTTTAAATGCAGTCGCTTTAAAAGGTTTGATAGCAGTATTGATCAATGCCATGTTTTATTCTCCATTTGGTTTAAATTTTCCGCACGCTAAATACATACGGATACAAACTTTACGTTTATTGTGTCGACATGGTTTTACGCTTTTGTGAAGATAGTCACGCAGTGCGAAAATTTATGTCTCTTGAAACTGGTGATAAGGATAGCGCGCATTGTAAAAAAAAACTAATTGGTAAAAATGAATCGCTTAATCAGGTTATTGAATTGAACGATGAAAATAGCGACAAATTGAAAAATTAAAGCGCTGAATACGAGCTTTATAAGGTTTAATAAGCGCAACGAATAGGTAGTTAACGCTATGCAACAAAATCGACTTCAATACATTATCGAAGAAATAAACCGGGTTGACGGGCAATCACCGACTGTGAAATTACCTAAACATTTAAAAATGACTGCTAGCCCTTTTGTATTTTTCCGAGGTAGCGCCCAATTATTTTATGCCGATATTGAAAGTGGCGTTATAGAATTTCCAGCAGCGTGCGCACATATTCCTCTTACGAGTATTATGGGTGATTGCCACACTTCTAATTTTGGTTTTCTTACCGAAGAAGGGTCTCATGGCGATACGGTTGTATTCTCACCTAATGACTTTGACGATGCGTGCGTTGGCAAAGCGCAGTGGGACATAATTCGCTTCCTCACTTCATTACACCTCGCTCAACGACACTGCCATGGTGTGGTTAAAGGAAACTATATAAGTGATGACGTTGACATTTCAAAACCAGTTGTCAGCCATCAGCAAGTTATAAATGCGCAATACGCCTTTATTGAGCAATATGTAGAAACTTGTAACCGAGTAGTAGAAAATGGCAAAGTGCTTAACGAAGCAATTGATTATTGCCCAGATGCCATACCAAGTAAGTTAATTAAACTTTATAAAAAAGCGCGCGCTCGCAGCGCCGGCGGAGAAGACTTCGCATCTAAAAGCGCACTGGCTAAAGCGGTGTTTTTTAATAACAAAACACTCGGCTTTAAACCCGACAATGAGAAGTTTGCAACGTTAAGCAAAAAAGAATACAAAACGCTACATGAAGCGTTTGCCCCTTACATGGACGATACAGTGGTCGATATCGTTAAACGCCTAAACGCTGGAACCGGGTCAGTAAATATGGCGCGCTATTACTTTTTAGTCGGACCATCTAAACCACATAATGAAACGAGCTTTGCACATTGTCATATTGTAGAAGTTAAGCAGCAGCGTGTGGCGGCTCCCATACACTACTTCCCTAGTATCAATCCGGTTAACCGGTTGAATGCAGCCCACCTTACCGCTCGCTGCCAACGAAGAATGCAAAGAAAACCTGATCTTGTTCTCGATGAGGTAAAGTTTGAAAATGCACATTACTTAATCCGTTCTAGGCACCACGCGAAAGTGGGTATCGACCCTCAAGATATTGCTATGGGTACTAAAGCTGTAAATGGCGGCTTTGAATACTTTGCGAAACTGTGCGGATATAGTCTTGCTCTAGCTCACTGTCGCGGAGACAGAAGAAGTACACGATATGCTTATTCAGCATCTCATAACTTATCCCAGATAAAGTGCTTGCTTATAAAGATAGCAAATCTCTATGCGGAACAAGTAGTTGAAGATCACGCTTTATTTTCTGAGCATATCCAACTGAAAAAACTTGGCGGCAATCGCATAGCAAAAAGCGAAGCATCCTAATAAAAAAGAAGTAGTATTATTTGATGGTTACATTCATATTTAATTAGAAGTTAAAGGTATGAGTAAGTTTACTTAATCCTATTATGGGTTTGTTTTTATTGATTTATTTTAAAAACAGCTTGAATAATATTAAGTCATTTCTACTATTCAAAAATTTCCCTACGGTAGAACAAGCAATATTAAAATTGCGCGTCACAGCGTGCTCTGCTCTGGCAGATCTGTAAAACAAAAATATTAGAGTCTGTGATTTAAAAATAATGAATACTACAAAGGGAAATGACGTGAGAACATCATTAACATTACTATCTGCAGGGATCATATCTGCACTTTCATCTACCGCCATTCATGCCAACGATTTAGTTATTAGTGGTGTCATCGATGGGCCTTTGAGCGGCGGTGTTCCAAAAGCTGTAGAAATTTTTGTGGTCAACGACATTGCAGATTTATCTGCATACGGCATTGGTGCAGCGAACAACGGTGGTGGAACAGATGGAGAGGAATTCACCTTCCCAGCTGGCACGTCTGCAAGCGCTGGCTCTTATATCTACGTAGCATCAGAAATTGATGGGTTTACCGCGTTTTTCGGTTCTGCACCAGACTACGATACATCTGAGTTAGGAATTAATGGTGACGATGCTATTGAGCTTTTCAAAGATGGTAGCGTTATCGATACGTTTGGTGATATTAACACCGACGGCAGCGGCACCGCATGGGAATATTTAGATGGTTGGGCATACCGCACGTCTGGTCAATCGGCTAATGGCGGCAGTTTTGAAGTATCTAACTGGACTTACAGTGGCGTTGACGCGCTTGACGGTTCAACTACAAACACAGATGCAGAGACTCCCTTCCCTGCCGGTACATTTACCACCGAAGGTGGCGGTGACGACGTTGTTGACGTACCAGAAGAGCCTGCTGTTGAGCTTGGTATTTGTGGCACAGATGCAACACTTATTAGTGCTATTCAAGGTAGTGAAAGCAGTTCTGCTGAAGTAGGCAATAGCGTTATTATCGAAGCTATTGTAACAGGCACTCGCACTGACGGTTTCTTTGTTCAAGAAGAGGAATCTGATTACGACGCTGACGATGAAACCTCTGAAGGTTTGTTCGTAGACGGCAGTGTTGATGTTGCCACCGGTAACATCATTCGCCTTTATGGTGAAGTAAAAGAAAACTATGGCATGACGACCCTTGCCATGGATAGCGATGTTGCTGCACTTGATTGCGGCACCGCAGATGCTGTTGCGGTGGTAGAGATTGCTATGCCGTACGAGCTTGACCTTGAAACCGTTGAAGGTATGGTTGTTAGCGTGACTAACGCAACAGTAACAAGTACAAACAACCTTTGGCGCTTCGGCGAAATCGTATTCAGCGACAAGATTAAGCGTCAGCCAAGCGATGTGGCAGCGCCGTTGTCAGATGCTTACACAGCCGCTATAGAAGCAAGCGAGACAAGCCTGCTTACTATCGAAGATAACAGCAGTTCTCAGTACCCAGATGCACTGAGTTTCTTCCCTACTTTCAGCTACGCTAATGCTATTCGCATTGGTGATTCGGTTTCTGCTGCTGGCCCACTAAACTATAGCTTTGGTACTTACAGAATTAACCCTAGCGACATTATTGAAGTAACATCGACCCGTGAAGCAAACCCAGTGGTTACAGAAGGCAACCTATCAATTGCCACCTTTAACGTGCTTAATTACTTTAATGGCGAAGTAAACGAAAACGGCGATGTAACGTTTGATTATGACCAAAACCGCGGTGCAGATGACGCAGTAGCGTTTGAATTGCAACAAGGTCGTATCGTTGAAGCTATTGTTAACCTTAACGCTGACGTTGTTGGCCTAATGGAAATCGAAAACGATGGTTTCGGTGATGATAGCGCCATTCAATCACTGGTAAATGCCATTAATGCTGAACTAGGTGAAACCGAGCAATACACATTTGTTGCCACAAGTGACGGTAGCGAAATTGGCACAGATGCTATCACTGTAGGCCTGCTTTACAAGGCTTCAGTAATAGCGCCAGAAGGCGACGCTACAATTGTTGCAATGCCAGTACAACAAATCGATGAAGATAGTCTTGCACGCATGCGCCCTAGCCTTCTTCAATCTTTTGTACACACAGAAAGTGGCAAGTCGTTCTTAGTAGCAGTTAACCACTTTAAGTCTAAAGGTTCGCAGTGCGCTGAAGACATTGCCGAAGAGCCGTCTGAAATCACAACAATTCAAGGCAGCTGTAACGCGTTTCGCGTATCGGCAGCAGTTACATTAGGCAATGCTTTAAGCGATGATAATCTGCCAGAACGCAAGGTAATCTTGGGCGACTTGAACGCGTACAGTGCTGAAGATCCCGTGGCAGTACTCACCGATTATACACCTGAATCTCGTGGCTACACTATTACCACTGCGGTAAATACAGCTATGAACGATGGAGCTTCGGTTGAAATTGAATCTAGCTTCGGCTATCACAATTTAGCTGAAGAGTTTGATGAAGAAGGCTTTTCATATTGGTTCTACGGTACCGAACAAGTAGGTAGTTTAGACCACGTTTTAGCAAGTGAAGCTATGCTTGCAGACGCTATTGATGGCTCTCATTGGAATATCAACTCTGTTGAGGCTTACCAATTGCAATACGACCAAGCGCTTCGTTTCTATCCAGATGAAGAAGGCTATGCATTCACTGACGTTGGTCCCTTTAGAAGCTCTGACCATGACCCATTCATCGCGACATTCAATCTGCAAGCGGACGTAGTTGACGAGGAAGTGGGTAACAAAAGCTCAGGCGGAGCTATGGGAGGAATTTTTGCACTGCTAGCCGCAGTGATTGGCTTTCGCCGTCGTGCTACTGCTGTTAAAAAATAACAGAAGAAAGGATTAAACCCTTCTTAAAATAAAAAAGCTGCCTTGAATTCAAGGCAGCTTTTTTCGGTTTCCATTTTGACGTTGTGTATGCACGAGCAGCAGTATCTGCACTACCCTTAGCCCCTTTTTAGCCCGCTTTTTCAGCGCACCAAATAGTCCAAGTCACAAATCACACTTTAGCGACGACGACACCGACTAAGTCAGCAGCATTAGTAACATCCACTTCAATGCCAATTCTAGCGATATACTGGTCCCGCTTTTCCGCTTGGGTCGCCGATAACTCTTCAGCGCATAGCAATTTGGCAGCACGCTGCGCCGAATTCATTTGTTCTTCACTTAGTCCATTGTCTAGATGCATTTGAGTAATGACTTTGAGCAGACTTAACGCGATTTGCTTGTCTTTCGGTGATAGTGTCAACGCCTGTCGTAAGTTGTTATACGCTGGAATAAGACGGTTTTCCTTGTAGTTCACTGCCGCCATTTGTTTAAGTTCTTTTGTGGTAAATTGAATTTCGGTACGTTCAATCGACTCTTGATTGAGGTACTCGTTAACCACTTGAGAAGTAAAAGTATCACCTTCTATTTGTTTTCTAAGTTTATCTAGAATACTGACACAGTGCTCGCGCATGCCAAGTTCATGAAAGGCTTTCATTTTATCTAGGCTATCTTCCATAGACAGTCCTTCTGTAGAAGCAGAACAACCCTCCATCAACTTTTCTGCCTCGCGCTTGTCGTCTCTTAGGCATAGCACCCGAGACTTAACAACGTCTATCTGCTCTGAAAATTGGCTCTGCATGCCTTTCTGTTGTCTGAGTTCATCAAGCTCATGTTCTGCTCGCTTCAGGTATTTTTCCCCATCTGAATTACCTAAGCTTGTCGCCAAATCAATGGTAGAACGAATGACATTTAACGTGAGCTGCGGCGAGTCATGAATTGAGTTTTTGGCATACTTTGCCATATTTTGCACTGCAGATAATTGCCCGGCTTTGTCGTGATTAAGTCTCGCCAAATCCCATAGTCGTTTGTTGCGCTCAATATTGCGAGGCGCAAGACGACTTGCTTCTTTCATTTGTTCGTAAGCAATATCAAACTGCTCTTTCTCTATGAAGTACTGTGCGAGCAAGTCAAAGGTGAGAAACCGTGTATCAGGTCGCTGCAGCAAATCATCAACCAACAGCTGCGCTTCTTCTAGTTCATCTTGACGCAGTAACGAACGAGTTAAGCCAATATGAACCCAAGCATGATCCATACTCTGCAATAACTTTCTAAAGTAATCTTCGGCAGTTTCATAGTCGCGCAGTTGCAATAAACAATCGCCTATAAGACGTTTTATTTTAGTGTGATACTCACAAAGCGATGGGTCTTTTAACTGCCTCTCTGCATAATACATAGCGGTTGAATAGTCGCAAATTTGCATACAATGGAGCATTTTATGCAGCTTCAAACGAACTTGTATTAGGTATTCTAAGCGCGTTTCAATCTTATTAGCTGTAACGGCTTAACCCAGAAGTCGTCAGGCTGTAACTCAACAATACAGTTGACAAGTTCGGGGGAGGTTTCAGCACTTAAAAATATTACTGTCGTCGTGTCGTTGATGTGATTTAGATGCTTTAACTCTTCAAAAAGATGAAAGCCATCTTTGTCGTGACTTACGTTGAAAGCCAGCAATACAAAGTCATACTGCTTTGCCTCACATAACCTTTTGGCATGAAATGCATTAAAGGCACTGCTAACGTTTTCAATTCCAATTTGGTGTAATGCTGATGAGACAACATCGTGAACTAGCCCCTGATTATCGATAACCAGCACATGTAGCTCTTCTCTAGGGGTGGGGGCAGGTATTTTTTCCAGCATTAGTCAATCACTTCTTACTTCTTTTCCCTAAGCGGCACAATAGACGTCGACGTTTACTGTGAACAACTCACTATGCTATCGCTATGGCAATACTCAAACAGTAAAACTTTTACGCTTAAACTAGCGTTTCAGTCAGCTTACGTTCAAAGCATAGCGTTATTACATCAGATATATAGCACAATCGCATTATACATAAGTATAGCCTTTTAGATACTAACGTGGAGGGTCAATACTGTCATTCACGCTACCATTCACTCTAAACCAGCCTGCAACAGAATGGCGCGTTCGCGCAGCGGGTAATACTTCATGTGGGAAAGCTTCGCTAAGAAACACAACAAATGTTCCTTTCGCTGGTAGCACCCTTGTACCAATATGATCATTTTCATTGGCGTAAAGAACAAGTTCACCTCCGTCAGCTTTTTGCCAGTCGCTGTTTAAATACGCAACAAGCGATAGCACCCGATTGCCCTGGCCTTTAAACGCATCTACATGGCGTTTGTAAAATTTACCTTGCTCATAGCATGCGAAGTGACTTTCAAATGAAAATAGCGCCATAAATAACGCGCGATTAATGTACTGCTGCATTGTTTCGCACCAATTAAGCCACAAGGCACCTTCTTTCGACGTGCCCGTGATCCAGCAAATTTCATCACCTCTTATTTTGTCAGCTTTATGATAATTTTCTGCTCTGCCAATACCAGCCGTTTTATATTCAGTTTCAGAAATTGAACGCTGGCAAGCAAGAAGCGCTTGTGTAATAAAACCAGGTAGCCCATTCTCTGAATAGAAAAACCACTGGTGACTAAGTCGTCGACGATATTTTCAAATATGGCCTCGTCAAATACTCGAAGAGGCTGGTACAACGCAAGTTGGTCTCTATTCATTGGTGCATTGATGCTTTGTAAGCCCATAGCAAATTGTTCATCGCGACGAGCTTTTTACGTTAAGAAATTAGCGCACTTATACGCGGGGTTTGAAGTTGTTGCAATTGCCTCACGCTTAAAATTACGCGTTATTTTTTTATCGAGAGAAGAAAAAAACACTATCGTTTAGCATTTAATAGTTCGTCGATGTATTTCACGTGCATATGTCGCACGTTTCTTGCTTACTTATTGATTAATAAACGGTAAATCTTACGACCATTTATCTATAATAAAATAATGTGCAAACCCAAATTCTTAGCAAAAAGAGTAACCCATGAGTCAAGATCAAACACAAATAGAAGAAACGGAGCATCATCTAGACTTAAGAAACTTAAGACTGGACGACTACAACGACGTAAAAGCGTTAATGGATAAGGTGTATGCCAACGTTGGCGGCGCGTGGCCTTACTCTAATTACAAAGCACAGGTGACCACGTTTCCCGAAGGACAAATATGTATTGAAGATAAAGGCAAAGTGGTCGCCTTCGCGATATCTGTCATTGTTGATTACGACCAGTTTGGTGACAAGCATAGCTACGACGAAATAACTGGTGATGCTTATTTAACCACTCATGATCCAAACGGCGATGTGCTCTACGGCGTAGAAGTTATTGTTTGTCCTGAGTATCGCGGCCTTCGCTTGGGCCGTCGCCTTTACGAAGCTCGCAAGGAACTTTGCCGAAACTTAAATCTAAAATCGATAATGGCTGGGGGCCGCATCCCCAACTATAAAAATTATGCGAATGAGCTGTCGCCTTATGAATACATCGAACAGGTAAAACTAAAAGATATTTACGACCCAATACTGACGTTTCAATTGTCAAACGGCTTTGAAGTTAAGCAGGTAATGACAGCATACCTACCTGAAGATGAAGCTTCAAAAGGTTATGCCACATTACTTCAATGGCATAATATTTATTATGAGCCAGGTACTCCGTCGCTAATCGCTAGTCGAAAATTAAGCGCTCGGATAGGGTGTATCCAGTGGCAGATGCGCTATTTTAATAATGTAGAAGAACTCCTTCAGCAAGTTGAGTATTTTGTTGATGCACTATCGGACTACTCCTGCGATGTAGCTTTGTTCCCAGAATTTTTTAATGCGCCACTAATGGGTCTTAGCCCTTCAGAATCTTCCATTGACGCGATTTGGCATCTGGCTACCTATACCGACGAGATCTTGACCGCAGTGTCTCACTTAGCCGTGTCGTACAATATTACGATTATCGCGGGTTCTATGCCCGTGGTAGAGGAAGAAGAACTGTATAACGTAAGCTATATCTGCAAGCGAGACGGAACTATCGAGAGCCAGTATAAACTTCACCCAACGCCTCATGAAAAAGAGGATTGGATAATGAAAGGCGGAAACAGTCTCAAAACATTTGATACTGATTTTGGAAAAATTGGCGTTTTAATCTGTTATGACGTGGAATTCCCTGAGTTAGCACGAATTCTTTCTGACCAAGAAATGCAGATTTTATTTGTCCCGTTTTGGACTGACACAAAAAATGGCTACTTGCGGGTTCGCCGCTGTGCACAAGCAAGAGCAATTGAAAACGAGTGCTACGTTGCTATAGCAGGAAGTGTAGGAAACCTTCCTAAGGTAGATAACGTGGATATTCAATATGGACAGACTGCAGTGTTTTCACCCAGTGATTTCGCGTTCCCCCACGACGCTATCGTGTCTGAGACTACACCAAACACTGAAATGACGCTGATAGTTGATTTAGACCTAGACAAACTAACTAAGCTACAAAACGAGGGTTCTGTTCGAAACTATCTCGACCGGCGCCGTGATTTGTATCGTGTAGAGTGGATTGGCGATAAAAGCTAGCTCCATATTTTGTCGTGAAACGAATGACGAAATTGCTCAAAATTCAGGTTCTTTGGCTTATGGTTTATTGGCATTCTACATAAGCCATAGAATTTCCTTTAATTTAGCGATAACATGAATTCGTGCGCAAAGATAAATGTGCTCTTTTGAACTGACACAGAAGATGTCGACACCGTGAAGAGAGCACTACATAAAGAGATTACTAATTTACTATGGCAAATAATTCAAAAAACGATGAGTTTCCAACCATAAGATTGGATGAAGAAGACCGTCGAGACTACCAGACGAAAAGACAAGCTGCTCCAACTAAGACGACTACGCCCCCCTCCTCCTCTTCGGCTAACCGTCAGACATCAAATGGTGGAAGCAGCAACGGAATTTGGGTTGTATTAGTTGCTCTAATTGCTTTAGCGGCATGTGGCGGATGCTACTACTTGTACACCATGCTTGAGCAGCAGAAAGCTGTTGCTGAGCAAGCCGAGAAGCGCATTTTGCAGTTGGAAAACAAGCTATCAGCAACTGGCGAAGAAATTGGCGAATCTACCGTAGCACTTCAAGTTAAAGTCACAGAGTTGACGAATAAGACAAATGAGTTATGGGAACAAATGGACAAGTTATGGGCATCAGCATGGCGCCGTAATCAACAAGAGCTTGCTGATCTTGGAGATCGCGTAGGTAATGTTCAAACCGCAATAAACAAAAATGTAAGTGCGGTTTCTGACGACGTAAAAACGCAGGCTGCGGCTATTGGCTCAGTGAAAAATCAATTAGCTTCATTGGCTGATGAGCTGCTATCAGTTAATGTTCAATTAGAGCAATCTGCAAGCGACAAACAAAGCGCACAACAAAGTGTTCGCAACCTAACTGATAAGTTATCAGTGTTAGAACAGCGCAATACGACCTTGTCAGGACGTATTACCAGCTTGGAAAATGAGATCCGAGAAATAGCCACCAAAGTCGTTTCAAGCGGTTCGTCAACAGGCGGCAGTGGTTCCGCTCCCTCTCCTACTGGCAACTAATCATGCATAGGGTGCTTGTTGTGAAAGTATACGACCAAGTACATTAAGCAATAATTAACATATAAAAAAGAAAGGGGCGAATCGCCCCTTTCTTGTTGCCGTGATAGAATTACACTCTTTTTAGAAGCAATAGGATTTAATGCGCAATGAGTGACCAAGCGCCCAAACGTTTAAATAAATACATCAGCGACACTGGCCTGTGTTCTCGCCGTGAAGCTGATAAACTCATTGAGCAAAATCGCGTTACCGTTAATAACCAACCGCCTGAGCTGGGTACAAAGGTAGGATCCGGCGATACAGTAAAAGTAGACGGCAAGGTAGTGGGCGCGGTCGCAACAGACAAATCAGACCGCGTATATATTGTTTATAATAAGCCTATCGGTATCACCTGCACCACCGAACGTCATGTTAAAGGCAACATTATCGACGCCATACGTCACAGAGAACGTATATTCCCTGTAGGCCGACTAGATAAGCCTTCTGAAGGTCTGATTATTCTTACCAGCGATGGCGATATCGTGAACAAGATTCTTCGCGCTGAAAACGCACATGACAAAGAGTATGAAGTTACCGTAAACCAACCAATTAGTGAACGCTTTGTAAAACGAATGGCGCGTGGCGTTCCCATTTTAGGAACGGTGACAAAACCTTGCGTCGTTAAGCCTACCGGTAAGAACAAGTTTACTATCATTCTAACCCAAGGACTTAATCGTCAAATACGCAGAATGTGTGAATTTTTGGGGTATGAGGTTACTAAACTAAAACGCACGCGAATAATGCATCTACAGCTTGACTCATTAAAGCCGGGACAATGGCGAAACTTGAGCCAACGGGAGCTAGCCACTTTACAAAACGCGGTAAAAACTTCCTCTAAAACCGCAGCGTCAAGCTCATAGTTCAATGTAGGCTATTACTTTAAAAGCGCAAGACAAAACGTAGTTAAAAATGTTAGAGATTTTCAGCCTTTCTAAGCGCTTATCAACAGGAGGGATGCGCCACTTCAAGGCGTATTCATATACAGTCAGAAAACGAGCACAAAAAAAGCGCCCGTTGGGCGCTTTTCTTGAAACCTAGTCTTATCGACGTAGACCTAGACGCTTAATAAGGTCAAGGTAACGCTCAGCGTTCTTGCCTTTAAGGTAATCTAGAAGCTTACGACGTTGGCTAACCATACGTAGAAGACCACGACGAGAGTGGTGATCTTTCTTATGATCAGCAAAGTGACCTTGAAGCTTGTTGATGTTGTGAGTAAGCAAAGCTACTTGAACTTCTGGTGAACCAGTGTCGCCTTCTTTAACGCCGTACTCAGCAATGATTTTTGCGGTTTCTTCTTTAGTTAGTGACATGTCATTCTCCTAATATTAATGCTTCGCCGATCACTAATTCAGCAAAGCGGAATGAGCGCAGTATTATAATGACCTTTGTACAGTTAGCAAGGACCGAACAAGGTAATTTCATCAATTAGTCCGTTTAAGGCTCGATTCCACTTTTTTAATACGTTTAGCTAACTCGTTTTTGTATTCGAAACCGTTCAGAAAATCCTCTGCCCGCCGTTCACTTTTGTATCCGTAAGCGGAATACACCGAGTGAGCTAGGTTAATCTTAGCGTCACGATCTACGAGTAAGTCCAAATTTTCTTCTACAAATTCCGGTGATCTGTAAGCAGCACCTTGTAATAAGGTAGCCACGGCTTGCTCAGTATCGATATTTGTTTGACGTTGCGCCCAATTTAGCGCGGTGTCGGGTTCAAAAAATGCGATAGTTCTCGCAGCGTGTTCAACATCAGATTGATAGCTTTCACTACTACTATGTTTAACAAACCAAGAAGCAGCTTCACTGGGTGATTGGTTTACATAACTTTCAAAGACAGCGCGCTTTATCTCTTTTATTTGCTCATTGTCATCTAGCGTATCGAACCAAGATTTAGTACTTTCAACGTCTTTGCGTACCCACATACTTATTAAATCAGTTTCTAACTGCTTGTCATCCGAACGTTTTACTAACGATAAGGTGTCTCGAAACTGCTCTGGTGTTTCTAGGACACTAAAAATGCCGCTATAAGCCGCACTTTTTAAATTCTCTGACTTAACAAGAGCGATAGACTGAAAGGCGCTATCAATGTCCTGACTTGCCATTTCTCTAAAAATGAGCACAGGGTAAATGCTGTTTTCCAGCCTGCCTGAGGTAAGTGAAGCATTATCTATATACCAATCAAGGACCTCAAAAGGCGCTTGATTAGCCCAATTAACTATGACTGATAAGCGTAACTGCCGCTTCGTATCCAAGTTAACAATCATATTGTCAACAAGGTCCCATGCTTTTTGGGGGTTCAGTTCTACTAAACGAGAGACCATTGATGACAAAATTATGGCTGAATCTGGATCGTCAATAGATGTATCCACATTTGATAGCGAATCAATAATTGCTTGCTCGCCCATCGTGCTTATCGAGATAATGAAGGCGCCTATCTGTTTTAAACTAAGCTTGGGCTTGTCGGATAACCACAATTCTAGGCTAATATTGTTAGGTACACTTGCTGAATCTTTAGGTAACTGATCACGCTTATTATCCCCTTGCTGAGGGGGTGGCGCTCCTTGTAAGACGTCTTCATCTTTACCTTCGCCGACATTGGCTACGTGAACAGAAGTTGTTGACGACAATGTAGGGCGCTTATCACTGGCATAGTAGCCCGCAGCGAATACCACGCATAGTGAACAAAGCCATAAACCAATCCATTTGATCATCGAGTAATCCCTTAAATGAAACAATTCGCCCGTTTAGGACGTTTCGAAGAAAGTAAAAATCAGTATGAGTGATAAATAACCTATCACTAAATAGTGCGCCTTTTATACAACTTTATTTCTCAATAAAAAAAGCCTTGCGTTAACCGCAAGGCTTTAAACGAGTATTATCTGTTTGGTATAGAATTGCAAAGAACTAACTGTAAACAACTCGACGCTTTGGGTTAACGAAGAGTTCTTGCTTGGGTACACCCTGGTCTTTGGGGTCGAGTACACCTTCCCCTACACCTAAAAAAAGACCTCTGGTATCTTTGCCATGATAAACACGGTAAGACACGCCTTCGCGAAGCACTTCACTGCATGTACCTTTAACCGATTGGCCATTGTCGAAGCGATTTCTTTCGGCATCGTTAATTGTCACAAACGGAAGACGACTCACTGCTGTATCCATAGGAATGAGTAGGTCATCAAGGGCTTTAAAGTCACCCTCTTCCAGTGACTCCTGAATTGCAATCAACCTGTCTAGTGATACCATTTTATCCGTAGGGTAGTCAGCGACTTCCGTGCGATGTAAGCGGGTCACATACGCGCCGCAGCCGAGGTTCTGACCCAAGTCATCTACGATAGAGCGAATATAAGTACCTTTACTGCACTTAATACGCATATCGACAAAAGGCAGTTCGATTCGCAACACGTCCAGTTCATACACTTCAATATCACGTGGTTCACGCTCAATCTCTATACCTTGACGGGCATAGTGGTAAAGGGGCTTCCCCTGATGCTTAAGCGCTGAAAACATAGACGGAATTTGTTTGCTTTTACCTAAAAACGCTAAACATGCATCTCGTACTTGTTCTTCATTGACTTCAACAGGCTTTTCTTCAACCACTTCACCGTCGGCGTCAGAGGTGGTTGTGCGAACGCCAAGTTGCGCTGTTACCTCGTAGGTCTTTTCCGCGTCCAGAAGAAACTGAGAAAACTTGGTAGCTTCCCCCAAACACAACGGCAGCATACCGCTGGCAAGTGGGTCTAGCGCGCCCGTATGGCCAGCTTTGGCTGCCTTATACAGCCAGCGTACTTTCTGTAGTAGTTGATTTGACGAACCACCTAGCGGTTTATCAAGCAATACTATGCCGTTAATATCACGGCCTTTACGACGTCTCGCCATTTACTCCTGCTCTTGTGAATCGTCTTCATCGCGCTTTGACTCATCTTTAGCGATGGTCTGTGACACAAGATTAGAAATACGCATGCCCTCTATAATCGATTTATCTTCAAAGAAGTGAAGATCCGGCACTGAGCGCATGCGAAGGCGTTTAGCTAGAATACTACGAATAAATTTTTTGTATTCAGCTAACTGTTTAATTTGTATTTTGCCTTCTTCTTCAGTGCTGTTGTAGATAGTCACAAAGATTTTCGCGTGAGCTAGGTCGCGCGATACGTCTACATCAGAAACCGTGATTAAAGGCATATCACCTATGCGGTGTTTGTATTCGTTTTGCAGAATGCTCGCTACTTCTTTATGAACTTGCTGAGCCACTCTGTCGGTACGTGAAAATTCACGAGCCATTGTACTCTCCTTTCCTTATTTAACGTAGGGCATGCTTGAGGCCGTTTGCTTTACACAGACAAAAACGGGAGCACTCGGCCCCCGTTTTTCACATGCCGAATTAACTAAGGCAATTAAATTTCGCGTTTAACCTCAACGATTTCGAAGACCTCGATTTGGTCGCCTACTTTCACATCGTTATAGTTTTTAACGCCGATACCACATTCCATACCGTTACGTACTTCTTGTACGTCGTCTTTAAAGCGACGCAGTGATTCTAGCTCACCTTCGTAAATTACTACGTTTTCGCGAAGTACACGGATTGGGTTGCTACGCTTAACATTACCTTCTGTAACCATACAGCCTGCAATTGCACCCAGTTTCGGTGACTTGAACACATCACGTACTTCAGCAAGACCAATGATTTCCTGCTTGAACTCTGGCGCAAGCATACCACTCATGGCCGCTTTCACTTCGTCAATTAGGTGGTAGATAACACTGTAGTAACGCAGGTCGATTTCTTCAGCTTCCAATACGCGACGTGCTGTTGCATCGGCACGAACGTTAAAGCCTAGTACGATAGCACCTGATGCAGCCGCAAGGGTTGCGTCAGTTTCGGTAATTCCACCTACACCACTACCTACAATATTCACTTTAACTTCAGAAGTAGAAAGCTTAACCAGTGACTCAGAAATCGCTTCAACAGAGCCCTGTACGTCAGCCTTAAGAACGATGTTAAGTTCACTAACGTCGCCTGATTCCATGTTCGCAAACATGTTTTCAAGTTTCGCTTTTTGCTGACGAGCAAGTTTAAGTTCACGTTTCTTCTGATGGCGCTTAGCTGCTACTTCACGCGCTTTACGCTCGTCTTTAACAACTGCTGCATCTTCACCCGCTACTGGAACACCTGAAAGACCAAGTACTTCCACCGGCGTTGAAGGTCCTGCAACCTTAATCTCGTTGCCATTTTCGTCGCGCATTGCACGAACACGTCCGTACTCTTCACCACAAAGTAGGATGTCACCAGCAAGTAGTTGGCCTTCCTGAACGAGTACTGACGCTACCGGACCACGACCTTTATCAAGACGAGATTCGATAACAATACCGCGACCAGAGCCTTCAGCTACCGCTTTAAGATCAAGTAGTTCTGCTTGAAGAACGATAGCATCAAGAAGCTCATCTACGCCCATACCCGTTTTAGCAGAAACGTTACAGAACTGGTGTTCACCGCCCCACTCTTCTGAGATAACTTCTAGTTGAGATAACTCAGTTTTAACGCGGTCTGGATCAGCAGATTCTTTATCCATTTTATTCACTGCAACGATAAGAGGTACACCAGCAGCACGGGCGTGCTGTACCGCTTCTTTCGTTTGCGGCATTACGCCGTCATCTGCAGCAACTACAAGGATAACGATATCCGTCGCCGTAGCACCACGAGCACGCATTGCAGTAAACGCGGCGTGTCCTGGTGTATCTAGGAAGGTGATTTCGCCATTACCCGTTTGTACTTTGTAAGCACCGATGTGCTGAGTAATACCACCGGCTTCACCGTCCGCAACCTTCGCGCGACGAATGTAGTCAAGTAATGATGTTTTACCGTGGTCAACGTGACCCATAATGGTTACAACAGGTGCACGTGTTGATTTCTCACCACCCATGCCGTCTGCTAGCAATTCATCTTCAAGGGCGTTGTCGTTAACAAGCTCGTACTTATGACCCATTTCTTCAATTACTAGTACCGCAGTGTCTTGGTCTAGTACTTGATTGATAGTCGCCATTTCGCCCATCTTCATCATCGTTTTGATAACTTCGTTAGACTTGATTGCAAGCTTACTTGCAAGTTCGCCTACTGTGATGGTTGCGCCAAGCTTAACAACGCGCTCTACTGGAGCTGCAGGCTTGTTAAAGCCTTGCTTAAGATGCTCACCGGCGTTTTTCTTAGACTTGCGACGACGGCGTGAAGAACGCTCAACCTGCATGTCTTCTTCGTCTTCTGCTTCTTGAGCATAACGGTTAGAGTGCAAGTGAACTTCTTCAGCTTCTGCTTTCTTACGACGCTCTTCTTCTTCTTTCCAGCGACGCTCGTTTTCTTCAGCCAATTTACGCGCTTCGTCAGCCGCCTTTTTGGCGTCTTCTTCAAGTTTCTTCTGCGCTTCTTCTTCCTGCGCTTTACGCAGACGCTCTTCTTCTTGACGCGCCGCTTCTGCTTCTGCTTTTTCAGCATCAGTCAGCTCTGGTTCGTCTTTCTTACGAGCTTCAGCTTCTTTCTTGGCTTGTTCCGCACGACGTGCACGCTCTTCATCAGCGGCCTTCTTCGCTTCTTCGGCTTTACGTGCTTTTTCTTCAGCAGCTTTCTTAGCTTCAGCTGCTGCTTTCTCTTCTGCTTCGCGCTTCAAACGAGCCTCTTCTTCAAGACGCTTCGCTTCTTCTTCCGCTTGACGCTGTTGTTCTTCAACGTCGCTGCGCTTAACGTATGTGCGCTTCTTGCGTACTTCCACCTTCACTTCTTTAGACTTACCAACACTTAACGTGCTAGTTGTCTTACGTTTAAGTGTCATACGCGTTGG
The DNA here is from genome assembly GCF_018619335.1 of Alteromonas sp. ALT199. GTDB lineage: Bacteria > Pseudomonadota > Gammaproteobacteria > Enterobacterales > Alteromonadaceae > Alteromonas. The sequence goes on along the minus strand of NZ_JAHHDX010000150.1, from coordinate 21,762 downwards.
TTCAGCTGCGCTGCCGTGTTGCTTACTTAAATGATCCAATAGTTTTTGTTTCTCATCTTCGTTTACCTGATCGCCGGCATTCTTAGTAATACCCGCGTCTTTAAACTGGCCAACCAATCGGTCAACGGTTGTACCAATGTCGCTGGCGAGCTTTTCAATAGATACATCTGCCATTACGTAATTATCCCCCTGTTGACCTTACTCTTCTTCACTGAACCATACGATATTACGAGCCGCCATGATTAATGCACCGGCTTTCTCTTCGTCTAGTTCATCGATATCACTGATATCATCGGTACCTTGTTCTGCTAATTCTTCTAGGTCGGTAACGCCGCGGCTGGCCAACACATAAGCCACGTGTTTACTCATACCTTCAAGATTTAATAAGGCTTCTGTAGGTTCTGCACCTTCAAGCGACTCTTCGTTCGCCAGTGCACGCGTGGTTAGGAAAGCGCGCGCTCTGTTGCGCAGCTCTTCAACCATTTCTTCATCTAACCCTTCAACTGCTAAAAGTTCACTTGCAGGCACGTATGCCACTTCTTCCAGAGTTGTAAAGCCTTCATCTACCAAGACAGACGCAAACTCTTCGTCAATGTCCAAACCAGCAGTAAATAGATTAAGTACCTTCGCGTTTTCTTCTTCGTGCTTCTTGTTGAGGTCGTCAACCGTCATCACGTTAAGTTCCCAGCCTGAAAGCTGGCTTGCTAAGCGAACGTTTTGACCACTACGGCCAATCGCTTGTGCTAAGTTATCTGCTTCAACAGCTACGTCCATTGTGTTGCTATCTTCATCAACAACAATTGACGCAACTTCAGCAGGTGCCATTGCGTTGATAACGAATTGCGCTGGGTTTTCATCCCAAAGCACAATATCAACACGCTCGCCGCCAAGTTCACCCGATACCGCTTGTACACGTGAACCACGCATACCCACACACGCACCGACTGGGTCTAAGCGTTTGTCGTTAGTTTTAACGGCAATCTTTGCGCGAGAACCTGGGTCGCGAGCTGCAGATTTGATTTCTAGTGTTTCTTCCGCAATTTCTGGTACTTCCAGACGGAATAGTTCAACTAGCATGTCTGGGTGAGTACGGCTGATAAATAGCTGTGCACCACGAGCTTCTGGACGGATAACGTAAAGAAGACCACGTACACGGTCACCTGGGCGGAAAGTTTCACGAGGAAGCATGTCATCGCGGTAGATAACACCTTCAGCATTATTACCCAAATCGATGATGATGTTGTCGCGGTTAACTTTCTTAACCGTACCAGTAACCAACTCACCCACTTTGTCTTCGTACTCAGCAATCATTTGCTGACGCTCAGCTTCACGTACTTTTTGTACAATCACTTGCTTAGCGGTTTGCGTAGTTATGCGGTCGAATTTAATAGATTCAATCTGTTCTTCCACATAATCGCCAAGTTGTATCTCTGGCTCGTCGATTTGCGCAGCAGAAATCGTAATTTCAGCGAATGGATTTTCCTGCTCTTGATCATCAGGAATAACCATCCAGCGACGGAATGTATCAAAGTCACCAGACGTTCTGTCAATGCTTACACGAACTTCAATTTCGCCTTCGTTTTTCTTTTTTGTTGCACTAGCGATCGCAAACTCTAGCGCTTCAAAAATTTTCTCTCTAGGCACTTGTTTTTCATTTGAAACGGCTTCCGCCACTAACAAAATTTCTTTATTCATTTTCGCCTCTCTTATGCTTTCGTCGATGAAAGCAGAGCTGTTCCGTTAATCGAACGTGGGAACAACGTTACCTTTTTCGATATTCGCCACAGCTAACTGGAACTGCTGGCCATCCACTTCAATACTTACAATGCCGTTATCGCACGCAAGTACTTTGCCTTTAAAATTACGTCGGTCGTCCATTGGCATAGACAAACGAACTTGAACCACTTCACCCACAGACTCAATGTAATGCTTTTCTTTGAAAAGCGGTCTGTCCATACCTGGTGATGACACTTCAAGGTTATACTCAGTGCTAATTGGATCTTCAACGTCCAAAATTGCGCTAACCTGATGACTTACATCTGCACAATCATCTACGGTAATACCGTTCTCATGATCAATAAAAACGCGAAGAATCGAATGTTTCCCCGCTCGTACAAACTCGATACCAACCAGTTCAAAACCCAGTGCTTCTACACCTGGCTCTAGCATTTCGGTTAGTTTCTCTTCAAGTTTTGCCAATGCAAACCTCCAAAAACGAAAAAAGGGCCTAAAGCCCACCTGTCATCACCCGGCTCAGCGAGGCTGACTCCAGGTTTTAATACAACAAAAAGCCCCGGACTAGCGGGGCTTTTATTAAAATTCTGAACCCATACCTGCCAACGTGGGCAGTTGCAAACTTATGGGTAAAACACCGATAGGTGATAGCTTGCTAATGATAAGTGCGTTACTTTCCTTTAATGAGGGAGCCCGCTCTCATCACTTAATCCGCACATTATACGTATAGGCGGCGCATTAAGCAACAGCCAATAGACGTAGACTCTAGTCTTCGTCTTTAAATGTTGCCTTTATATCGAGAATTTTAGGCATAATTTCTATCATTAAATCGACAAGCCTAGGTTCAAAATGCTTTCCCTTTTGGCTTTGAAGAAATTCTACGGTTTTTTCAATACTCCACGCATCCTTGTAGGGACGTTTACTGGTGAGCGCATCAAATACATCAGCAATTGCACAAATACGTCCTTCAATCGGGATATCTTCCCCCACCAACCCTTTAGGATACCCCGTTCCATCCCATTTCTCGTGGTGAGTAAGTGACACCGACTTCGCCACTTTCAACAATAAAGAATCGCCGCAATCGCCGATTATCTCTGCACCTATTTCTGGATGATGCTTCATGGTCGCAAATTCTTCATCGGTAAGCTTACCTGGCTTAAGCATGATGCTATCAGCAATACCAATTTTGCCAATATCATGCATTGGTGCAGCGTGAAGCAGTATTTCTGCCTGCTTGGCTGACAGACCATAAGCCAATGCTAATTCTCTAGCAAAATGACTCATGCGCATGACGTGCATGCCCGTCTCATTGTCCTTGTACTCTGCCGCTCTACCCAAGCGCTGAACGATTTGTAATCGGCTATCGAGTAATTCGTCAGCCTGCACTAAACTAAGGTGAGTTTTTACTCGTGCTTTTACAATAGCAGGGGATATTGGCTTAGTTATGTAATCTACGGCGCCAGCATCAAACCCTTCGGTTTCCTCGTGTTCATCGGTCAAGGCCGTAACAAATATAACGGGAATCTGTTTGGTACTCGCTTTTTGCTTAAGTTGCCGACAGACTTCAAACCCTGTGAGTCCGGGCATCATGACATCGAGTAATATTAAGTTTGGCTGCCTTGTCTCGGCAAGTTTTAGTGCTTCTTCGCCGTTTCTTGCAAAAATAAGCTGGTAGTCCGACGATAATAGTTGCTTCAAAACCCTCAAATTTACAGGCTCATCATCAACGACTAGTAAAGTAGGTTTGTTTATTTCAATCTCTAACATGCCCTGTCTCTGGCTACTTTAATTCTTTGATCAGTGTAGAAATACGCTCATGCGCCAGTTCAAACTCAAAATCATCAATATCCAAGAGGATTTGGCTAATTTGCTCATTATGACTTGAACACCCTACTTCTCTTAAAAATGATAGCTCTGTTTCATCAACCATATTTTGGTTTACGCTTTCCAGCATAGCTTCAAGATGACTAAGCAGCAATGCATTATCAATACTTTCATTAATCGCATTTTCCGCATACAGGGGCGATTCATTCAACATTAATTCTATTTTGTCCAGCGCTTCGCGAAGACTGTTAATCTCTTCGATGTTAACAATTGATTTTTGCGCCTTCGCTTCTATCTCTTTGGTTGTATGGTAAAAGGTGGTCAAACAAAGGTTGCCCGACGTACCTTTCAAACCATGTGAAAACGATGTAACGGCTTCATAGTCTTCTCTAATAGCAGCCCCCATTAATTCATCGAGTTTTTCTCGGCATGCCATAGCGAACTTATCAACTTCCTGTAACACCGCATCTTCACTACCCCACAAATTCACTGCTTTACTTAAATCTAAAATGTTTTTATCAACCTTAAACGCAGTTTCTAGTTTAGTTTGAATTGTTGAGCCATGAGCCGCATTTACCACTTGCGCATCAAGATTGAGCACCCGCGCAACTTCTTCCATTAGCAACCGGAAGTCCACCGGCTTGTTGGCGAAGCCCTCCATACCCGCTCGCTGAGCAGCGTGCTTATCCTGAACTAATACGCTTGCCGTTAAAGCGATAATAGGCGTTGGAGGCAATCCGTGCTCTTTTTCATAATCACGGCGTTGTTTCGCTGCCTCCAAGCCGTCTAATTTGGGCATTTGTAAATCCATTAAAACAATGTCAAATGACCGTGACTGCATTTTTTCTAATGCCAGTAAGCCATCAGTTGCAGTATCTACCTGATGCCCCGCCCGTGTAAGAAGAAGAGACAGTAATTCTATATTCTGTTGTACATCATCAACCACTAATACGCTAAGCTTTGAGTCGATTAAAATTGACGCAGACTCCATACTATCTGTAACGTCTTCACTGACTTCAACGACCTCCAACGGCAGCCTGAAGGTAAACATGGTACCCTTGTCTTTCTCACTACTGACGCAAATATTTCCCCCCATTAACTCAACCAGCTGTTTAGAGATAGTGGTACCAAGGCCAGTGCCGCCATACTTCCTGCTCATCGATGCATCTGCTTGTGAGAAAGAGTCGAATACCCGCCCTACTTGCTCAGGCGTCATACCAATACCAGTATCTGACACTTCAAAATATACAAACCGCCCGTCACTTTTTACGTTAACTGTCACCTCACCCTCGTGGGTAAATTTAACGGCATTGCTAATAAGGTTGTTGAGAACTTGTCGCATGCGCTCTGGTACGCCTCGATAGCCATTGGCCACAGAAGAATCAACATTAAGCGCTAACCCAACCTTTTTGCGTTTTGCTTCTAACCAAAACGTAGAGATGACCAAGTCCAATTCTTCACGAATAAGAAAGTCCCGATAATCTAAATCGAGCTTGCCTTTATCCAACTTTGCACTGTCGAGAATATCGTTGAGAAGGTGTAACAAGGACCGTGCAGAACGGTTTATTGTAGTAAGGTGAGATTTCTGCTCTTCGCGTAGCGATTCTCCTAACATAAGATCGCTAAAGCCTATTATTGCATTCATAGGCGTACGAATTTCATGACTCATATTAGCAAGAAATGCAGTACGCGCAGCAGCGGCTTGTTCGGCTTTTTCTTTTGCCGCTTTTAACTCATTCTCCATAACCCGTCTTTGAGTTATATCGGAGATAAAACCGTCTACGTAGAGGATATTGCCTTCATCGTCTTTGACATGTACACCATGTTCAGTGACCCATTTCACATCCCCAGATTTTGCTATAATGCGGTATTCATACGAGAATGTACCTTCATCCGCGATAAGACTCGAAAGTCGCTCAACATCATCTGGATGGTAGAGATCAGCAAAAGAACGTTTTGGGTCTGGTAAAACAAACTCACTTGGAGTGTAGCCTGTAATTTCCAACACAGCATCGCTAATAAACACCATGGGCCACCCTGGCATGTTCAAACACCGATAAGCCATACCAGGTATATTGGAAATCAAACTTCTAAACTTGGCTTCACTTTCGCGCAAAGCATCTTCCATTTCTTTTCGCTTTCTAAGATCAGAAGCGAAAGTTACAAATACAGGCTTTCCGTCTATTTTGGTATAGCCAACACCTAAGCGAACAGGAATTCGTTCGCCACCTTTCCTAAGCACCTCAACTTCCCTGCCGGTGCCGATTATTTGTTCAGTTGGAACAACGCGCTGACTAAAAAAGTCATCACCATATAGGTGTCGTCTTTCTTGAGGGATTAGTTCTGCAGCGCGGATACCTACTATCTCTTGCTGGGTATAGCCATAAATTTGGTTTACAGCGGGGTTGGCGGTTTTAATAATGCCTTTATCGTCTACGGTGAGAATGGCGTCGACGGCTGTATCAGTGATTGCACTTTGAATTCGCTCGCTCTCTATAGCACGCATCATCACGTCGCGATATTTAAATAAAAGACTGACCCCCAACACCATGGTAATAAGCACAAGTGTCACTATAGCAATAGAAATAGCTAGATAGACGGCGATATTTGACGACTGGCCGGACGTTTCCATACCCGGTGGTAAAACAAATCTTGCCGCAGCCATGCCAATATAATGCATACCCGCAATGGCCAGCCCCATAACAATACTTGCAAGTAATGCATGTTTGCCCAGCATTTTTCTGCTTTTAGTTGCGGCAGCAATACCAAACTTTATCCATAGCGATAGCATTGCCAAACAAACAGCAACTAGGATAGAAAGAGCGAATACACCAAGGTCATAGCGAAGAAGCGGTGCCATCTCCATTGCTGCCATACCACTATAGTGCATGGTGCCTATCCCAGCTCCCATCAACACTCCGCCCAAGACTACTTCGGTAACGCTTATACGGGTTTTAATCAAAAGATTCAAAGCTACCCAAGCTGCGGCCACACCTGGAATAGCAGAAAGTGCAGTTATCAAGGGGTCGTAATTGACAGGTAAACACAAGTCAAAGGCAGTCATGCCCAGAAAATGCATTGACCAAATACCGCCCCCTAGCGCTATGCTACCTGTAATCAATAAAGTATTTCGTCTTAATTTGTCTTGCGTGACAGCTGCTTGTCCTGCAACGTTAAACGCCATAAATGAAGCGAAAACAGCGACTAGTAAAGACAGAGCAACAAGGGGAAAATGATAAGCGCCTTCAATTAATGTGGCGTGTCCTTCGTACGTGAAAAAGCGAGCAATCATGGCGCGGCCAAACTACCTGTAAGTTTAATTATTCAATGGTGGCATGACTTTAACTTAGCATACTAGGCTATGCTGTGCGGCAATTATTTCTTAGAAACAACCTTAATGTCCGCCAGTTAAATCGAGAGGATGTTTACGGACTGCACAAACAGAAAAGAAAAAACCCAGCAAAAGCTGGGTTTCTAATGTGGTTGCGGGAGCAGGATTTGAACCTACGACCTTCGGGTTATGAGCCCGACGAGCTACCAGACTGCTCCATCCCGCGACTGTACGGTAAATATTGCTTACGCAATATTATTTAGTTCTGGTTTTACAAATTGGTTGCGGGAGCAGGATTTGAACCTACGACCTTCGGGTTATGAGCCCGACGAGCTACCAGACTGCTCCATCCCGCGATTGTACGGTAAAGCTTGCTTTTGCAACGCTTTGAAATTCTGGTTATTTTCTGTGGTTGCGGGAGCAGGATTTGAACCTACGACCTTCGGGTTATGAGCCCGACGAGCTACCAGACTGCTCCATCCCGCGCCAGAAAATTATCGTTGTAGCTGCGGCGTTTTGTGCCTCGCTTCAACGTGGGGCGTATTATACATAGAGACTTACTCAACACAAGGGGCATGGCACGAAATATTTCATTTTTCTGACTGTTAGCAGCTTAATTAACCAATATGCGCAAAGTTAATACAAAACCCGCAGTTTACAGCCCCCTTTTATGGCCAAATACTCGGCCTACTTAAATTTTTCCATTTTTTCAGCAAGTGAAAAATCGAGTTCACTCAAACCATCGGCGTCATGAGTGGTCAATGTCACCTCTACTTTGTTATATACATTAAACCATTCAGGGTGATGTTTTAGTTTTTCTGCCCAAATCGCTATTTGAGACATCCATCCAAATGCACGAATAAAGCTTTTAAACATGAAGGTCTTTTTGATGGTGTCACCACTTCGTTCCCAAAGTGCACCATCTGAGACTAACTCGTTTAAAGCATCCAACTTTTCACTAATTTCTTCTTCCGATAGCTTCATCGCCATTCTTTTCTCCCTATACATTACAATTGCGTAGACAAGTCTTTGAGCTTTATACCCAATACTTTAATCAATCGGTTCAAGAATAGAAAATCAGGCAGTTAAAAAGGGAGTAAAAAGTGGAGGCTATAGTTTACAAAAAAGCCTACCTTTAACATTGAGTGTCAAAGGCAGGCTACACGTTTTTTTGAACTAACTAAAACTCAACTGCAAAGCGAGCGTAAATTTGACGCCCTCTTGGATCATGAACTTTAGAATCAAAACCACTGTTAGTGAATAATTGTGGCGGTTCTTCATCGAACAAGTTAATTGCGCCTATCGTTAACACATAACTTTGCTCGGTGTCATACAAACCACCCAAATCAATATTGTACTGAGCATCTACCGTTAAGTGGCTATCAACTTCATAAAAGCCAGTTGAGCAACCACCCACGTTCGCTGTGCCATCAGCACAGTTTTGATCGTCGTCATAGGAAGAAATATAACGCAGGAAGATATTCGCAGCATGAATGTCGTTACTCCAAGCTAATCCTAAGTTCGCACGTAGCTCTGGTGAAGACACACCAATGTTATTGAAATTACGACGTCCAGCTCCGTCTATGTTACCCGCTTGAGGGTCCATCAAGTCATATTTAGTAATGTAAGTCGCATTTAACGTAGGCGTAAAGTTACCAAAATCTGTTTCTATTTTATAACTGGTAACAAAATCGAGCCCTGACGTTTCTAAAGAACTCGCGTTAACATAAGTGTTATTCACCTGAAGTACTGGTCCTGTTAGCGGGTCGCCAGCTCGGACAACACGATCTTGGTTTGTTGGATCTTGATTTAAAACCGCCTGGGCGTTCTCTTGAATAATCAAGTCTTCAAACTCAAAGTTCCAATAATCTACTTCAATAGAGAAGTCTCTGAAAGGCTCATATGAGAAGCCAATATTGTATGCTGTCGACTCTTCTGGTTTTAAATCTTCATTACCTGATGTTCTTACAGCGACGAATGCAGTTGCACCTTGAACAGGGTCAATAAGTTGCTGCAAGGATGTAGCACCACCTTGAGCTAAGAATACCGTTGGCGCTCTAAATGACGTCGATATTGAGCCGCGCAGTGAAAATTCATCAGTGGCTCTCCATGACACCGCTAGTTTCGGGTCAACCGTGCTACCAATAGTACCGCCGTAATCTTCATAACGTACGGCCAATTGAACATCTAATTCATCATTAATTGGTAATGCTAGCTCGCCAAAGGCCGCCCATACATCCTGGCTTCCATCAATATCTGGGTTACCGATTACAAAGGTAAAACTGTCTTGGTTGGCTAGGTCATCGTAATCTTGGCTAAGCTGATTTTCACGGTATTGCACGCCTAATGCTAAAGCTGCAAAGCCACCGCCCATTTCAAACACATCAAACGATGTGAACGCTTCAAACACTTCAAGGTCCGCTTTTGAGTCAATAACCTCTGTACCGGTAAAGGAACTTACCACGTAATCTGAGTTCGGTGCGTTTGTATAAGAATTTGCAAATGGGTTGAAGAATTGGCAATCACCAACACCAGGCGAACCAGCAATTGGGTCACAATTAGAACCACCATATCCGTAGAGCGCAAGTTGGAACTCGGTATTTAGTACATCAGGTACTTGAAATACGAAATCATTTACCGCTCGCGTATAGCTTACTTCCCAAAACCCTGTATCTGTCACGCCCTGCAAACTTGTACTGAAACGAAGAGTATCTGATTCAGTATTCGCTGGATCACCATCAAAACCGTTTCCTTCCGCTCTTCCAAAGAAGGCGACTGATTGCCCAAACGGATTTTGCGGGTGATAGTCAGGCACGATAGGTGAAGTGAGTATAGGGAAGCTCGGCGCACCGCCTCGCTCTGCGCGGTTTCTTGCCATACTGAATTCCGCTGTCCAGGTTATGTCATTATCGAATTCATAATCTGCACGAACATAAGCATTGGTTCGACTTTCATCAGCTACATATGAGTAGAACTTACCAAAATCAAAGCCACAGAAGCCGACTTCTAAACCAGGAATAGTGCCGCTAGGGGCAAGTAAGTTTGGCGCCCCGCCAAAGTCTTCACACCCGTATGGATCAATAATTGGCAAAGCCCCTACGCCGGGAACATTTAAAAAGAAAGAACCAGGGTTACCTAATGCACTCGTGTCATCCTGAGGACGACTTAAACGTCTATCGCTTAAGAATAGTGGTGAACGATTAGTGTAGCTGATAGCAGCTAAGACACTCCCGTTATCGCCGGTTGCGCCCCACAATCCTTGTAAAATGTATTCTTTATTATCACCGTGCGCGCCGTCTTGGTAATCAGCAGTGACCATTGCACCGTCATAATTACGTTTTGTAATAAAGTTAACTACACCAGCAACCGCATCAGAACCGTAAAGGGCTGATGCTCCGTCCTTAACAACTTCCATACGGTCGATGGCAATCATAGGCACTAACGAGCTGGTATCTACAAAATTGAGACCTTCGTTTGTCGGCTGAGCGGTAACCACTTGGCGCTTATTGTTAAGAAGCACTAAAGTAGACGCTACGCCTAGGCCACGGAGGTTAATATTAGAAGTCCCTGCCGTCGCGTTTTGTGTAAACGCATCTGGGTTATTCTCTGCGCCCGTATTAATCGTAAGTGTCTGGGTGATATCGGCAATATTCTTCGCACCGATTGCGTCGATGGCAACGCTATCTACAACAGCTAGAGGAGATGGTGATTCAAAGTTTTCGCTTCTGCGAACAAAACTTCCGGTAACAAGTATAAGTTCTACGTCTTTCTTAGCTTCTTGCTCGGATTCAACGTCAGATTCTTGGGCTGATGCGATATACGGTGAGCAAAATAAAGCAGTACCGACCATTGCGGCCACTGCAGTCTTACGCGTTTTAAATTTCATAGTGTGATTCCAAATCTGGGCTTATCACTACCGGCACTACTACCCACACTTTCCGCTAGTAACAGGCTATTCGATTTTATGTTGTTATTGTGATACGTCACTTAAAAATAGCGACCTACAAGATTGATACTATGTGTGATTTCCCACTTTGTAAATTTATTGTGAATAATATGTTTACATTAATTTTACACATGGTCAGACCAGATATACTTAAGGCTAAAACAAGAGCACTTAGAGGGAAAGATAGTGAGCGTTAATGAGAAGATGTTTCTCTAAGTGCGTAATTTATTCACTGGCATAGCGTATGCCACGAAAGCAAAAACACACAAAAACCAATTATATCAACAGCTTGAACAATAAAAATTACCGGAACAGTTTTTGATACATTCAATGTCATCACGTATAAACGGTAATGAGGTCTATGGATTTTCCCAAAATAGATGAAGTGTATAAGCTTCTAAGTGAAAAACTAGAAACGTGGATTGAAGGCGCAATTACGTTATTACCTAACATCGTCGTTGCATTTGTCATCGCAATTGTTTTTGGTCTTATTGCCAAGATGATAGGCAATGTCGCCGGTAAACTTATGCGACGAACTTTTGAGTCTCGTCAAATAGCCGGTCTTCTCACATCTATTATTAAAGCCATTGTTCTTATTGCCGGTATATTTATCGCCCTTGATTTTGTGGGGCTTAAAGGCACGGTCACATCACTTCTTGCTGGCGCGGGTATTGTTGGCCTAGCCATTGGTTTCGCTTTCCAAGACATGACCGAAAACTTCATTGCTGGCGTAGCTATGGGAATTAGAAAGCCCTTTGACATTGGTGACGTTATAGAAGCTGAAGGGGTGTTTGGCAATGTGAAGGAAATTAATCTTAGAAATACACTCGTTGAGACCTTTTACGGTCAACTGGAAGTTATTCCAAATAAGATCCTGTTTCGCAATATCTTGACCAATTATTCGTATTTAGGTTACCGAAGAATAGAGGTACCCGTTGGCATATCTTACGCTGATGATATCGAAAAAGCAGCACAAGTTATCACCGAGGCTATGAATGACAAAGACTATGTTATTAAGAAGGATGAAACTGCGGTTTACGCAGAATCATTCGGCGACTCGAGTATTAATTTATTGCTGTGGTTTTGGATCCGATACCCGGGCGACCCAGGCTTCATGGTAGTGCGCCACGACGCGATTAACACAGTAAAAACCGTACTTGAGAATAACGATATCTTAATTCCGTTCCCCATTAGAACACTAGATTTTAATGCTAAAGGTGGCGATAAGCTAAATGCCATGCTTAAGCAGCGAGATGAGCACAGTTCATCTAACAATGATTCTTCGTCACAACCAAAAGGTGGCGAAAGAGCGGCTGACAATGCAAATCATGCCGATGATGAGTAAAACCAAAGGAGAAACAAATGGAAATGTTAAATTCAACAACACGCAAACATACGTTTTTAGCACTAATTTTTGCAGCGAGTATAGGGAGCTTGGGTGGTTGCGCTACTATTGAGGGCGCGGGCGAAGATATTCAAAGTGCCGGTGAAGCCGTTGAAGAAGGTGCACAAGAAGCGTCAAATTAAGTTTGTCACATCAATTGTAAGGCCAGATAACGTTGTTTTTATCTGGCCTTTTTTGCTTACGTTACCTTATTTAGCATAATTATATGAACGCTTTATAAACGCTAAGTATGGCGTCTAGTAAAGAAATTTAGTTTCACGTTTATGGCTTCATAACGGCTAGCATTAAAAAGCTACCGACTAGTGCAGGATTTCCGCTCGACTTTAAAATGCAGCTGGCCTCTACCTTATAGAGCTTACCTTGAGGCTTATCACTCACATCAACAAGTTTAAATTGATATTTTAAAGCGTCGTTGCATTTAACGGGCTCTAAAAAACGAAGTTTGTCGATACCGTAATTTATCATTGAGGCTATTTTGTCACTGGGAGCGAGTACTTCGCCGAATGCCTTAGGCATAAGACTTGCGCTTAAAAAGCCGTGCGCGATGGTTGTTTTAAACGGGCTTTCTTTCTCACACCGCGCCCTGTCTAAATGAATCCATTGGTGGTCGCCTGTTGCATCAGCAAATTGATTAATCATGTCTTGTGTTACTGTTAAAAAATCAGCCTGTTCAAGCGCATCCCCAACCGACAAATCTAAAAGCGTTTTCATTTTTAAGTCCAATCTCCATTTATTAACGACAAAACTACTATTATTCACTTGAATGTTTCAATTAACTTTTAATAATAGGTATTTATAAGTAATTTTGTTACACTAACGTAAATTAATCGTAGATGCTATGTAGCAACAGACTCTAAAGTTGCTTTATTCTCGCTGCGAAAATAGCAGCGATTCTTCATCTGTTGGCTTTTTATCAGGGCACTCGCCCTTAAAGGACTTGTTATGAATCTCAATAGAATTGATTTAAACCTATTTGCCGTATTCGACGCTATTTATACGGCAGGTAGTTTAACCAAGGCCGCTGATGTTTTGTGTATCACCCAGCCTGCAGTAAGTAACTCGTTAGCCAGGTTAAGAGAAATGCTGAACGACCCATTATTTGTGCGAACAGGCCACAGCATGACACCGACACCAGTGGCACAAAACATAATAGTACCGGCCCGACAGGCACTCGCTTTGCTGCGCAAAAGCGTACAAGAAAGTCACACGTTCGACCCTCTTACGGCAGAGAAGTCGTTTAACTTCGCCAGCCGAGATTTATTAGAAGTAAGTATTATGCCTCGGTTGGTGTCTCGTTTACAAAATCTAGCGCCTAATATAACCTTGACGAATTACGAAATTCCTCGCAGCCAAGTGGTATCAGCAATGGCAGCGGGTACGCTAGATTTCTTCGCCGATGCGTCTACCTTTACCGACCCTCATCTGTGCAAAGAGAAAATTGCACAAGACCGATTTGTAGTGCTTGCTCGCAAAAACCACCCTGCCCTTAAAAATGGATTGGATTTAGATACGTTTTTGCGTTTAGGTCATATCAACGTTTCCCAGCGTAAATCGGGCGCGGGTCCTATTGATGTTGCACTCGACAAAATGGGTAAAAGAAGAAAAGAGGTCATGCGCGGGCAGCACTTTTTAACTGTACCGAGTACCATAGTGAAAACTGACTTAATAGCCTGCTTACCATTTCATTTGGCGAAGCACTATGACTTAGCTATTTACGAACTTCCCTTTGACCTCCCCCCAGTTGAATACTATTTGTATTGGCATGTTAGCGCAGACCACGATTACGCCCATATGTGGATGCGTGAGCAAATTATGGAAGTGGCAAGTAACTTCAAGCAACACTAGTTTAAATATTTGTGCTTAATGATAACAAAGCCCTGTTTTTCACAGGGCTTTTTCTTGAGCTAAAATAGCTATAGCGTTTTGAAGTGAATAGCGCTTTGATGATCTTTGTCGTGATAAATTGTGTGGATCGCCTTAGTGAAATCACTCTCTTTTGCCTCAAAGATATTTTCTACATAGTTTTGAGGGTTCATATCGATAAAGGGAAACATACTACTTTGAATTTGAATCTGCAGTTTGTGCCCGCGCTTAAACGTATGCAGAAGGTCGTATAATTCAAATTCTACCTTAGTGGGTGTATTGGGTAAGAATGCTTTAGGTTCGCTCATGCTCTCCCGAAAGCGCCCACGCAATACGCCCCAGCGAACCAGTTCATGACGATTTCCGCGATTCATATCCACCTTGTTATTGTTTTCATCGATAGAAGGGAAAACATCGACAACCTTTACAACAATGTCAGCCGCTGATTTATTTGTAGAAAACCACAAATCTAGGTCGATAGCACCCGCAATGGTTAAGTCACTATCAAGAGTATCGGTTTCGAAAACTAAGACGTCAGGTCTTCGGGCAGCAAAACGTTGGTCTTCTACCATATAGGGTCTATCCCAGCCGCGGCTAATCTTAGCTGAGTGAGGAACCGGCTTGTTAGGGTCGCTTATATATTCACTATTGCCACTATCGCTTTTCGTAGTAACAAGCTTTTCATTTTTTGCTAAATACATGGTTTGCTGTGACCCAGCTTTAGGAGGCCATACATCAAACTTACGCCAGCGATTGCTGCCTGTTTCAAACATAGTTGCGGTAGCTATTTCTGCTTCTTTCGCCCCCTTTAAATGGGTTTTGAAAAACGGTAGCAACACGTCTTTTTGAAACCAAGCACTGGTATCAAAGCCAAACTGTGCCTCGCCAAGTTCGGCTCCGCCTTTTTCACTTTGCCATTGGCCGTGATACCAAGGCCCCATTACTAGCTTAACATGGTCTTTTTTATTCTTTTTAGACATAGTTTGGTAAGTGTACAGTGGGCCGTATAGATCTTCTGTATCGTACCAACCACCTACAACTAAGGTAGCAGGCTTGGTGTTTGTCAAATGCTGCAATACATCGCGAGACTGCCAATACTCGTCATAGTTGGGGTGTTGAATGACTTCGTTCCAAAACGGTCGCTCTTTATGAAAGTATTTGTCATTAACGTTAGTTAGCGGACCTAAATTTCTAAAGAACTGGTAGCCATCTGGCGTTTCTGACTTCATTCCTTCAGGCCAATAAGAGAACTCTCCCTCTCGCTGTTTATCGAAGGTATCAAAGAAGATAAATGCCATCGGGGTTACGAAAGCGCCATTTCTATGAAAGTCGTCAAAAAACCAATCTGCAATAGGTGCTTGTGGTGAAATAGCTTTTAACGCAGGGTGGCTATTAATTGAGGCAACCGACGTATAGTAGCCTGGGTATGATGTTCCCCACATCCCTACTTTGCCGTTATTTCCTTTTACGTTTTTTACCAGCCAATCGATGGTATCGTAAGTATCAGTAGCGTCATCTGTCGCTTTTTTTCCGCGCTTATAAGCATCCTGCGGACGCATATTAACGAATTCGCCTTCTGAGCGAAATTTTCCCCGCACATCTTGAAAAACAAATATAAACCCTTCTTGCTCGAATGCTTCGCTTGGCCCTAATTTAGCTTTGTATTTGTCCGCTCCGTACGGCGCGACGCGATACGGCGTTCGCTGCATCATGATTGGGTACTTTTGAGTATCATCAATAGGAATATAGACCGACGTAAACAGTTTTACGCCATCACGCATTGGAATTTGGTACTCATACTTGGTGAAGTTAGCCCGTATGTATGCCTCACGAGGGTTTTCATCATTTTGTTGTGCAAAGACATTATCAGTCGTAAACAAAATCATCAGCAGCATCACGCTGCGCATTACCATTTTCATTATCTGTCCTTTTGTTATTAGATTAATTCATTTACCACTTCTATAGGATGGCGTGGCTTTTTTCCTTCAAAGCGCGCCACTTGGCTACGACAGGAAAAACCAGTTACAAGTACTTCTGCAAACTTCTTGTTTTGTTCAAAAACAGGCGCCCAGCTGAGCGCATAAAGTGCTTTAGATGTTTCTAAATGCGAGGTTTCATGGCCATATGTCCCCGCCATACCGCAACAGCCTACGGGTTTATGGGTTAGGTTGACTCCTAGCTGTTGAAATACACGTTGCCAGCGCTTTGTGGTATCTGGCATAGCGGTTTTTTCACTGCAATGCGCAAGCAGAGAAAACTGTTTTTCACTAGCGTTGTTATTTGCAGTATCCGTGTTTAGGCTGTGTGGCAGCGCGTTTGCCAGCCATTCATCAATGGTATGAACGAAAAAGTCCCCGCGCTTATCTTTTAAAAATTTGTGGTATTCATCACGGTAGCACAATACCAATGAAGCGTCGGTTCCCACCATAGTAATATCTAACTCATGTATACTATTGAGGCGTCTTGCAGAATCTAACGCTTGTTTTTCAAACTTCCCTAAAAAACCTTTTACATGAGCAGGTTTACCGTTTGGGGTAAAAGGCACGAGTAAAGGCTTTAAGCCCATCTTACTAATAACGTTTATTAGGCTTTCTACGCTGTTTGCATCATAAAAACTGGTAAAAGGGTCTTGTACCACTGCAATATATTTTTTTCTTTCATTTTCATCAACGTATTTTAGTTTCTCTATATCAACGTCTGTGACAATCGGACTCACTCTGTCGATTAGGGTTGGATACGACAGCAACGGCGTGTCTACATAACCCACCTTCTTCTCTAAAAGCCATTTCACCCATTTTTGCCGAAGAAGCATGTTATGGAGCCTAGCTACTTTTGAACTTAAAGGCGCTAGCGTTTCTACGTTTGCCACCAGCAAGTCTTTTAGTGGGCGCATGTAGCGTTGGTAGTAAATAGATAAAAAGATAGATTTAAAGTGAGGAACATCAATGTTTACCGGGCACTGGTGAGTACATGACTTACACGACAGGCAACCATCCATAACAGCTTTTACTTCATGGGAAAAATCTGGTTCCTTGGTTAGTAGCGAGTTTTTGAAGCGAGAAAACACATTGCTTTTAAAGTGCTTGTAGGAGAAAGCATCTCCGTTTTGTTCGTTTATCTTCCCGCTTAAAGATAGCAGCCGCGCCCATTCCCTTAACATACTCGCTCTGCCTTTTGGCGTATGGCGTCTGTCTGACGTTACTTTACTTGAAGGACACATGGGGGAAGCTGGTTCGTAGTTAAAACAAAGGCCATTTCCATTGCATTCAAAGGCTGGCGCAAGCTCGCGTTTTACAGATACTGGAATAACTCTTTCGATACTCGCCCTTTTGAGCGCTTTAACAGAGACTAACTCATCCTTACTGCCTAATGGTGTACATATTTTTCCAGGGTTCATCTGGTTGTAAGGGTCGAACGCCGCTTTTATTTTGCGCATTTCATTAAACAGTGTTTCACCGAAAAACTCGGGGCCATACTCGCTACGAAAGCCTTTGCCGTGTTCCCCCCACATTAGACCGCCATATTTAGACACAAGCTTCACCACATTATCTGAAAGATTATGCATAAGCGTCTCTTGCTCAGGGTCAGCCAAATTAAGAGCGGGTCTTACATGTAGAACGCCGGCATCAACATGTCCGAACATGCCATAGTTAAGGTTGTGACTGTCGAGCAACTCGCGAAACTCAGCGATAAAATCCGCTAAGTGCTCAGGGGGAACCGCCGTATCTTCAACAAAAGCGATGGGCTTCTGGTCTCCCTTGACTTTGCCTAATAATCCTACTGCCTTTTTTCGCATTGCATAAATGCGTTGAATATCGGCTTTGTCATAGGTAACACTGTAGCCTGAAATATTGCCCTCACCTCGCTTAATCGCATCTTCAATAGCAGTTTTGAGGCAGTCAATATGCCCCTTCATTTCCTCTATCGAGTTGGCGTTATATTCCACTAAATTTAAGCCTAGCAGCTCTTCATCTGGAACGTCGGTAATCAAGTGTTGTATGTCGTGCCACACTATGTCCGTTTTAGCAAAATTGAGTACCGTACTATCAATCGTTTCCACACTTGTCGCTTTCGCTTCAAGTAGTTTTGGAGCGTGACGCAGTGCCGCATCGAATGAGCGGTAGGAAATATTTATTAATGCCTTAACCGGCGATATTTTATCTAGAGTTAATACCGCTTCTGTTACAAACGCTAAAGACCCTTCTGCACCTGTTATCAACCTACCGATATCGATATAGTTGTTATCGTATACGTGGGCTAAGTCATACCCGGTTAAAAAGCGATTTAGCTTTGGGAAAGTCCGGTCCACTTCACTTTTATAATTAACACACGTGTTTATAGCTTGTCTGTAGATAGCGCCTTCAACGGTATCCTCGCTGGCTTTTCGCTTTGCCTTTTCCATGGGCAATTTTGCAGTTTCAATTACCTCACCATTAGCTAACACCGCTTTAAGTCCGATAACGTGATCGCTTGTCTTACCGTATACGAGCGACCCCTGCCCTGATGCATCAGTGCTGATCATCCCGCCTAATGTGGCTCGGTTGCTAGTAGAAAGATCCGGTGAAAAAAATAAGCCATGGGGGCGCAAAATATCATTAAGCGCATCTTTAACTATCCCTGTCTGTACTCTTATCCAGCCCTCTTCCACATTTAACTCAATAACGTTGTTTAAATAACGGCGAATATCTACAACAATACCATCGGTTAGGCTTTGCCCGTTGGTACCTGTACCGCCTCCCCGAGGAGCAAACGACACGTCAGGGTACTTAGCCGCTAACTGCCCAATACGTTGGCAGTCTTCACTACTTTTTGGATAAATTACGGCTTGTGGCAGTTTATAGTAAACAGAATTATCAGTGGCTTGAGCTATGCGAGCGCTATAGCTAGTTTCTATATCGCCAGTAAACTCGCTTGCGCGTAGGCTCTCAATAAATTCACTGTACTGGGCGATTAGCGTTGAGTCAGTTAATATGGCAGGAAGAGTCACGACCTTCTTTTCCTTTTAATAATTGGCAGGCCAACGTCATAATGGCATGCATTACCAGCTATTGTTATAATATAACATTTCACACGTGCATCATAGGGCTAACCACAGTGGTGTGATAGCCTATACCTTAAATTTTAGTAACTCATCGCATAGTAAGAGCGCATATAACTATGATTAAAGCAGTACCAACTAATATTATCACGGGCTTCTTAGGGGTGGGTAAAACATCTGCTCTCCTACACCTGCTAGAACAAAAACCTTCAAATGAATGCTGGGCAATCTTAATTAACGAGTTCGGCGAAATAGGCATTGATGGCGCTCTCGTGAAGGGTACGTATAGTAACAACAAGTCCAATCCAGATAATGTTCAGAAGATATTCATCAAAGAGGTACCGGGCGGGTGCATGTGTTGTTCGGCAGGCTTACCTATGCAAATAGCATTAAATCAGTTGCTCGCCCAATCAAAACCCGATCGATTACTTATTGAACCTACTGGACTAGGCCACCCTGTGGAAGTTATGCAAACCTTGAGCGCTGAACATTATCAAGACGTGTTAGATATTCAACGTACTATCACGTTAGTTGATGCGAGAAAGTTATCAGACCCAAGGTATACCTCTCACGCTACTTTCAATCAACAAATTGATATTGGCGATGTCATTGTAGGAAATAAGTGCGATCTTTACGGCGAGAATGAGGAAGAGAATTTAAAGCGCTATGTTGTTAAAAGAGGTAAACCGACTACGCCAGTAATACTTTGCGAGCATGGCGTATTGCCGTTTGCAATATTGCAGGGGAAATCGGAAGCCCTAGTAGAAATGAAAGCGCATGCGCATCATCACCACAACAGTGAGCCCTCTCCTTCAATCAACGAACAAGCATTCCCAGATTCAGGTTTTTTAAAAATTGAAAATGAAGGCGAAGGCTTTAAAGCTGTAGGTTGGCGCTTTTCCCCTTCTATAGAATTCAATAGGTATGCACTTTTAGCGTGGATAAATAAGCTAGAAGTGGAACGGTTAAAAGCGGTTATGATCACGAGTGCGGGCATTTTTAGCTACAACCTCGCAGACGGAAACTTAGTTGAAAGGGAGCTAAGTGAATGTGCTGAAAGTAAGATTGAAATTATTGCAGCTAACGTCAATACCAAGTGGGATGCCGAATTAGCTGACTGTGTTATCACTAACTAAACATGTACCGTCAGGCTACTACTAACTAAATTCATATTGGCTTAATTGGTCTGCGCTGACTCGCACCCGAAACTTCGGCGTGTCTGACAGCGCGTTTAAATTAAAGTTAATGCAAATTGCTAACGGCTTAAATTCTCAAGGTCTTGCATATTTAATTTCTCCATTAACCAGCGTGTAGTGTGTTTCGCCATACAAGGTTTCGTTGATAAAAGGAGAGTTTTGAGACTTAGAGGCGAAAAATGAAGGGGTTACCGTAAACGGCGTATTCAAATCAAATAGCGCTAAGTCCGCATCTTCCCCTTTTTCAATTCTTCCACAGTTAATATTAAATATTGCACCAGCTTGCTTACTCATAAGGTCAATAGCGGTACTTAAATTTAGCTTTTCTGTTTTGACAAAATGCGTGTAAATAAGCGCAAATGCGGTCTCTAATCCTATAATTCCAAACGGCGCTTTTTCGATATGCAAAGCTTTTTCATGAGGAGCGTGAGGAGCATGGTCAGTAGCAATAGCATCAATTATCCCCTCTGTTAACGCTTTTCGACACGCAAGCATATCGCGCCTGGAACGAAGGGGCGGGTTCATTTTCCAGTTCGCGTCAAGTGTACCATCAGCTTTAACAGGGATATCCTCATCACACAGCAGTAAATGATGTGGCGACACCTCTACCGTGACTTTAGCTCCTTTAGCTTTAGCCTGTCTGATAGCGTCTATTGAGTCTGCGGTAGAAACGTGCAGGACGTGATAATGACCACCAGTCTCTTCACTGTAGTTACATCCCCGTTTTACATGTACCGACTCAGAGGATGCTTTAATTCCCTTTATACAATGCTTTTGAGACACCTCTCCTTCATGAATGGCACCGCCATTTGACAAGCTTTCATCTTCGCTATGATCAAGTACAGGCATATCAAGTGTCTTAGCATTAATGAGTGCCTGCTTAAACAAGCCATCATTTTGAACGCCTTTACCATCGTCAGTAATGGCTACAGCACCAGCACCTTGAAGGGCTTTAAAATCTGTTATCTCTTTGCCTTCAAGACCCTTCGACAGCGCCCCTGTAGGATAGACTTTACACAGACCCGACACCCTAGCTTTTTCTACCATAAAAGCGACTACATCTGCATTATCAGCGGTGGGCATTGTATTTGGCATCGATACCACAGATGCAAAACCGCCTTTTACTGCCGCTCGGCTTCCCGACGCGATATCTTCTTTGTACTCCATACCTGGCTCTCTAAAGTGTACCTGAGGGTCGAGCAATGCCGGGGACAGAAATAGACCGGTAGCATCTATCACTTTTTCGAAAGCGTTTTCTTTGGGGTGTGTTTGTGATGTTGGTAGTGGATGTTCTGAAATCTGAGTAATTTTACCCTTTTCTATAGCGAGTGAAATAGTAACAAGGTCATCGGTATCTCTACCCAAAAGATGAGACGTGGTGGTAGCGTTATTAATTGTGATTTTCATAGGTTTATTCGTATAAAA
>NZ_JAHHDX010000007.1 GCF_018619335.1 Alteromonas sp. ALT199 | reverse complement strand
ACTGAAAAGCGGCCATGTCCCAAATGCGACATCCAGAGAGTCCAATGAGCATAGTCGTCATCAGTATCCAACGCAGACAACCGCGTTTAAAGCAAAAATGTGGAGTTTCATTAGTGTGATATATCATATTAAATTATCGTTTTGCAGTAATTATTGTGTGTTTTGTAATAAAATATTTCTGTCTTACGAGGTTTTTTTGTGTTGTGGTAAGCGGTGGCGTACACTGCTCTAAAAAGGACAAGAAGAGCGCGCCATGCAATCTATAGAAAATCTAAAACGGGTTAGTCACGTTACTCGAATGACGCTGTATGCTGTTGTAGGCATTTTTTTAACGATTGCCATTTACGGCTTTATATCACAAGGGCAGTGGCGGGTGACCTTTGGAGACAACCAATTTGACGCCTTGTGGCATCAGTACAAAGAATCACATTTCTTATTAGCAGTAGTCTTCTCTCCTTTGATGTGTTGCTGGTTGCTTGGATTCTATTTTCTTCAGCGCCTTTTACTTGCACTAAGCAGAGGGCTTTTTTATGCAAAAGCCACGTTACGTTACTTGAAATACGTATCTTGGATTACGGTTTTTTATGTCTGTTATAAAATGATAGTTGCGCCTGTGGCCACTTACCTAGTGGTGTCCAATAGTTCAATCGATATAAGTCTTAACCCCATAACAATAATTATTGTGTTGTGCTTACCAGTGCTAGTTCACTTATTTAGCGCTGCCGCCGAGCTAGATAAAGAAAACAAAGAGATTGTGTGATGCCTGTTCTTGTAAACCTTGACGTTATGATGGCGAAGCGCAAAATTCGCTCTAAAGATCTGGCAAAAAAAATTGGAATAACTGAGGCAAACTTGTCGCTATTGAAAAGCGGCAAAGTTAAAGGCGTTCGGTTCACAACATTAGAAGCAATTTGTCACCATCTACAGTGCCAACCTGGCGATATACTGGTGTATGAAGATAAGTAAAGGAAATTAAAAAGGGCACGCAAGTGCCCTTTTTGGGAATTTATGCGTTAATTCACGCCGAGTTCCTTGAGTTTACGGGTAAGAGTATTTCTTCCCCAACCTAAACGCTTCGCGGCATCTTGTTTGTGGCCGTGGGTGTGTTGAAGTGCCCGCTCAAGCATGACACGTTCGAAAGTCAGCATAGCATCGTTAAGGATATTGTGATGACCATCGCGAAGTTGTTTGTCTGTCCAACTGGCGAGTAAATCTGGCCAATCACCCGATTCGGCACTAGGTTTTTCAATACTGCTATCGCTATGAATTTCTGGCGGCAGATCGCTCGGTAAGACTTCTTGTCCACTTGCCATCACTGTTAGCCAGCGGCATACGTTTTCTAACTGTCTTACGTTACCAGGCCATGGTAACTGAGACATAACGCGTTCAGCTTCTTTAGAAATGCTTTTCGCCTCTACATCAAGTTCTTTGGCCGCTCGGCGAAGGAAATGGCGGGTTAACAACGGAATATCTTCACGACGTTCGTTTAGCGATGGAAGGTGAACACGAATAACGTTCAGTCGGTGAAATAAATCTTCCCTAAATTTACCTTCAGCAACGCGCTGTTCTAAATTCTGGTGGGTAGCTGCGATAATACGTACATCAACGCTTACCGACTGATGGCCACCTACGCGATAAAACTGTCCGTCAGCGAGTACTCGCAAAAGGCGAGTTTGCACGTCTAACGGCATATCGCCTATTTCATCTAAGAAAAGCGTACCGCCGTTAGCCTGTTCAAAACGTCCCTGACGAGCAGCTTGGGCACCAGTAAACGCTCCTTTCTCATGGCCAAACAGTTCAGACTCAACTAAGTCTGCGGGGATTGCAGCCATGTTAAGTGCAATAAACGGGTTGCTTGCTCTAGGGCTGTGTCTGTGAAGCGCCTGCGCAACTAGCTCTTTACCTGTACCCGATTGGCCGTTGATGAGCACGCTTATCGAAGAACGAGAAAGTCGACCTATAGCACGAAAGACCTCCTGCATTGCCGGGGCTTCACCAATAATTTCAGTTACGACTTCTTCGACTTGTGCTTTAGATACGGTTGATTGCTCTCTTGCATGAGCAAGCGCGCGTTGAGTTAATGTTACTGCTTCATCTATATCAAAAGGTTTGGGCAAATATTCAAATGCCCCTTTTTGATAAGCGTTTACCGCACTGTCTAAATCAGAATGCGCCGTCATAATAATTACGGGAAGCAGTGGATGCGAAGCGTGCACTTCGTTCAGTAAGGTCATGCCGTCCATTTGCGGCATTCTTATGTCTGAAATGATAACCTCAGGGGCTTGACCGCTTTGAAGTTGAAGTAATAAATCTTCAGGGTTTTCAAAACTTAAGCAGCTGATATCTGCTGCTTGTAAGGCCTTTTGCAGCACCCAACGAATAGAACTGTCATCATCGACAATCCACACAGACTCATTCGTCATCGTCTGTCTCCTTACGATCTATTGGTATGTAAATTACGAACTCAGTGTGACCAGGGTAGCTATCTACATCTATTTTGCCGCCGTGGTGGTTAATAAGGGTTTGTGAGATAGACAAACCCAGCCCAGAGCCATTTTGCTTGCTTGTGACCATGGGATAGAAAAGCGTGTCTTTGATTTCAGCCGGAATACCTGGGCCGTTATCAATAATTCTTATTTTTGCTACTAGTGCGTGACGTTTCGTTTGAATTGTCATTTGGCGCTCTATTCGCGTTATGAGCTTAATTTCAGGGTTAGGCGTATGGCTTTCAATTAAAGCTTGAACGCTATTTCTGACTATGTTAAGTACAGCTTGCTGAATCATGTCTGGGTCTAGCATGATTGGTGGAATGCTGGGGTCGTAGTCGCGGACTATAGTTATAGGGTTGTCTGAGTCGAAGCGCATTAAGCTGCGTATCTTTTCGAGCGCTTGATGCACGTTACTTTCTTCGAATCGAGGCAATGAATTGGGCCCGAGTAGTCGATCCACTAGGTTTCGCAGACGATCAGATTGCTCAATGATCATGCGCGTAAACTCTTTGTGTTCTTCTGTTAGTTCTTTTTCTAAAAGCTGAGCAGCACCGCGAATACCGCCCAATGGATTCTTTATTTCGTGAGCCAGACCGCGAACTAATTCTCGCGCGGCATAATGCTGCGCATTTTGTAGATTCTCTCGAGAAATACGTTTTTGCTGATCAATCTTTTTCACTTCGAACAGTAACCTTGGTCCGTCTTCGAAATGTAAATTGGTGACGGTTAAGTCGGCAGAAACATAGCGGTTATCTCTAAATGCTAACTTAATTTCGTTTTCGGTGAAGTCTTCGCCTTTTCTTATAGCGGCTTTAAGTCTGGTTGTCTCTATTGTGCCAGGCAAAAAGAAATCTTGAAGTGGGTGCCCGGTAAGCTGTTTCAATCCAGTTTCAAATAGGGCCTCTCCAGCATGGTTGGCATAGACAATTGTAAGTTTGTTATCGACCATTACCAATGCGGTATTTAGGCTATTAATTAGCTGTTGTGTTTCTAACTCGGTGGAATGCATCCGAGCTCGTCTCCTTTGCACCATAATTGTGCATTGTAGCTCGCAACGATGCGATGCGCGAATAAAGAATTCAGTAAAAAATAGTCACTGAACCTATGTGGTGCGCTTACATGACAATGGTTGCACGCTATTAGTTATTAATTAACGCCGATGCCTGATGTAGGTAAAGGGTTTGCATTGGAGACGATGCAAGAGTCTTGCCCGTATTGTTAGTTAGCTCAACTTTATAAGTGTGTGCTCCACGATGGATACCGGAGAGCTTAAAAACTCCGGAACTATTGCTAGCAAATGGGGCGTCATCAAATATTAATCGGTAAATTGGTGCCTTAGGTGCACCAGTTTGTTCCGCAGATATTGTAAGTTCACCCAAGTTATTGCGAATTGTCGCTTCTGGTGCAGGATGCTTTAAAACTACGCGATAGTTAGGGGTTGGTGCTTTAGGCTTCAGAGGAGGAGTGGGGTCATTCGCTGCTGTTACTACGTTTTGGGTTTTGCCATCAAATTCAAGTGGTTCTGCATTTTCTTTCGGCTTATCGGTAAAAGTAATAGAGCCGTCCTCTCCTACTACTTTATAAATTGTCATCGATGAAGAGGACGCTGCTGTGACTGGCGCCTTAATACCTAGCTCAGTTTCGTCTTCTTGTACTTCCTGAACTACATTTTCTTGATATAGCGCTGCAGCTTGCAGAGGTAACAAACCGTTAGTGCTACTAAGTAGCAGTGAAATTAAGCAGATGTTTCGCATCGTTTTTTGCCGTGTCGTTACCTAATTGCTGTATTTTTGTTTTACTAACTTACTACATAATGTCTATGCATAGCCTTGTCGCTTATGGACTAATGCCTTGTTTATTGCATTGTCGGCGCAGTCTATAAGACGGTTTATTAGTATAAGCTTAAAAAGATAGTAGTTAATTAGTGCGCATAAAAAAAGCCCGCAGAGCGGGCTTTAGTAAAAATTGCTATACAGAGTGCAATTACACGCTGTAGTACATGTCAAACTCAACTGGGTGAGTAGTCATGTTAAGTGTAGTTACCTCTTCAGACTTCAGATCGATGTATGCATCAATCATGTCGTCAGTCATAACGCCACCAGCTTTAAGGAAGTCACGGTCGTTATCAAGAGCTTCAAGCGCCATTTCTAGCGAGCTTGCAACTGTTGGGATTTCAGCCGCTTCTTCTGGTGGTAGATCGTACAAGTCTTTATCCATTGAATCGCCAGGGTGGATCTTGTTCTTAATACCGTCAAGGCCAGCCATAAGCATTGCAGAGAACGCAAGGTAAGGGTTAGCTGTTGGGTCAGGGAAACGTACTTCGATACGACGCGCTTTATCGCTAGTTACATGAGGAATACGAATAGACGCAGAACGGTTACGTGCAGAGTATGCAAGCATTACCGGTGCTTCGAACCCAGGAACTAGACGCTTGTATGAGTTGGTAGAAGCGTTAGCAAATGCGTTGATAGCACGCGCGTGCTTAATGATACCGCCGATGTAGTAAAGTGCTTCTTCAGAAAGACCTGCGTACTTGTCACCTGCGAAGATGTTTACGCCGTCTTTAGAAATAGATTGGTGACAGTGCATACCCGAACCATTATCGCCAACTAGAGGCTTAGGCATAAAAGTAGCAGTTTGACCGTATGCGTGTGCAACATTGTGAACTACATACTTGTAAATTTGGATTTCGTCAGCTTTCTTAACTAGCGTGTTGAATTCACAAGCGATTTCGTTCTGGCCAGCCGTTGCTACTTCATGGTGATGTGCTTCGATAACTAGGCCCATCTCTTCCATAACTAAGCACATTGCAGCACGGATGTCGTGAGCAGAGTCTACTGGAGGTACAGGGAAGTAACCGCCTTTAACGCCAGGACGGTGTGCCATGTTGCCGCCTTCGAACTCTTCGCCAGAATTCCATTTTGCTTCTGAAGAATCGATTTTGTAGAACGAACCTGCCATATCAGTATGGAAACGAACGTCATCGAAAAGGAAAAATTCTGGTTCTGGGCCGAAGAAACATGTGTCGCCGATACCTGTAGATTTCAAGTATTCTTCTGCGCGACGTGCTACAGAACGTGGATCGCGCTCGTAACCTTCCATAGTCGAAGGCTCAACGATGTCACAACGAATATTAACTTGTGTTTCTTCTGCGAAAGGGTCTACAACGCAGCTATCTGCATCT
Organism: Alteromonas sp. ALT199; assembly: GCF_018619335.1. Lineage (GTDB taxonomy): Bacteria > Pseudomonadota > Gammaproteobacteria > Enterobacterales > Alteromonadaceae > Alteromonas. The sequence goes on along the minus strand of NZ_JAHHDX010000007.1, from coordinate 31,340 downwards.
GGGAGAAGAACCATGTCTGATTCGTTAATACCTTTCCAACCAGCAATTGAAGAACCATCGAACATTTTACCTTCTTCGAAGAATTCATCATCAACAACGCTCGCAGGAATAGATACGTGTTGTTCTTTACCCTTTGTGTCGGTAAAACGTAAATCTACAAATTTCGCTTCACTTTCTTTAATCAGTTCTAATGCCTTTTCTACTGACATCGTGTCCTCCAGGTTTAAATGTAAAAATGCGGAATGATCAGCTTCACTCCAACAGTGGAAAAAGTGGAAGCGATTATCATGCCATCTATATGTATGCCGATTTCTGTGGCATAGACAGGCCTTTATCACTTACTTGTGAATCACTTTGAACCATAATGGTTCAGTGTTGCATTATTATGGTGCATTAGTTTTACTTTGAGACAACAAGCCTAGATTACTTTGTAGCGTATAGCTACCTTATGTGATCAATTCGGTGCAAAAGAGTTGGCTATTTGTTAATCAGACGATTGAAAAGCATTAAAACACAAGTCCATCAAAAAAAAGATGCGCAAACGTCGAGGTTTTTCTGTACAATCCGCGCAAATTTCTCTATCTGCATTTTTTTGCAACAAATCTAATGCAGACTTATTCGATTCCCGAATTAAGTTGGCATCGATTTACACAGGCTCTATATAAGCATGAATACCACTGATATTAGTAAGTTGCGTAACATCGCAATCATCGCCCACGTTGACCACGGTAAAACCACCCTGGTAGACAAACTGTTACAGCAGTCTGGCACCCTTGAATCTCGAGGCGAGCAAGAAGAGCGCGTAATGGACTCGAACGACATCGAGAAAGAACGTGGCATCACCATCCTAGCTAAGAACACAGCGATTAACTGGAACGACTACCGTATTAACATCGTAGACACTCCAGGACACGCTGACTTCGGTGGTGAAGTAGAGCGTGTAATGTCGATGGCTGACTCTGTACTTCTACTTGTAGATGCGCAGGAAGGCCCAATGCCGCAAACGCGTTTCGTTACGCAAAAAGCATTTGCTCAAGGCCTGAAGCCAATTGTTGTTATTAACAAAATCGACAAGCCTGGCGCGCGTCCTGATTGGGTTATGGACCAAGTTTTCGACTTGTTCGACAATCTAGGTGCAACTGATGAACAGCTAGACTTCCAAGTTGTTTACGCATCAGCACTAAATGGCTGGGCATCAAACGATGCTGACGAGCCGCAAGAAGACATGAATGCGCTATTTGAAACTATCGTTGAGCAAGTTTCTGCACCAGATGCAGACGTTGACGGTCCTTTCCAAATGCAGATTTCTCAGCTTGATTACAACTCTTATGTGGGTGTAATCGGTGTAGGTCGTGTTAAGCGCGGTTCAGTTAAGCCAAACCAACAAGTAACGGTTGTTACTGCTGATGGCGAAAAGCGCAACGGTAAAGTTGGCTTAGTTTACGGCTATCTTGGGTTAGCACGCCATGAAGTTGAATCTGCGCACGCAGGCGATATCATTGCTATCACAGGTCTTGGTGAACTTAAGATCTCTGACACAATTTGTGACCAAAATACAGTTGAAGCGCTTCCTCCGCTTACGGTTGATGAGCCTACTGTAACTATGACCTTCCAAGTAAACACGTCTCCGTTTGCGGGTAAAGAAGGTAAGTATGTAACGTCACGTAACATTCTTGAGCGTCTTAATGACGAGCTTGTGCACAACGTAGCACTTCGTGTTGAAGAAATGCCTGATCCGGATAAATTCCGCGTTTCTGGTCGTGGTGAACTTCACCTAGGTATTCTTATCGAAAACATGCGTCGTGAAGGTTACGAACTTGCTGTATCTCGTCCTGAAGTAATTTTGAAAGAAGTTGATGGCGAAACACAAGAACCTTACGAAACGCTAACTATCGACTGTGAAGAGCAGCACCAAGGCTCTATTATGGAGCAGCTAGGTCTTCGTAAAGCCGAAATGACCGATATGTCTCCAGATGGCAAAGGTCGTGTACGTATCGACTTCGTTATCCCAAGCCGTGGTCTTATCGGTTTCCAAACAGACTTTATGACAATGACATCAGGTTCTGGCTTGTTGTACCACACGTTCGATCACTATGGTCCGTACAAGGGTGGTATTATTGGTAAGCGTAAAAACGGTGTACTTATCGCAAATGCAAACGGTAAAGCACTAACCAACGCCCTGTTTAACCTTCAAGAGCGTGGTCGCCTATTTATTGGTCACGGTGTTGAAGTGTACGAAGGTATGGTTATTGGTATTCACAGCCGTGACAACGACCTAACTGTAAACGCCCTTAAAGGTAAGCAGCTTACGAACGTACGTGCCTCTGGTACTGACGAAGCGCAAACCCTAGTTCCACCAATCAAAATGTCACTTGAGCAAGCGCTTGAGTTCATTGATGATGACGAACTAGTAGAAGTAACACCTGAATCTATTCGTATTCGTAAGAAACTTCTTACAGAAAACGAGCGTAAGCGTGCGTCTCGCGCACCAAAGTCTTAATATTTTCTAAGACTTAAAAATGTTTTAAAAATGCCAGCTTTTGCTGGCATTTTTTATCCCACTTACCAATGCCACTGGCGGGTTTAATCTCACCTACTCACATACATTTTTTCAACGTGAGCCCTCAAATTACCTATTTCACAGTAACAGCTAAACGCTATAAAAAGTTTAAATATCGACCAAAGGTTAGTGGTCAAACAATCTTATAGACTCTATGCTTAAATCTATACGTGTTTACGCCTTAACTCGTAAGCTAAGTCATTGTAATAATTACGGCTAATGACCTAAAAAAGGGGAAATGTAGTGTTTTCTGTAGCAGTTGTTGAAGATGATCCTATCACGCTAGACCTTATTACCAACGCGTTGGAAACGCAGTTAGATGCTACTGTATACCCGTTTACGCGCAGTAAATTTGCAAGGGACTTTTTGCTGCAACAAACCTCTGACTCGATAAGCTTGATCATTAGTGATCAAGTAATGCCGGATTATGACGGGCTTAGCCTTTTGAAAACGTGTAAGTCATCTGGTTTGGATGTTCCTTTTTTGCTTATTACAGCAGATCCCAATAAAGAGCTCGTGATGGAAGCGCGCAAACTTCAAGTGAACGGCTTTTTGGCCAAGCCCCTGAATATGAAAGAGCTGGTTCAAAAATCAAAGGCAGCGGTTAAACCGGACTGCTAGACCTATAGGGTGTTTCGCAATGGAAGTATTTTTATTTTGGCTGAAATTCACACTGAAAGTTAGCATAACCTAATCAGGCCACAGTGCCTATGGCAACATTCAACTAGCCTTCGAGCGTTTTAAGGTGTTAATTTTTCTCTAACAAAGCACATTTCGATATAGCAAATTTAGGTTAATTCACCTTACGCCCCTAGTTTATGGGGCGTTAAAATTCTACACTGTTGGCATAAGTTTTTAAGCAACAGGATGTAGTGTGAACGCCTTATTCGATAGTACCCCTCCCAGAAAAGATACGTTTTCATTTAAATGGCAAAAATATAAAGGGAAAGACATTATTCCAGCCTGGGTTGCAGATACCGAGTTTCGTTGTGCTCAGCCAATTTTAGATGCCATTTCTGGTTATGTTGAACATGGCAACATGGGCTATATTCTGCCAGCCCATCACAATGGTGCTATTCAGGCCGTGGTGAGGTGGCTCAAAGACAAGCATAATTGGGAAATACAACCTGAGTGGCTAGTGTGGACACCAGGCGTTGTACCCGCATTTAACGTTGCGTGTAAAGCGTATTGTGAGCCCGGCGATAAAGTGCTTATTCAAACGCCCAATTACCCGCCATTGCTAGCAGCGCCAAAACTTAATGGACTTGAGCGGGTAGACATAAGCACGGTAGTGCAAAATGCCGACGGCACGAGTTCTGAAACTATTTCAGATGTTGAAGGGGCACGTTATACGCTAGATTTTGACGCGCTAGAGAAAGAAGCCGCTGACCCTAAGTGCAAGCTGTTTATCCTTTGTAATCCTATGAACCCGGTGGGCTCGGTACTTTCTAAAGCAGAGCTGGATCGTATCGCTGAAATCTGTGCCGCGAACAATGTTAAGCTTTGCTCTGATGAAATTCACTGCGACCTAATTTTAGATGAGGGTAAGCAGCATATTCCAGCAGGCCGTGAGGCTAACCTTGCCGAAAATAGTGTTACGCTAATGGCCGCCAGTAAAACTTTTAATGTAGCCGGTTTAGGCACGTCGTTTGCCATAATACCAAATAGTCAACTGCGCCAGGCATTTACCAATGCGGCAGCGGGTATAGTGCCTTGGGTAACCGTACTGGGCTTAGCAGCAACAGAAGCAGCGTTCACTCAGTGTGACGACTGGCACCAGCAGCAGCTTACCTACTTACGCGAAAACAGAGACATGGTATTCAATACCATTAACGATATCGACGGTCTAAAAATGTTAAAAGCCGACGCCACCTTCCTTGCATGGGTAGATGCCAGCGGACTAGGCGTAGAAAACGTTCAGAAATGGGCTGAAGAGAAGGGGGTAGGCCCATCACCGGGTATTGATTTCCACAAAGCCGATCACTTTAGAATTAACTTTGGCTGCAGCAAATCTATGCTTCAAGACATACTCCAACGCCTCGCCAGCTAAAAAATTATGGGGTCAGAGTACTTTTTGTAAATACGCTCTCTATTAAAAAGGGCCAAAGTATTACTTTGGCCCTTCTCATATAGTTTGTTAGTTACGTAATTTCTTTGTTATTTGCGTGTGCGCACTACAAATGGCATACAAAGGGAGCAAATTACTCTGCCATCATTTTTGACGCTAGCTAAACACACCGATAAGTTTGTATAAACCTAAACCAATCACGGTGCCGACTACGAGAAAGCCCGCTAAGTTACTTTTCCACGTGTTTCTAAACTCACCCAGCGCTGTGCTTTTATTCATAACGACCAGCAAAAATATCGCGATAATAGGTAGCAGTAGGGCATTAGTTGCCTGCGCAAACAAAATGGCTGGTAGGGGCTTAAAGCCGAGCGCTGCAACGCTAACTCCCACTATGATGATGATAAACCAAACTGCTTTGAAACTTTTGCTTTGCATATCATCAGATAATCCTAGGGCGCCGGTTACAGCATAAGCGGCAGCTAAAGGCGCGGTTATAGCACTGGTTAAACCGGCCGCAAATAACCCTAGCGCAAAGAACCACTGTGCTTTGTCACCTAAAACCGGTTTGAGCTGCTCACCCATATTCGAAGCATCCATTGTAGCTGCCTGATTAAAGAACGCCATCATAGCTGTTGCCATTACGATAAGCGTAATCAATCCACCCATGCTAATAGCTTTGGCCGACTGGTTTCTGCAGGCTACTACGGCATCTTGTTTATCCTGATTTTTCGATGATTTTGCAACAAGGCTTGCATGAAGGAATAAATTATATGGCACTATGGTAGTGCCAATGAGTGCAAGCACGGTAGTAATGGCATCAGCGTTTAACTGCGGCGACATTAATTGACTAAACATAGCGGCAATATCAGGTTTGGCTACTAACAGCGTGATCAGAAATACGCCAGCCATAATAAAGACAAGGTACACTAACACCGTCTCTATCCACTTATAGCTGCCCGACCAAAGTAAAACTATAGCAATAGCGCCCAAAACACTGGCCCATGGGCCTATACCAATGCTGATAAATGCGTCTAGCCCTATAGCCGCACCGGTCAAGTTACCTGACTCGTACGCAGCATTACCAATGCCGATAGCACTGATGATAAGCACAATAAAGGCATTTTTAAGCCAAGGTTTATATGCCATGTTTTTCATTGCGCTGGCTAGGCCTTGTCCGCTTGCTACACCCAGGCGGGCTGCCATGTCTTGCAAAACGATGGTTGCGAATATTGAGAAAAGCAAAGCCCATACAAGGTGAAAGCCAAAGTTTGCACCCGCTAGACTTGCAGTTGTTACTGTTCCTGGCCCAATGAAGGCGGCCGCGATGATATATCCTGATTTATCTTTTGCCATTGCAACGACTCTTAGTTAAGTTTTGCTATCATGACAATAGGCGGGCGAGCACGCAATAGTACCGCTAAACCAATACAGTAACAGATTGGTTTTAAACCTATTGTCGCGTACCCAGTGCAAAGGACTCGTTTTTCTGCGTGTCTAATCCAATTGTTTGGAATAAATATCAGGTCAGAAAATACGCCCTCTGCAAAGTGGCCGCGCAGACTACCGTTTCGAGAAAGAGAACGCAAATTAAAAAAGGAAGGTAATGGTGAAAGACGGGTTTCCAGTAAACATCATCAGAGATATCGTTTCACTCCCCGGTTTCGAAAGCGTGCTTCCGAACGCTTATCATGTGGATGGGATGATCTTTGCTGTCGCCTCTGCTCCAGAAATTCCCATGCCCGAGCAGTGGATGCCTTGGCTCATTAAGTCCAGTGACAGTCACCTAGTAGACAAAGATGTAGATAAGCTTGCCGATACGCTGATGAACGGCTTGCGCGCGCATTTAGATTTTATGCGTCAGGAGAAGTCTCCTTTGCCCATTGAATTAACGGTAGCGCCCAAGGTGCAGGGTTCGATTAGACCTTCAAAGGAACTAGAAAGCTGGCTGAACGGGCTTTTACAAGTGCATAAGCAATTAGAGCCCGTATGGCAAAATGCCTGGAGTTATTTAGAAAAGCATGTAGAAAAGAATAAAGTGAATACCAATGACAGCCAGAAAAATGAGCCTGAGCAAACAGAGCCTGCGGAAGTTCGCCTGTCTCGATGTTTAAAGCTCTTTTCAACACTTGCCAACATTGACCTAGCCTTATCCTACAGAAACGACAAACAGGCAGCTCAGCTTGAAAGCAATATAAACATGCTTGTTAAACAGCTTCCTTCGATGCTAGCAGATTACACTAAATTATCAGGAGAACTAGCGGGTGCGTTACCCAATCAATTTGAAACCTTCAACAAAGTAACCTAGAAACGTCGAACTTTTTGGTCACTTAAATACCCAAATCGCTAACTTAATATCAGCGTTGACGTTGCTGGCGTTGATTTAACGTATGTTTAAGCGAAGCTGTGTAGCTATCTAGCTCAAGCTTCGCTTTTTCATATTGGTCATTTAAAAGCCTTGACGCAGGCTCCCTCATTAGTGCTTTAAAAGCAATATCTGTTTGCTTTAACAAATTTTTAAGGTGTTGATTACTGTCATCCATGATGAGCATTCCGATAAAAACAATTCAATGAACCCGATATACAGCAAGTCTCGGATGGCTATGTGCAATGCTTACAACACGCTTAACATTACGTTTAAAAAATTTCTTACATCACACAGCAGTACATATTCCTTAAGTACTAATTTCCTTACAATGCTGATACTTGCCTATATTATTTAGCCTGGTTATGACTTACAGAGGTTTCACCACGGCCAAACACACGACAGCGAGAATAATTAACACTGGGGCTTCATTCAAAAAGCGGTAGAAGCGCGGAGTGTGTCTATTCTCATCCCGTGCGAATTGCTTCATTAACTTAAACAAATAGAAGTGGTAACTGTAAATAGCAAGCAATAACAGCAACTTTATATGCAGCCACCCAGACATCTTAAACCATGTACCACCGTAACTGACAATAAGCGCTACGCCGAATACCAGAGTTAATAAGGCGAATGGAGTAACAAAAAACCACAATCGGCGCTCCATGACTTTTAATTCATCTTTAACTATTTGAGACTTAGTCGTGGCGTGGTAAACGAAAAGTCGTGGTAAATAGAAAAGTCCTGCCATCCACGCCAGCATGAAAAAGATGTGCAGTGCTTTAAACCATAAAATGTGCATATTAGTAGTGTGCCTTTTGTAAGAAGCTTTGCAAGATATTCCACGTTACTACGCCGATGATATCGTTAAGCTCCTGATCGTAAATATAAACTGCGCCAGAGCGCGAGTTTTTAAGATGTTCGTATACTTCGTGGAGGGTAGACTGCGCGCTAATCCCTTCCATTTCGTAATAGTTTAGTGCTGTAGCATCGTGCTCCAAACTTACATTGTATTGGACCAGCTTATACTGCACATCTATTTCAAATTTTGACTTTTGAATGACAATTTTAGTCGGATCGCTTTCTAAGTAATTGGTTAACGCCTGTTCTGGGGCATCGTGAAATAGCTTGTAATCGGTGTTCATTGCCGCAAGCACCCCCGTTTTCTCAAGCGCTTCACGAATAGATGAAATGGCGTAAGGAAGATTCTGATAGTCAAGCTGGCGTATGAAAATAGAGCGGTTGCCAAAAAACTGCGTAGAAGTCACGTATGCAGGAACTATTACCAACATAGCCGGCAGAATAATTTGAGGGCTATATGAGAGCTCCATAACCGCAGAAAGTGCAGCAAGAGGCGCGTGTAAAACCGCCGTTAGCATTCCCGCAATACCCAGCAGTGCGAAGCTGTTAGTGAATTCAGGCACGTTGATAAAGTACGACAAGGGCAATAAAAGAACGGCACCAGCGAGCATACCAATAACCATTACAGGGCCTATGATCCCTCCGGGAATACCAAGGCCGATAGCAAACACCGCTAAAATAACCTTAAATACCAAGGTAGAAACCAACAATAAGGCGCCGGGGGAGCTATCAAATAAATGCTCAACGTCAATGAAATTCGCGCCAAGGGCTTCAGGAATAAACATGCCAATTGTGCCAGTAATTAAAGCTGCTAGTACTAAGCGCCACACCATGGAAACCGGTCTGAACCACGTCATAACACGCATAAGTTGGCTATTAAATAATACTGCTAGCATGCCTAGTAGAACGCCTAAGAGTACTAGATATAAATACATCCACTGACTAAACGCATTAAACGATAGGAACGAAAGTTCATTCACTTCTCCAAATACGATGCGGGTGAGCACAGAACCACAGGCAGCAGCCAGCATGATAGGTACAAATATGTGAATTTTATATTCTCGAAGCACCACTTCCATTACAAAAATGACGGCCGCAAAGGGAGTATTAAACGATGCAGAAATACCCGCGGCAATGCCACAGCCAGCAAGAATTCGAATACTGTTGTAGGGCAAGCGAAGCCATTGCCCGAGAAAACTACTGCCCGACGCCCCCATGTGCACAGATGGGCCTTCTCGCCCTACAACAAACCCGCCTGCTAAGGCCAACATGCCGCCAAAAAATTGGTTTATGGTTGTTCTCAGTGGCACATAACCGTAATAGTATTTAACTCGGTGAATAACAAAAGGAATCCCCAAGCGGTAGTGTTTGAAGCCGGTGAGAAAAGCGATGAATAGTATTAAGCCAACACTAATAAGCGGCATGATCAGCCACACTAACCAGTCATAGATAAGAACTGACTTAAGCGACGATATCCCTGTTTCTTGAAGCCATTCAACACAAAGTCGAAACAGTATAATGATAAGCGCCGCGCAGGTTCCCCCTACAATGCCCAGCATACACAACTGAATAGTAGTGCGTGGATGAGCTAACTCCTCTCTTAAAGCCTGCAAGCGCATGTTGTGGTACAGTAGATTAACGTAGCTAGCAGCTTACCATAAACACTTAAAATTCATAATATTTAGAACGCGTTAGCGTTTTGTAGTTTTTAATGAAGAAATTATGACAACAGATCAATTAAAAGAAATACTAGGCAGCTATAAATGGACCTTGATGGTAGCGCTCATCATGTTTGTCATGGTTGGGTTTGGCTACAAGCTGGCACGAATAATTGATGAAGGCGATAGCAAAAAAGTACGGGCTCAAAAAGAAACTATCGCTATCTTGTCTGAAGAAAATAATGCGCTTACTACCAAAGTAAACCAGCTTGAAGTAGCCGTGGAACTTGCCACACTCGAATCAGAAAATATCGCAAAAACGTTAAGTGATCAGAAGACTGAGCTAGAAGCACAGAAGGAGCTTTTGAGTTTTTATGAACGAGTTATGGCACCCGAGAAAGCCGATGATGGCTTTGCTGTTGAAGGGGTAGAGGTTTTTAAAGTAAACGATACTACGTATCAGCTTCGGTTAGTGTTACTGCAGTCTAAACAGAGAAAAGCCGTGATAAATGGTAATTTAGACATAGCCATTATGGGCAAACGAAATGGTGAACCCGTTACACTTAAATCTGGCGAGTCAAGCCTACTTGCTGAAGATGTTAAGTATCGTTTTCGTTTTTTCCAAGCAGTGAACACAATGCTCACTATCGACGAAGACATAGACGTAGAGTCTATTACTTTCACTACATCGGTGTACCAATACAAAACGCGTAAAGGCAACTATGAAGTTAGCGTGCCTTGGAGTGAAGCGCTTTCTACAGACGTAGAGTAATCGCTAAAGGCAACGTTTTCGCATTGGTCTTTTATAGACTTTCAAGCAATTTGAATAGGGCTTGAGTTTTAAAAAATAAATTACTCCAAAAAATACCAGTAGCCGTAGCCAACAATAAACGCTGGAATGGCAGAGTACACAGTAGCGATAAGGGCGGCTTTCGGCGAAAGCGCGATAGCGGGAAACAAGGCATCGCCATCATTACTAATAGCGTTACCGAGTTGTGCTGAAAAAGGAACAGCACCATTTAAATATAAGCTGGTGACCAATATTTGAGGGCCGCAGCCGGGTAAGAAGCCTATTACAATAGCTAAGCCGACCAAGCCAGGGCCCATAGTTTCAAGCATTCCTGCAATGTCTAGCCCAAACCAAACAACAGACAGTTCGAAGATTAAAAATGCGAGTATCACCCATGCCAATACAAACTGGGTATCTAGCGCGGCTTTTTCCTGCCATTTAGGAGGGGGCGGAGTTGAATCTTCTTTGGCGATTGAAGCGTATCCGCTTCCTGAACCGCATAGTGACCAAAGCACCAGACTTGCTATACACAAAGAAGCGCCAATAAGTGTTAGTGTATTCTCACTAATGGCCAAGTAACTGTGAACGGGGAGTTGAAACGCCAAAGCAAGGGCAATTGCTAGCGAAGGTAAACTCACAAACATCCAAAAAACTCTGGAAAGTGAAACGGCGCTATGGCGTATTGCTTTCGGTTTATCGGTGTCTTTGGGCGCCTTATTCGAACCAACAGTTTCAGGCGCTTGGTAATTATGGAATTTATTAACCACTAACCCAGTAGCGGCGCCCACGGTGACACTTACAGCCATTACGGTTAATGCGTCTAATGGCGCTTGAGCTAGCAATAAAAAAGCTGCGTCACCCATGGTGCTAGTTAGTACTGCAACTACTGCCCCAAAACTGGTAACACCTCGCGTATACTGAGTTACAACAATAATTGCACCACCACAACCAGGTAAAGCACCAAGAAGTGCAGAAAGGCCTACTTCGTGGACGGGGTGCGTTTTCATATAATTGCCAATGGCGTCGGCTGAGACCCGTAGCGTTGCCAAGTAATAAAGAGCAAGCGATGCGTAAACGAACGCAGCCACCTGGAAGTATGCGTCTGATAAAACGGAAAGTGTAACGGAACGGGTGCTGCTATAAGCGAGTAAGGTTACAACCAAAAGCGGCATTAGCAGTCGCTTGTTAGCTAACAGCGGGTAAAGAGTGCTTTGAACGAAGCCTTGAGTCAAGCCGCCAGAACTAAGACGTAGATACTTTTCGCGTTCCAACGCTTTTGCACTTTTCGATGTATGGGACGCTGTATCCATTACAACTTCACTCTCAAATTACTGAACGCTATTTTGAAGGCGCACAATTAAAGGTGCGCCTCTCGTTTGCCTATCGGCAAATTGCATACCCTTAGCTAGAAAGGGTAACCGTGCCTTGCATAATGCCGATATGACCGGGGAATGAGCAGAAAAACATGTACTCTTCGTCTTTGCTTAACCCTTCAACAGAAAACGTGGTAGAGGTCTGTTCGCCGCCGCCTATAATGTCTGTAGCGCCAATTACACGTTCGTCATCCGGCTTAACATAGTTATTATCTAGTCCTGCACTCATACCATCTGTTGCCACCGCTTGCCCATCGGCTTTAGTGGTCATTACCCAGTTGTGACCCATAGATTGCTTTGGTAGCTGACCAGTATGTTTCAACGTAACGGTAAATTCGCTGCAAGTTGCAGGAATCGTTACGTTTTTTGTATTGAACTGCATAGCGTCATTCGATTCCACTGTAGTCTCACATTCGTTAGCAAATGCACTTGAAGCTAGAAAGAAAAGGGCTGTGCCGCCAAGTAATTTCTTGATCATGAATAATGTCCTTTGAATTTAGGTTAACCACACTTCTCGGTGGAAGTAGAAGATTCAATTCTCAATTCTCAATACGAAAAATACTAACACTGGATCATTATAAATGCTAATAATTATCATTTGCGTTGTTGCGGTTGTTTTGCTATGAATAGTTCTTACCTATTCATAGCGTTGTATTTTTATGCCTAAGTTGATGCACAAGGAAAGCTGATGCCATCAATACGAAATGCACTTGAACAAATTCGCTTTGGACATAGTAAAGTTGAGCTGAATGTATTGGTTAACTACCTAGATGGAGTGAGTTGCGTTGCCAATTTACTGCCATGTGATAGCGACAAATTTTGTATATACAAAAATGCGCTCGAGTTGCTGTTTGAAACCATATGCGACCCGCTGGTTTGTAAACAATGGCGCTATGCCTGTTTAGACCACTTATACAAGCCTTTACTCAACGCTGAGCGCTACGCGTCTACTGAGAGTGATCGAATTGCGCTTGCAAGAATAAAAATAGATTTACAAGTGTTAGTCCGACATTTTTTATGAGCGTCCTACGAGGGTGATATCTATTAAGTACTATTAGTTTGCACTTAATACCCCCGATAAGACCTTTGATGACAGCGTGATAAGCACGCCGAAAATTAAGTTACATCAATACAAGGATACGAGTTATGACAGCAACACGCACAGAACGCGACAGCATGGGTGAGCTACAAGTGCCTGAAGATGCGCTTTACGGCGCACAAACTCAACGTGCTATTCAAAACTTTCCGGTCAGTGGTCAGCGTATGCCTGAAGCTTTTATACGCGCGTTGCTCACTGTGAAAAAAGCCGCAGCTCAATCAAATATGAAGCTGAAAGCGCTGGATAGTGACTGCGGTCAGGCGATAGTTAAGGCCTGCGATGAACTGTTGGCCCTCGATGATGTTATGCAACACTTTCCGGTAGATGTCTTTCAGACAGGGTCAGGTACTAGTACAAACATGAATGCCAACGAGGTGATAGCGCGTTTGGCTTCTCGCTACTCAAGTGAAGAGGTTCACCCGAACGATCATGTGAACTACGGTCAAAGTTCAAACGATGTGATACCAACCACAATTCACGTAAGCGCCGCTGTTGCCTTGTCGAATGAGCTAGTACCTGCTGTGGAAGGTCTGATTCGTGTTATTGAAACTAAAGCAAAATCGGTAGCACAATATTGCAAAACCGGGCGCACACACTTAATGGATGCTATGCCGGTACGCATGGATCAAAGCCTACTAGCTTGGGCATCTCAGCTTAAACAGCAGCTAAAGAACCTTCGTGCTGTGCAACCCGCAATCCAAACCCTAGCTCAGGGGGGCACAGCAGTGGGGACGGGCGTAAACGCCCATGCTGATTTCGCAACTACATTTTCAGATAAGCTGGGAGAGCTAACCGATATCGCGTTTAAACCAGCAGATAACTTCTTTGCACTTATTGGCTCTCAAGACACCGCAGTAACACTTTCAGGTGTGACGAAAAGTTTGGCTGTAACCCTAATGAAAATTGCTAATGACCTTCGTTGGATGAATTCCGGCCCGCTAGCCGGCTTGGGCGAAATAGCATTGCCTGCGTTACAGCCCGGCTCATCGATAATGCCAGGTAAAGTAAACCCAGTTATTCCTGAAGCGGTGGCAATGGCTTCAGCACAGGTAATAGGCAACGACGCGGCAATTACTGTAGGCGGGCAATCTGGAAACTTTGAGCTCAATGTCATGCTGCCCATGATTGCCAGTAATTTGTTATCAAGCTTGTCGCTAATGACCAACAGTGCAACGCTTATCGGCGAACAGGCAATTGAAGGATTCACGGTCAACCAAGATAACATTGAAGCGCCTCTTTACAGAAACCCTGTCCTCGTCACCGCGCTTAACCCTGTCATTGGCTATGCAAAAGCCGCGGAAATTGCCAAAGCAGCTTATAAAGAGAATAAACCTGTTATTGATGTGGCTGAAGCAATGACAGATATTTCTAGAGACGAGCTGGAGGCCTTACTAGATCCTAGAAATCTCACTTAGCTGTAAAGGCCTAAACCAAGTGTTAGAAACAGACGTGTATTGAAAAAAGTGCGACTTACCATCGCACTTTTTTTGTGGTGGAAGTGATAGTTAGTTGTAAGGAAGTTCGGTAAAAAAATCGCAGAGCACCTGCTTGCCTAAAAACTATTCGATGGTTGGCATGTTCTTAGCTAGCTCATAGCTAATAACTTGAGTAAAACCTGTTTTAACCGGTATACAGTTGCTGTATGTGATCAGGAATTTTGGTACAGTGATGCAATAAATTATTTGTATAGCTGCGTAAGACAGCGATAGACATTAGCGCTAATAGGTTTTGCTTATTTTGACGGCGAATTGCTAGGAAAAAAGTAACGCCTTTTCGGGATGAAAAAATGACAGAAACTTGCTTTCGCATGAAGGGCACTACGCTCACCAGTATTGTGTTAGAAGTAATAGATTTTGAGCCAGATAACTTCGAGGCTCAGTTATCTAAGAAAGTTGCGAGCGCGCCGCAGTTCTTTACCCGTTCCTCACTGATTTTGCATTTGATAAAGCCTTTGTCTGCTACCGAGTTTGAACTGCTAGTGGCACTTTGCCGTCGGTTGCAATTGCAGCCTATGGCGGTGAAAGGTGAAGTGGCAGAACTTAAACCGACCATTAATGATTTGGGATTAGCTGATGTAAGCCAAAGTAAATTTACAGATAGTGCTCTTCGTTCGCAAAAAGAAAGCACAAATGGTGAAAGTGAAACCAACGATAGCAGTGAAAATGCGCCGCAAGCACAGCGACAAGCCGATACAGAGCCCCCAAAAAGTGAGCCTGCTCCTACAGTTGCGCCTGCGCTTAAACCTGCCAAAGTAATCAACCGCCCTGTACGTTCTGGCCAGCAAGTTTATGCTGAAGGTAGTGATTTGGTGGTAACCGCGTCGGTAAGCGAAGGAGCTGAGCTTTTAGCCGATGGCAACATTCATGTTTACGGTACGTTACGCGGACGCGCGTTAGCGGGCGTTAAAGGCAATACGAGCGCTCGTGTATTTTGTCAGTCGTTAGATGCAGAACTCATTTCAATTGCGGGGCAATTTATCATGCACGACACCGTAAAAGGTGAATGCTGGAAGAAGCCTGCGCAAGTATATTTAGAAGACGAAACATTACGTATAGAGCCGTTAGCTTAATGCTTTGTACGCACTAATAGGAAAGAATAGATGGCAAAGATTATCGTAGTAACCTCAGGAAAAGGTGGTGTAGGTAAAACTACATCGAGTGCAGCAATAAGTACTGGGCTTGCGTTAGCAGGTCATAAAACGGTAGTGATAGATTTCGATGTTGGCTTGCGAAACTTAGACCTCATCATGGGCTGTGAGCGCCGTGTAGTTTATGATTTTGTTAATGTTATCAACAAGGAAGCGTCACTAAAACAAGCGCTAATCAAAGACAAGAGAACGGAAAATCTTTTTATTCTCCCTGCTTCTCAAACCCGCGATAAAGACGCACTTACCGTTGAAGGTGTGCAAGCAGTCTTAGACGAGCTTAAGAAAGACTTCGAATATATCATTTGTGATTCGCCAGCAGGCATCGAACAAGGTGCGCAAATGGCGCTTTATTTTGCTGACGAAGCCATTGTCGTAACCAACCCGGAAGTATCGTCGGTACGTGACTCAGATCGTATTTTAGGTATTCTACAAAGCAAGTCGATGCGCGCAGAAAAAGGCGAACCGGTTAAGGAGCATCTGCTTCTTACTCGCTACAACCCAATGCGTGTAGAAAGTGCGGAAATGTTGAGTGTTGCCGATGTGGAAGAAATTTTGGCTATCCCACTTTTAGGGGTAATTCCAGAATCAGAATCAGTGCTAAAAGCATCAAACCAAGGACAGCCAGTTATTCTTGATTCAGAGGCCAACGCTGGTCAAGCGTATGCCGATGCAGTGAAACGTTTGTTAGGTGAAGAAGTACCGCACCGTTTCCTTGAGGCAGAAAAGAAAGGGTTCTTTAAGCGTCTGCTAGGAGGGAAGTAATGGGTATTTTTGACCTGCTCAAAAGGAAGCAAAAGCCGAGCACTGCGGCGGTAGCCAAAGAGCGGCTACAAATTATTGTCGCGCACGAACGCAGAAAGCGTACCGAGCCTGATTACTTGCCCATGATGCAACAGGAAATCATTCAGGTAATTCGCAAATACGTGACGATTGCTGACGACCAGGTATCGGTGCAGTTAGATAATAACGATGATTGCAGCGTACTTGAGTTGAATGTGACTTTGCCAGACAGCAATAATTAAATAGCATTCGCTATATCAGTTTTGGTTGTCTACTAAAGACCTCATACCCTAGTCGCTTATTAGGCCTTCATCAACATCAAGTTGTTTGGAGGCCATTGCAATTAACCGTTCGTCCAGCGGAGGCGGGGAAATATCTACGCCTGCACTGAGTCTTGCGGTAACTGTGTTCAGTGCATTAACCCTCGCTTGCCACTTGAACTCCCCGTTTATTATGTGCCAAGGCGCATAACTGGTGTGGGTGTGTTTAAACATGTCATTCGTTGCCTCGATGTAGGCTTTTCGCATTTTTCGGTTGTGCAAGTCTTCTTCGGTTAACTTCCAGCGCTTGAATGGGTTATGCAGCCTTTCTTCAAATCTCTCGCGCTGCTCGCGTGACGATATATGCATAAAGAGTTTGATGATACGAATTCCGCTGTCACTCAGCGTTTTTTCAAATGCGTTTATTTCTTCATACCCGCGTCGCCACGTGTCTTCATCTATTAGTTTATCTACCCGCTCTACAAGCACTCTACCATAGTGTGAGCGGTCAAAAATTTTAAGAGTTCCGGGTGATGGTAAGTGTTGCCAAAAGCGATAGAGAAAGTGTTTGTCTTGGTCTTCTTTAGCAGGCTTCGCCACAGGAAATACACCTACGCCGCGAGGGTCTAGTTTTTCTGTTATACGCCTAATGGCGCCGCCTTTTCCTGACGCATCCCATCCTTCAAACACAATAATTGCTCGCTTTTTTTGATGAAAATACGACTGCTGAACGTGAAAAAGTTTTTCTTGCTGTTTAACTAATGCGTCTTTGTATTCTTCTTTACTAGCAAAGCGAGACTGCCCGAAATCATCAAACAGGGTAGGGGTGGGGGAAAGTGACTGTGGTTTGCTGGAAAGTTTCATATACCGCACCTTAGTTAGTGTATCGCTAATCTTTAGAAGTTAACGCTTATTATATTTACATGTCAGTGTTAACTAGTTTGCTTAACTTTTCTATCCCCATCGTGTCTTTTACTGTAAGTGTGATGGCAGGTTTAAAGCTTGAATCGTTAAGTTTTGCCCCAATAATTGCTAACTATCCGCAAGTATTAGATAATTGCGGCTAAGCAGAAAGTGCGTTAGCACGAGATTATTGTAGAGGTGGGTATGTCTGTAGAAACGGCGTTGCCAATTGAGTTTTCAGACGCTGCAGCAGCGAAAGTGAAAGCCCTTGTTTCAGAAGAAGAAAATCCTGATTTGAAATTACGTGTATACGTAACAGGTGGTGGTTGTTCGGGCTTTCAATATGGCTTCACATTCGATGAGAAGGTGAACGAAGGCGATATGACTATTGAGAAAGATACGGTAACCATGGTTGTCGACCCAATGAGCCTACAATATCTAGTAGGTGGCATTGTTGATTACGTGGATGGCCTTGAAGGGTCACGCTTTTTGGTACAAAACCCAAATGCCACGACTACCTGTGGCTGTGGCGCAAGCTTCAGTGTTTAAGTGAATGCGTTTAAAGGCAAGCTAAACGCTGTGCTCTTTAAACGCGAAAGCCTGCGTTTATAATTATTTGCAGTAAAAGCGATAGGCATACATCGCATCATTTTGTATGCCTGTCGGTTGTTCTGTCTCCAACACTTCCTTTTATTTTCAAATTCTGGCTACACTGATTTCAACAAACGACCATAGTTTAGGACAGCGTTTATGAAATTGTACGGCTCAACCACTTCTCCCTATGTACGCCGCATTCGCATTGTATTAGCGTCTACAGAACACGAATTTTTAAATCTTCAAATCTTTTCTGGTGAAGATCGCGAACTGCTTGCTTCTCGCAACCCAACCTTAAAAGTACCTTGCCTTGAAGATGATGGACAAATGATTTTCGATTCTCGCATTATCTATAATTATCTTGCCGACAAGCTTGATCATGATGGCTTGAGCTGGGAAGAAGAGAATCAACTAACGTTAATTGACGCAGCTAATGATTCATTTGTTCAGCTTATGCTTCTAAAGCGTTCAGATTTTGATATCAGCGAAGATAAAATGTATTACCGACTTCAAAATGAGCGGATTGAAGCAGTATTAAACGTGCTATCAGAACAACTTGATGCGGGTGGCTTTAGCGGATGGACTTACCCAGAAATCTGTTTGTATAGCATGATCGATTGGGTGCTTTTCCGCGAATTACACAGCATGAAAGACTACCCACAATTGTTAGACTTCCATGAAAAGCACCATAACCGAATTGAAATAACCGCAACTGACCCACGTAGTTAGATTTAGTCAGATATCATGGCCAGGTAAATCTAGGTAAATTTAGGTAGATTAGGTATAAATAGGTAATGATGTCCTAATTAAGAATCAGCACTCTATATTTAGGCTCGACCAAGTTTTCGACTTTGCCAAAGAAAGGGCTGCTAAAGAAAGGGCTGTTAAACAATTAATAGCCCTTATCAAAATCAAACTGGTATTTGAGTGGTTCGCCCTTGATATAGCGCAGCGCATTGTCTAAAAACACGTTTGCCACATCGCTTGGTTGAGATTCTGCGGCTGTGTGAGCTGTCACTGAAATATTGGGATGCTGCCAAAACGGGTGAGCGGGGTCGAGGGGCTCGTTGCGAAACACGTCTAAAACCGCATGAGACAATGCACCGCTGTTTAAAGCTTGTATAAGAGCATCATCGTCAACGGCACTACCTCGACCTGCGTTAATGAACACACTATGAGGTTTAAGTGCGTTAAAAAAGCCGTGAGATAGCATGTTTTGTGTAGTTGGTGTGTCTGGCATTAAATTCACTACGTGGTCACATGCATTAGCAAACCCTTCGATGTCGTCAGGAGTATAAACAGCAATAGCGCCTTCCACTTCTTTCCCGCTTCTCGTTAAACCTACAACCTGCATACCGAAGGCGTGAGCAACCGGCATAAGGGCTTGCCCGATACTGCCAAGTCCGACTATACCCAGCGTTTGACCATTTAACGGCACACGCTTTGAAGCTTCCCATTTTGGCGGTGAGGTACGCTGGTTTTGTTCAAATGTCTTCACATTTCTAGCATGCGCAAGTAAATAGGCAAAAACGTATTCCCGCATTAACTTACCGAAAATTCCTTTCAGGCCAGTAAGTGTGTAATCGGTTTTACTCGCGTTTAGGAGTGGGGCGTTGCCTGCCCATGTGGATTGACACCAAGTAAGCGTAGAGCATTTATCAATAATGCTGGAAGCAAGGTCAGGATCTGCGAGCATCACTCTAACGGCTTGAGTATCTACATCTTCTGAACCCGTAGTTACTTGTTTAAGCGTTATAAGTGGGCTTCCGTCAGTCCCAATATAGCTATTGTTATCTGCTATTTTTTCTCGAAGTGCATCTGCAATCTCTTTGGCTTCATTGCTTAAAATAGTAAGTTCAATCACCTTCGAACTCCTTGCTGTCATTGGCCTAACACTCCTAAAGTAAACTTTTCTTTCCTCTGCCTGAATGCATTATCGTCAAGCTTGTTGTTCTAAAAGTGTGATTTAAGTTTTACATTTTTGTAAACAGTGTTGGTGTTATGTATTTGCACCTGAAGTTAATTTGCAACGGAACCGCTATGCAGTCAGAAAACAAATTCCAAAACTCAACAGACGTTGATATTACACACGCCAAAGTGCTGTCACCTAAGCGTAACACGACCCAAGCTGAAACTACTCAAGCTTTAGTCGAAGAGCAACTTTCACATTTCGGCATAAGTGCACAAAGCGACTATGGCAAGGCACTCGCCAATACGGCTCATCATTTATATGGCGCTCAGGCCAGCGTTATGCAGCTTTGGGATATTACCAGCAATACGTTGCAAGAACTTGATAAAGAAGACAGGCTTGCCTACTTCAATGCCAAAAAGTTTTTGTCTTTTCAAATTGCTAAGATATTAGATACGCTGCAAAACCCGTTTCGTGCCACATACCAAAGCTTGTCGAGCGGCAACGGCTCACAAGGGCATTATCCGCTATTCGACAATGTCACTGCACTTTTTTCAGCAACGCCCGTGGTCGTAAGGACAGCGACCTATGTGTATGCCTGTACTGAATGGGTAGACGATGCTTTTCAGGGAAAAGAGTTTACCCACCAAATTTATTCGCGATTATTGAACCCCACCAACATCTCCCTTGCTAACGCCATTGTGGATATGGAAGCGGGCCCTTACGCCGCTGAATACTTAGCTTGGAATTTTAATTCGGGCATGGCGGCAATTGATGCCTGTTTATCGAACGTGCTGAGTCATGGCGATGTGCTTATTGTTTCTAGAAACGTATACGGTGGGGTGTATCAGCTGCTTCATGACTACTTCGCTCGCAGCAATCGAATGGATATTCAAATTGCGTGGTTTGATGGTTACGACGCACAAAGCTTTGCGTCATTCATGCAGCAAACAAAGGCTGAGCATGCCTTACGCTTAAGCAATGGCGCAAAAATGCATGTGTATTTAGAGTCGCCATGTAACCCGCATGGTTATGTACTGGATGTACCCGGAATTTGTGAGCTAGCGCACGCACAAGATGCGTTAGTGATGTTGGACTCTACGCTTGCTACGCCTGTGTTGCACCAACCGCTGCAGCACAAAAACAAAGCCGCACGACCTGATTATGTGATCCATAGTTACACCAAAGATTTGTGTGGTAGTGGCGCAACCACTGCGGGCGTCGTGATAGGCGAGGGGCATCGCATGTTCCAGCCAAAAGGCAGTGCGGCAAATGGCGTAGACTGGTCTGAAACCATGTTCTGGGATGTGTACTATATCAAGGGTGCATTCTTAGATTCTGAAAAGGCGTTTGATGTATTAAACGGTATGAAGACCTTGGAACAGCGCATGATGACAAAGGTAATCAACACTCAAGTCTTTACCTCATTTCTAAATGCTCACGATCAAATTCGCGTTAACTGTCATGCGTTGCCTGAACACAGCAATGCAGGTTTGCGCGAGAAACAGCACACGCACGGCTGGCCATGCACCTTATTCACCGTTGACATGGCGCCCGCGAATTTACCACGCGACGTGTTTGTGCGCTTTTTCGATGCTTTAGAGCCAGCGTTCAGTCACCAGGTGAGCATTGGGCAGAACAACACAATAATTTTGTGCCCTGCGCTGACGTCTCATTCAGAACTCAGTAGCGATGAACAGAAAAAAGCTGGAATAGAATTAACGACTATGCGCATTGCAATGGGGACAGACAACGTCAAGCAACTTATCGCCCATTATATGCTGGCCGCAAAGCATTTTATCGAGCCTCATGCACCTGGTTTTTGTGAAAAGTTTATGGCACACGCCGACATCGACGACTTGTATTTATCAGTAAGTGAGAGAGTGAGCTCACAGCATTTTGGCAGCAAGGCCAGTATGGATTCACTGATGAAAGGGGCTTAGGTGCACTTTTAGTTCAAGAAATTGTCTTGAACTGTCGATAAAACATATTGAGGATGTT
Organism: Alteromonas sp. ALT199; assembly: GCF_018619335.1. Classification (GTDB taxonomy): domain Bacteria; phylum Pseudomonadota; class Gammaproteobacteria; order Enterobacterales; family Alteromonadaceae; genus Alteromonas. The sequence goes on along the minus strand of NZ_JAHHDX010000007.1, from coordinate 9,478 downwards.
CTCCTTCTCCCGGGCCTTTCCTTACGCGGGCTCGGGATTTTTTATTTTTGGCAAAGCTGATTAGTGATGATGAGCGATTCTCTTTGCTATAAAGTAAAAAGACACTTACCTTCACAATATGACTAAGGCGGCTTTATGCACGAGTTTAAAATTGATGTAACGCTAGATGCATCATTGCCCTTTATTTTTGCAGCATTTCACGAACCTGAGTATCTTTCAGAGTGGTTTGCACCAGGCGATTGTTCAGTTACACAAATTATGAGCGATTTCAAAGAAGGCGGTCGCTATCGTATAAAGATGATGGATCCAAGTGGCATTGAAATGTCATTGACCGGTGAATACGTGACTATTTTAGCGAACGAGCAACTGTCGTTTTCATGGGCGTGGGAAGATGACATGGAAGAGTCGGTAATGACATCAGTAGATATTCACTTCGAAAAGACAGAAGAAAACAACGTGAGGATAGTTCTTATTCAGCAAGGTTTTGTGAACAAACAAGAATGTGACCAGCATAACTACGCCTGGATGTCGTGTTTGGAGAAGCTCGCCGTATTAGCTGCAAAGAAAAAGTCGTTTAATTAACAAGTCTTTTGTCATAAAAAAATTTTTGAAGGGGGCGCATAGTACTAAGAGCTGCGCGGTTAAAAAGCGCGCTGCGTTCTACAATGAACTACTGCGCTTGAGATAAAGGCAGAGCGATTTGCTCTGCCCTTGCTAGTTTAGGTCAATGATGTCATGGCGTCTTTTCCGCTTTTTTCACGGTATGTGTCAAAGTCGTTGTAGCCCTCTTCACTTCCCCCGTACCACGCAGACGGATCGTCAAATGAAGCTAATGGGTAGTCGTGCTTAAAGCGAGTAGGAAGGTCCGGATTTGTGATCCAAGGTCTGCCGAAGGCAATCATGTCGCCATCGCCGTCAGCTATACGCTTTTCTGCTTCCTCTTTTGTATAGCCGCAATTGCCCATTAGCATACCGTCAAAAAGGGCTCTAAATTCTGCTAACGCCATGGCTTCGCCGCGCTCATGAAAGCCAAACGCTAAGCCATCCATTACATGTAAATAGCCTATTTCTAGCTTATTTAGCTGTTGAGCTACATAGGTAAAGGTTTCTCTAAAATCGTCAGCACCCATGTCGTTAAATGCGCCATTTGGCGATAACCTCACACCGACATACTCTTTTTCCCATACGCTCAATACCGCGTCCATCACCTCGCTCAAGAAGCGGTAGCGGTTGTCTACACTACCACCGTAATTATCGTCACGCTGGTTGCTACGGCTATCTAAAAATTGGTTAATAAGATAGCCATTTGCCGCATGCACTTCCACGCCATCAAACCCTGCAGCTTTGGCGTTAATAGCTGCCTTCTTGAAGTCTTCAACAGTGCGCTTTATATCATCAAACGTCATAGCTTTCGGCACTTCGTAGGGCTTTTTGCCCTTAGGCGTGTGAATCTCATCGCCTTCAATTTTGATAGCGGATGCAGAAAAAGGAAGATTGCCGTCGTGAAAGTCGCTGTGAGATGCGCGCCCGGTGTGCCAAAGTTGAAGTACAATCTTTCCACCCGCCCCATGAACGCGATCTACAATAGAGCGCCAGCCTTCAACCATTTCGTCAGTATAAATTCCAGGGGTATCAACCCAACCAATGCCTTCTTCCGAAATCGTTGTCGCTTCTGTGATGATAAGCCCTGCATCTGCCCGCTGAACATAGTGATCGCCCATGATTTTGTTTGGTATGCGATCGGCGCCCGCTCTACCTCTTGTCATTGGTGCTAATACCATGCGGTTTTGTAATGTGTTACCTGCCCAATCGAACGAGCTGAAAAGTACTGAGTCTGTCATTCGTATTCCTTATTCAACGAAGAAGAGTTTGTTGATGAAGCGCTGCGCTTGTTAGCGCTATTAACGTCGTAAGATAGTAGTGAATACAGGAATAGCGAGGAGTTGGATTTGTAAAAAAAGTTGCTTGTGTAGCTAAACAAGCTTGAATTAAGGGGGAAAGATGGATTTGGAAAAAGCGCCCGAGGGCGCTGTTATTTAAATATCAAAGCAGCTAGGTTTACGTCGAACCTTAGGCCTAGGACAATAGCATCATCAAGTGCCATTACTCTGTCGCGTTCTGCGAATTGGTCGGGGTTGATGATGTAGTGAACGTTCGGCTGAATTCTTACGTGGTCGTTGAGTTGATAACCATAACTTAGCTCTAACATAGTTTGGCTGCTTGCCGGTGTATCAACCCCGCCGTTTTTGTTTCTTAATATACGCTGATCCTCTAGCGCTTTGTCACTGTATTGCTGGCGGGTAAATACGAAGCCAATGGTATCGTCAGGGCGTGACGCCAGAGTACCTCGTAAAACAAAACCTGCTTTGACATAGTAGTCTTCAATCAACTCGCCCGATGTACCGGTTAGCACTGCACCGAACAGCGTTAGACCTTCTTTCGTTAGTGGGTTTGGACGAGTAATTGTTTGTTCAAAACGTGCGAATATACCCGAGCGACCGTTTCTAACAGCGTAATCATAGCCTGACTGCGCCGCATAGTTGCCCTCCTCATCAAAGACGGGGTCGGTGTAGTCTGCGCCATCGTACCAACCGCCAATTTCATAGCGCCTTGGTAATTCGTCATTGTCCCACGTGGTTTGATATCCCAGAGTGAATGGGACAACAACACCAGTTGCCTCATTAGTCGCCCAATCGAAACCGTGATCGCTTAAGTCTTGATGACTGGTATTATCTTCGTAAACACCGGTATGAAAGTATGTTTTTGGCGAAAGCCAGTATTTCGCATGGCCACCCCAACTTGAAACGGGCCACCAAGTAAAGTTACTGGTTCTAAATACAAAAGTTGGGTTCCCACAAGCAGCATTGGTTTGAAAGTATTGACAAAGTTCAGAGCCTAAAAAGCTGATATTCGCTACGGTGCGGCCGCCTTCTAGTTCTAAATCACCATCTAGAAATTTGGACGAGATTGTAAACCGTGCAAGACGGGTATTTTGACCGCCAAAGATCTCTTGCACCGACGTGCTGCTTCCAATGTAGTGCTCGGCTAAGTTTTTGCCGTGTCGGTTTGTCATGGCAATATGGATTTTAGTGTCTTCCCAGCCCGCGAACGCATTTAAATCTAATTCACCACCTACAAATAGCTGACCAGCATAGGCGCTGCCTCTGCGTTCACCACCGTCAATATTAGTGGCTGACTCACCTGTGTAACTTGCTTGAAATTCAAACGCGTCTTCAAGCATATATTGTGATGCCGTCGCAATAGTGGAAAAAATAGCGGTGACAGCGAGGGTAGCTGTTTGTAAGCCTGTCTTAAATACAGGAAGATTTCGGGCGACTGGAGCTGTTTTCATCATTATTCTCTCAAAATAAAAAATGTTAATCACTGTAGCTTGTTAAGCACGTGTGACTAATGGCATCTAAGTATTTATTGCTAACCTCTTGTTGAAACTAAATAAATCAGCGCTAGCTAACGTTACAACGTATTAACTTAAGTTTGCTTTGAACGAAATCTAACTAACCTTGTGAATTAAATCAACCTGGTTTATTTAATTTATTTAACAAATTTATGTATTCCCCTTAAATGAAAGTGCCGAGCGGCGTCACCACTTCAGCTTACATAGAAAGCTTTCCGCTAAGTCTTTTTGTGTTTTCAACTTGCTGAAAATTAAAGTTTTATTTATTGGTAATCATGGCGTGGAAGATAAATGTATATTTCTCTTTTGTCGGGTTTCTACACACAAAGTCTAATTTTTAATGTAATTCAAAGTAAATAAATCAAATTGATTTATTGACAGGTTTAGAGCGGAATGCTTAAATTGGTTAACTATTTTTTTACAAGCGAAAGGCCGTTCTTATGAAAAATAACGCCCCTTTGGTGTCTAAAGACACGTTGATTCCCTTTATATTGTTAACGATTTGTTTTGCAGCATGGGGTGTGGCTGCGAACATGACAGACCCTTTGGTAAAGGTATTTAGCAAGATATTTACTATGTCGTCTTTGCAATCGGCATTGGTTCAATTTGCCTATTATGGCGCATATTTTTGCTTAGCCATTCCTGCTGCTTTTATTAACAAGCGCTTTTCTTATAAAACAGGTGTATTGACTGGTTTGGGGTGTGCCGCTGCTGGGGCATTTCTGTTTTATCCTGCCAGCCAAACTATGACTTACGGATTTTTCTTAGCCGCACTTTTTGTACTGGCGGGGGGATTATCTATTCTTGAAACTTCGGCTAACCCATATGTTATGGCGATGGGACATCAAAAGAGTGCGACACGCCGTTTAAATTTAGCTCAAGCATTTAATCCTGTCGGTACTAATTTAGGTGTGTTTTTGGCTGCAACGCTTATATTGCCAAACCTGAATCAGGCATCTGCGCAAGAGCGTGCTGCTATGTCGGTAAGCGAACTCAAAAGCGTGATAGGGGCCGAGCTTGACGCAGTAATGCTCCCTTACGTAGGTATGGCATGCGTTTTAGTTTTGGTTTGGGTTGCTATTTTCCTAATTAAAGCGCCAATTCAAGAATCGGTTGAGTCTAGTGTGGAAGACGTAAAGTTGGGCGCATCGCTTAAGCGCTTAGTTGCCAACAGGCATTACCGATTTGGCGTATTGGCTCAGTTTTTCAATGTTGGCGCACAAACTTGTGTGTGGACCTTTACTATTCAATATGCAATGAAAGCGACGGGTGGTAACGAAGTGAGTGGTGGTGAAATATTACAGTACAGCATGATTGTATTCTTAGTTTCACGCTTTGTGATGACGTGGGCAATGCAGTATCTCTATCCAGCTAGGCTATTGATGATTATGTCATTGCTTGCCATGGCACTATGTATCTTCATGACACAGTCTCCTAATCTAGCAGGCGTAATCGCACTGGTATCAATTTCTGCTTGTTTGTCACTAATGTTCCCGACCATTTATGGTATTGCGCTGGAAGGATTGGGTGAAGACACCAAGCTAGGCGCAGCAGGCCTTGTGATGGCTATCCTTGGTGGAGCTATTATGCCACTTTTCCAAGCTGCAATTATCGATAGCGCAGGGGTGGTTGTATCTTATATTGTACCAGCCATTTGCTTCCTGGCTGTGGGTGGTTATGGTTATTTCGATATGCGCGCTAAAAAGCGCAGTGTTAAACCTAAGGACGATATCGATACAAACGCATTAAAAGAAATGGAAATGCCAATCGCTAAATAAAACCGCTGAGGAAACGATACTAAAGGGCCGTTGATTGTATCAGTGGCCCCTTTTTTATCCTTTTTTATAAAGTGCACCTAGAATTGCAGGTTTTGAAGCGCCAGTCACTTGAGGCACATTACCCGCAATATCATTCATAAATGCGTGAGCAAACCAAGCAAACGCAGCGCCTTCTACATGCTGTGGATGTATGCCCAGCGCATAACTGTCTGCTACGGCATAGTCGCTCAAAGCGTTGTTCAAATAAGCCATTAAAGCTTTATTAAACGCGCCGCCGCCGCACACAATCACTTCGCTTTGTACGTTCGCATCACTCGCTTTAGGTAGGTGGTTCATTATTTCTTGAGCGATAGTGCTGCCGGTAAGTGTAAGCAAAGTGGCTTGAACATCTTCTGGGGCTAAATTGTTATTTCCCTCTTCGCTTTGCAGGTCTGCGCTAGAAGGGAAGTAATCGGCAAGGGCGTTGCTTAACCAATCAATATTGAAATGTTCTCTGCCTGTGCTTTTAGGCGCGGATAAAGCGAAGTAGTTATCTAATAAAAACCTACCTAGTAAGCCGGTATGGCATTGTCCTGACGCGGCCCATGCTCCGTCTTTATCAAAGCTCTCGTTTAAATGAAGGCTTATCCATTGGTCCATCAAGGTGTTACCTGGCCCAGTATCAAAACCTCTAGGCGGTATGTTATCTTGCTTTGGTGCAAGCAATGAAATGTTTGCGATGCCGCCAATATTTACCAGCGCTCGATATTTTTTTTCACTGGCAAAGACCGCATTGTGAAAAGCGGGTACCAGCGGCGCACCTTGACCGCCCAACGCAATATCTTTGCGCCTGAAATCGGCGATAACATCAATGCCGGTAAGTACAGCGATAGTGTTAGGATCGCCAATCTGACAAGTGAAGCCCCGGATAGAAGCGCTAGAAAAATAGGCAGACATCACATCAGAATTGGGATAGTGACGCACCGTTTGCCCATGAGAGCCAATGGCAGTGATATCTGATGCTTTAAGGTTGTTTTTATCAAGTAGTGCTAAAGTTACTTCTGAAAAGGCTTCGGCAACGAGCCTGTCTGCAATGCCAAGGGTATTGAGCTCGTCAGCCCCTTCAGTACATAAATTATTGAGCGCGTGAAGTAGTTCACTAGGATAGGGAATTGTATGCGCTGAAAGCGTTGTGCACGACGTTGCAGTGATGTCGCATAGGACGGCGTCTACGCCGTCCATGCTAGTGCCTGACATCAAGCCAATATATTTCGCCATAGCGCAACTATTTCATCGCGAGCATAATACGTTTGTTGTTATTGAGTTGCTGCTGACGAAGTTCTGCTATTTCCATAAATCTTTCTCGCTCTTCCTTTGCTATTGGTAAAGCTTTCGGCAGCTCTACGGTGCGTGGATTTCTATGCACACCGTCTACTAAAAATTCGTAGTGAAGATGTGCGCCTGTCACCATGCCAGAACTTCCAAGGTAACCTACCGTTTGACCCTGTTTAACGATGTCGCCCACTTTTACCGCACGTTTTTTGAAGTGAAGGTACTTAGTGGTGTATTTCTCGCCGTGCTGAATAAATACATGATGGCCGTTATATTTATCATAGCCTGCTTTAATTACTTTTCCATCACCTGCTGCCATAATTGGTGTACCAACGGCTGCTACGTAGTCGGTACCACGGTGTGCTTTCCAGCGTTTTTGTACAGGGTGGAAGCGTGCCTTCGTGAAATTAGAGCTAACGTATCTGAAGTTTACAGGCGCACGCAAAAAGCTCTTGCGCATGCTACGACCTTCTGGGGTGTAGTATGTACCGTCTTCGTGAAGGATCGCACTAAACTGTTCGCCTTGGTTGGTAAACTCTGCTGCTACAATATCGCCGTAGCCTACGAATTCGCCATCAATGTATTGTTCTTCAAAAACAACGTTGAACGTATCGCCTGAGCGAATCTCCATCGCGAAATCAATATCCCAGCCGAAAATACCTGCCAAATTCATAATTTGGTTGCTGGTAAGCCCTGCATCTCTTGCTGCATTCCAAAAGCTTGAGTGAATTTCACCCTGCGCAAAGTTGTAGCGAATATCTACATCACGCTTTTCAAGCTCGGCTGTAAGAGCACTGTTCTCATTTGACGATTCTGGGCGTACGAACAAAGTTTCGGTTGAAGACAGTTTGTATTTCAACTCTCCAAAGCTACCGTCGTTTTTAGCTTTAAACGACAATTCATCGCCAGGCAGCAAGGTAACGAGCGTTTTTGTCAACTCACCGGCTTGGGTTACATTGTAAACGTCACGCGACGTAAAACCTGCGCGTTTAAATAGTTTTGCCAGCGTATCGCCACTGCGCACTTTATAGGTTTGCCAAGTAGACTCTTCTTCATTCGAAAAAACATCGGTTGACGGTGCAATGTTAAGATCTACAGGGTAGCGGACACCTGCGTCTAAAATATGTGCCTCTTGATGACGGCTAGCCTCTACAGACTCCGACGGCAAAAGGATAAGCCCGCCAAGAAACAAGCTTGCGATAGCAATGCCGGTTCTATGTTGCTTAGGTAAATTTTTAAATAAATGTAGCGCTTTAGAAGCGTCTAATTTTTTTCTCATACTACAAGCCCACCTGAGAAATGTTATGTGCACAACACTATTTCACATACGTTGCTTAAAAATGCAACTTTTCTCATTATTTTGTTAGCGCAAATTGTTACACCCAATAGCTCTTAAACTCGCAATTACATAATGTGCGTTATTTAACACGCTAATTTCGCGTTCAAAGCTGTTGGGTTTAACAACATGACTGTTTGTAATCCGTTTTTTGACGCGCAAAGCTTTTAATGGTTCCGTTGTACGCGTAAAATGCCCGCCAATATTGAATATACAGTTATGTAGAGTGTGATTAACAAATGAAAGATTGGCAAACAGCGCTAGCTGAGATTAAACGGGGCGTCGATGAAATACTCCCCGAAGAGGATTTAATTGAAAAACTAAAATCCGGCAAAACCCTAACCATTAAAGCGGGTTTTGATCCAACTGCGCCTGATCTGCATCTTGGTCATACTGTGTTGATCAACAAGCTGCGTACATTCCAGCAACTCGGCCACAAAGTTGTTTTTCTTATTGGTGATTTTACTGGCCTAATTGGCGATCCTACAGGTAAAAATGTCACACGCAAGCCTTTAAGTAAAGATCAGGTATTAGAAAACGCTAAAACGTATCAAGAACAAGTGTTCAAGATCCTTGATGAAGAAAAAACAGAAATACGTTTCAATTCAGAATGGATGGACGAGCTTGGCGCTGCGGGCATGATCAAACTAGCGGCAAGTCAAACTGTAGCTCGTATGCTAGAGCGTGATGACTTTAAAAAACGCTATAACAACAACCAGCCTATCGCAATTCATGAGTTCTTATACCCGCTTGTGCAAGGTTGGGACTCTGTAGCCCTTGAGTCGGACGTTGAATTAGGCGGTACTGATCAGCGCTTCAACTTGCTAATGGGCCGTGAGCTTCAAAAAGAGCAGGGACAAAAGCAACAGTCAATTGTGATGGTTCCACTACTTGAAGGCTTAGACGGCGTTCAGAAGATGTCGAAGTCTTTGAACAACTACATTGGTATCACAGACGCGCCAAACGATATGTTTGGTAAAGTAATGTCTATTTCTGACGATTTGATGTGGCGTTACTATGATCTTATCAGCTTCCGTCCGTTAGAAGAGATAGCAGAGCTTAAAGCGCGCGTTGAAGGTGGCGAAAACCCACGTGATATTAAAATTATGTTGGCGAAAGAAATCATTGCTCGTTTCCACGACGATGCTGCCGCTGAAGGTGCCCACCAAGACTTTATTCAACGCTTCCAGAAAAACGCTATTCCTGACGATATGCCAGAGCTTGAAATAGCGCTAGGCGAAGAAGGCATCGCTATCGGTAATTTATTAAAAGAAGCGAAACTTGTTGGCTCAACGTCAGATGCCATGCGCATGATCAAACAGGGCGCAGTTAAAATTAACGGCGACAAAGTGGAAGACACCCGTTTAGTGCTCACTGAAAAAGGTGAAAACGTGTATCAGGTAGGTAAACGCAAGTTTGCGCGTATTACGCTAGCTTAACGCTTCACTAAGTTATTATTTGAAAGCCTGCTTATATAAGCGGGCTTTTTTTTTGTCTAAAAATCCAGTGTAGAAGCTTGAACGCATTGTCTATTCAGTTGCGTAGCGATCGTCCACTACTAATACAAAATTGAGTAATAACCAACTGGGTAAAAATCGGCTTACGTTTTTTTTATATTTAATTTGCTGATATTTATAG
>NZ_JAHHDX010000116.1:1116-1434 GCF_018619335.1 Alteromonas sp. ALT199 | reverse complement strand
ATATTGTGTATATCTCTTGTAACCCTGAAACTTTGGCGCAAAACCTTGCGCTTTTAAGTGAAACCCACAATGTCGCGCAGTCTGCGCTTTTCGATCAGTTCCCGTTCACTCATCACATTGAGGCAGGTGTTCTACTTACACGCAAAGGCTAGTTTGCGTGTAAGTCATCTTTATTTACTACTCTTTGCCTTCAACAAGAACGTGATGGCTAACTGAACCGTCAATTCTTAGTTTTAGTAACGGTAGGTATTCTGGGTCAGACATAAAATCGAGTGCGCTTTGTTTTGAAGGCCACTGAATGATAACGCGAATGGCGGG
>NZ_JAHHDX010000116.1:0-832 GCF_018619335.1 Alteromonas sp. ALT199 | reverse complement strand
TCTTCTCTCTCGCCTTCCAAAGTTTGATGATTCGCACTGTTCGCTAGATACTTTCCGCCATGTTTCGACACTATATCTGCTGCGAGTTTTACATAGTGAGGGATCCACGCTTCATCGGTAGGTGTGACTTCTAAAACTGAATAATACATATCTGGCTCTCTTTTTTTGAAGTTTACTGGCTGAATCCAGCGTTATTGTGTTGAGAGCTTAACAAGTACAATGCTATGTAATAAGAAGGTTTACAGTAGAATCTGTTTCATAGGATATTTGATAATTCTTCAGCGCTAGGCTTTTTGCGCAGCGCCTAGTTGAACAAAGCGTAGTTGGGCTTTCACTCTTTCACCTATTTCACTTCTAAGCTTATCGTCTGCTTCTAATGCTTCGGCTCCGGCGCTGAATACTAACCTTACCATTGCATCAGCTTGTAACTGAGCACAGGCGTATTCCACCCCTTGTTGTTCGATGATGTAGTCAGTAAGTTCATCGATGAAATGTTGAATTTCTCTGAATACTGCTAGTCGGTAAGCAGATGACGTGCCGGTATGCTCGCGCAACAACAAGCGAAACACGTTTGTATTGGCCGCGATGAACTCCATGAAGGTTTCAACAGAGGTATGGATGACGCCACCGCCTGAAGCAATGCGCCTTCTAGCTTGACGCATAAGCTGACGAAGCGCTAGACCAGCTTCATCCACTAGCGTTAAACCCAACTCGTCCATATCTTTGAAGTGTCGATAAAAAGAAGTAGGAGCAATGCCAGCTTCTCGGGCAACTTCACGCAAGCTAATTGCAGATAAACTGCGGTTCTCGTCTAATAATAAAAATGCAGCAT
>NZ_JAHHDX010000002.1 GCF_018619335.1 Alteromonas sp. ALT199 | reverse complement strand
GATATGTTACCGTTAGATTACGATCTTGCAAAGTAAAATATTACATTTTTACTAAAATAAGATTTTAAAATTAGACTAATCGGTTAGGTATCTAACCAAGCAATAAACACAATCATGAAGATTGAAAACAATTAAAAATCAAATAGATAAAAATAAAAAAATATCAAAGCAAACCTTCTAGCGGAGCTGTTAAAAACTAGACCAAACGGACAAATTTTAAACAGACCACTACTTTTTAATCTTACGTTCTTGTTATTGATAAGCGCACGAAACGAAAGCAACTGAAACGGCTCCTCTCTTCGCCATGAATCAACATATATGACCGCACTGGAGCTTTACATCACGAGCTTAGCTCGGGCGCATCTTTATTCGGTGAGCTCTAATGCGACCTTCATACAAACCTTTTCCACCTTGTATAAGACTAATATCGCAGTCCAGTTGTCGACAATTCCTCCTAGATCGTGTTGAAAAAAAGTTAAAACAGGTCTATATTGTCGACATTAGTTAAATAAAGACCAAGTATAGTGTTAGTAAAAAGCGAACAAGCTATAACCAATGCAGACCGTACTTTCTTTCAATTAAGAAAGGATATTGTTGAAGGCATTATTCCCGCAGGCAGCAAGCTCAGCGAAATGGAATTGTCGACAAAGTATGAAGTTAGTAGAGCCGTTATTCGTGAAGCCATAAACCGCCTAGCCACCTGCCACTTAGTAGAACGAAAAGCTAATGTAGGGGCTCGTATAGTTGCACTGTCACCTGAAGGACTAGTTCAGCTATATCAAGTGCGTGAAGCGTTAGAAGGTATGGCCGCCCGTTTAGCTGCCCGCCACATGAGCGATAAAGAGATTGCCGACATGCAGGCGTTACTCGATAGCCACTTCGATAAAGTAAAAGATGGACAAAGTTATTATCAAGAAGCCGGCGATGTAGACTTTCACTACCGAATTGTAACTGGCAGTAAAAATGATCATCTTATTAGCGTGCTTGTAGATGGGCTCTACCATTTAGTGCGTATGTATCGCGTACAGCTAGGTATGGCTGGCCCTCGCGTTAGCACTGCGTTTGACGAGCACAGACATATCGTAAACGCCATTGCCAACCGCGATGAGGAACTTGCCGAAATGCTTATGCGTCGTCACATTCTTTATTCAAAAAACAATATTGAGAAGAAGCTTAATCATGACTAAACATTTAAAGCTTCCTACAACCCTAATTTACCTCTCCCCTACCTTCAAATAAGCGAGTGATTATCATGAGTGCAGGAAAGAAATTCAGAACAGCCTTAGAGAACAACAAGCCTCTACAAATTGTAGGCACCATTAACGCCTATACCGCTATGATGGCAAAAGCCATTGGTCACCAAGCCATTTACCTATCAGGTGGCGGCGTAGCAAATGCCTCTTACGGTCTACCTGATTTGGGTATGACCTCGCTTAACGATGTCATTGCAGACGTACAGCGTATTACAAGCGCATGTGACCTGCCGCTTATGGTAGACATAGACACAGGTTGGGGAGGTGCATTTAACATTGCCAAAACCATTCGTGACATGGAAAAAGCCGGTGCGGCAGCCGTACATATGGAAGACCAAGTTGCGCAAAAGCGCTGTGGCCACCGCCCTAACAAAGAGATTGTGAGTACTGGAGAGATGGTCGACCGTATTAAAGCTGCGGTAGATGCCAGAACTGACCCTGACTTTTTCATTATGGCGCGCACCGATGCGTTTGCTCAAGAAGGGCTAGAGAAAGCTATTGAGCGTGCAAAAGCCTACGTTGCTGCAGGTGCAGACGGCATTTTCGCTGAAGCGGTACAAACAGAGGAACATTACCGCGCATTTGCTGAAGCACTAGACGTTCCGATTCTTGCCAATATTACTGAGTTTGGCAAAACCGAACTGTGGAACAAAGAAGAGCTTGGCGAATGGGGAGCTGACATGGTGCTTTACCCACTAAGTGCTTTCCGTGCGATGAATAAAGCAGCAGAAATGGTGTACAAATCTATACTTGAAAACGGCGATCAAAAAGCCGTTGTCGACACCATGCAAACACGCATGGATCTGTACGATTATCTTGGCTACCACGAATACGAGCAAAAGCTAGATGCCCTATTCGCCGAAGGTAAGAACTAACACGAATACGAAACAGCAGGAAGCGAGTGAGGTGCGAGGCACCATTGAAGCTGGAACGGTGCACAGGGCGTTACCACGCCGTGAACCCATCCATGGGGGCTCCGTTTCGGCATCCATGCCTCAAAGGGGTAACGCCCTGTGCACCGCCCCTACTCTCTCGGTGCCTCGCACCCTACTCGACCGCTGAGTTCAATGTAATTTTTATTTCTAGATTTTTAAAAAAGTACCTTACACATTTTACAAGACCGGAGACAACAAGATGGCTAAACAGTTAAGTGGCGCGGGTTTACGCGGCCAAGTTGCAGGTAAAACAGCATTATCAACCGTAGGTAAATCAGGTTCTGGTTTAACGTATCGTGGCTACGATGTAAAAGACTTAGCGCAAACCTGTCAATTTGAAGAAGTAGCGTACCTTATTTTAAAAGGCAAGCTACCTAACCAGTCTGAACTTGACGCTTATAAAACTAAACTTCGCGGTATGCGCGGCCTTCCTACCGCACTAAAAGAAGTGCTAGAACGCATTCCGAAAAATGCCCACCCTATGGACGTACTTCGTACGGGTTGCTCAATGCTAGGTAACCTTGAAATGGAAACCAGCTTTGAACAGCAGCAAGACGTGACAGACCGTATGTTGGCATGTTTCCCAAGTATCATTTGTTACTGGTACCGCTTCTCGCACGACGGTGTACGCGTAGATGTTGAAACCGATGACGATTCAATTGGTGGTCACTTCCTACACATGCTTCACGGCGAAAAACCAAGGGAACTGCATGAGCAAGTTATGCATGTATCACTCATTCTTTATGCAGAGCATGAATTCAACGCGTCTACCTTTACGGCTCGTGTTTGTGCATCAACCCTATCTGATATGCATTCTTGTGTAACAGGTGCTATTGGCTCACTCCGCGGCCCGCTTCATGGTGGTGCTAACGAAGCAGCCATGGAAATGATTGAGGGCTTTACGTCTGCCGATGATGCTGAAGAAAAAATGATGGGCATGCTTGAGCGCAAAGAGAAAATCATGGGCTTTGGTCATGCAATTTACTCAGACTCTGACCCGCGTAACGAGATTATCAAGCAGTGGTCCGAAAAACTGGCTGCCGATGTAGGCGACGACGTACTTTACCCTGTGTCTGTTCGCTGTGAAGAGGTCATGTGGCGCGAGAAGAAGCTTTTCTGTAATGCAGACTTCTTCCATGCTTCTGCGTACAACTTTATGGGCATACCTACGCCGTTATTCACGCCAATCTTCGTTATGTCTCGTCTTACAGGTTGGGCAGCACATGTAATGGAGCAGCGCGCTGACAATCGCATTATTCGTCCATCAGCAGAATACACTGGCGAAGAGCTTCGCCCTGTGCCTGCTATCAGCGAACGCGCGTAAGGCAAAGGTTGAGTTTTATGAATATTGATTACCGTAAACCGCTTCCAAACGCGGGTATCGATTTTTTCGATACCCGTGAAGCGGTAAATGCTATTGAACCAGGTGCCTACGCCAAGCTGCCTTACACCTCACGTGTACTGGCAGAAAACTTGGTACGTAAATGCGCTCCCGAAATGTTAACCGACTCGCTTAAACAGCTCATTTATCGCAAGCGCGACTTAGACTTCCCATGGTTTCCAGCTCGCGTAGTGTGTCACGACATTTTGGGTCAAACGGCACTTGTAGACTTAGCTGGTCTTCGCGATGCTATTGCAGCAAAAGGCGGCGACCCAGCAAAGGTGAATCCAGTAGTGCCGACGCAGCTGATTGTTGATCACTCACTCGCCGTTGAACACGCGGGTTTCGAAAAAGACGCGTTTGAGAAAAACCGTGCCATTGAAGACAGACGTAATGACGACCGTTTCCACTTTATTAACTGGACAAAAACGGCTTTTAAAAACGTAGATGTTATCCCACCAGGTAACGGCATTATGCACCAGATTAACTTGGAGCGCATGTCGCCGGTTATTCAAGCTCGCGACGGCGTTGCATTCCCTGATACCTTGGTAGGTACCGACAGCCACACGCCGCATGTTGATGCACTTGGCGTAATTGCAGTAGGTGTAGGCGGTCTTGAAGCGGAAAGCGTTATGTTGGGCCGAGCATCCTACATGCGTTTACCTGATATTGTAGGTGTTGAGCTTACTGGCAAGCCTCAGCCAGGTATTACAGCAACCGACATTGTATTAGCCCTTACTGAGTTTTTGCGAAAAGAACGTGTGGTATCTGCTTACCTTGAATTCTACGGTGAAGGTGCATCGCACTTAACCTTAGGCGACCGCGCCACTATTTCAAACATGACACCGGAATATGGCGCCACCGCAGCCATGTTCTACATTGATCAACAAACCATTGATTACTTACGCCTAACTGGTCGCGAAGAAAAACAAATTGCGCTGGTTGAGCAATACGCTAAGCACACCGGTTTGTGGGCAGATGAGTTAGAAACCGCCGAGTATGAGCGCGTGCTTACGTTCGACCTTTCTTCTGTTGGTCGCAATATGGCTGGCCCTTCAAACCCGCACGCTCGCTTACCTACCAGCGATTTAGAAAGTCGTGGTATTGCAGCGAAGTGGGACGAGGAAGAAGGCAAAATGCCTGATGGCGCGGTAATTATTGCGGCTATCACAAGCTGTACTAATACCTCGAACCCGCGCAATGTAATTGCGGCAGGTTTGCTTGCCAGAAATGCCAACGAGCGCGGTTTAACCCGTAAACCGTGGGTAAAAAGCTCACTGGCACCAGGCTCTAAAGCCGTTAAGCTGTATCTTGAAGAAGCTAACTTGATGAGCGAACTGGAAGATTTAGGCTTTGGCGTTGTGGCCTTTGCGTGTACTACCTGTAACGGGATGAGCGGCGCGCTAGACCCTAAAATTCAGCAAGAGATCATCGACCGCGACCTATATTCTACGGCGGTATTGTCTGGCAATCGTAATTTTGATGGCCGTATTCATCCCTATGCCAAGCAAGCATTTTTGGCCTCGCCACCATTAGTGGTCGCTTACGCCATTGCCGGCACTATTCGTTTTGATATTGAAAAAGACGTACTAGGTACGGACAAAGACGGCAACCCAGTAACGCTTAAAGACATTTGGCCAAGCGATGAAGAAATTGATGCCATTGTGGCAAAGTCGGTGAAACCTGAGCATTTCAGGAAAGTGTATGAGCCGATGTTCGATTTGAGCGTAGATTACGGTAAAGACATAAACCCGCTTTACGACTGGCGTGAAATGAGTACTTACATTCGCCGACCTCCTTATTGGGAAGGCGCAATGGATGCTAAGCGCACCATGAAAGGTATGCGTCCACTGGCGATTTTGGGTGACAACATCACCACCGATCACCTGTCACCGTCTAACGCCATAATGGCAAGCAGTGCAGCGGGTGAGTATCTTCACAAAATGGGCTTACCTGAAGAGGACTTTAACTCGTACGCTACCCACCGAGGCGACCACTTAACCGCACAGCGCGCTACCCTTGCCAACCCGAAAGTATTCAATGAGATGGTGACGGAGAACGGGGAAGTGAAGCAAGGCTCACTGGCTCGCGTTGAGCCGGAAGGTAATGTAGTACGCATGTGGGAAGCCATTGAAACCTACATGAACCGTAAACAACCGCTGATTATTGTTGCTGGCGCTGACTATGGTCAGGGCTCATCTCGGGACTGGGCTGCTAAAGGCGTGCGCCTGGCAGGTGTAGAGGTGATTGTAGCGGAAGGCTTCGAGCGCATTCACCGCACCAACCTAATTGGTATGGGTGTTCTGCCGCTTGAGTTTAAGCCGGGTACAACTCGTAAAACCCTTGAACTAGACGGTACAGAAACCTATGACGTAAGCGGCGAACCTTCACCAGGCGCAACGCTTACGCTGGTAGTAAACCGCAAAAACGGCGAGCAATTAGAAGTACCGGTGACCTGTCGCTTAGACACAGCTGAAGAAGTCTCTATTTACAGCGCAGGCGGCGTATTACAGCGCTTCGCAAAGGACTTCTTGGAAGCAGAAGCTAGCTGAATACGTAGAACGAACTTTTGGTGGGAGGAAGTGAATCAGTTACAGGGCACGCCGTGAATACGTCCTTGTAGGCTCCCAACTCGCATCCTTGCGAGTTGGAGGCCCTGAAACTAATCCACCACCTCCTCTGAAGTTCGGCCAATGTTACATCAGCTAGTTTTTGCTTGGAGAGAAAGAGCGGTTACAGGACTTACAGTAAATTCGTACCTGTAGGCTCACAACTATCATCCTTGCGAGTAGAGGACCCTAAAAATAACTTACCTCTCCTCTTAGAAAAGTGTTTATTACTTTTGGATGGAAGTTGTTTGTGATTTGAAACTTTCTAGCCGCATAGATGCGGCTGGGGAGCGCATACGGACTTATTCACAGCGTGTTTCAAATCGTAACCTATTTAGACTCTATCAAAACAAAATGGTTTTTTAATTTAAGAGGGCGTTGATGCACCGCTGAAACCGTCGGGGCGTAGACCTCACCTCTCTAAAAAAGTTTATTACTTTTGGGAGGAAGCTGTTTGTGATTTGAAACCCTCCAGCCGCAAGGATGCGGCTGGGGAGCGCACATGGATGTGTTCACAGCGTGTTTCAAATCACAAACAGCTTTCGACCTTCCAAAACAAAAAAAGGAAAAAACATGACAAAGTATGCGCCACAACTTCGAGTGCCGGCTACCTATATGCGTGGCGGTACCAGTAAAGGTGTGTTTTTTAATTTAACCGACTTGCCAGAGGCAGCACAAAAGCCAGGGCCAGCGCGCGATGCCCTGCTTCTACGTGTTATCGGAAGCCCAGATCCATACGCTAAGCAAACCGACGGTATGGGCGGTGCGACATCAAGCACCAGCAAAACTGTTATTTTGAGCAAAAGCGATCGTGAAGGTTATGATGTTGACTACCTTTTTGGACAAGTAGCTATCGACAAACCTTTTGTAGACTGGAGCGGTAACTGCGGAAATCTAACCGCAGCCGTTGGCGCTTTCGCTATTAGCAATGGCTTAGTTGATAAGAGTAAGATTCCGGAAAACGGCATTGCCACCGTCAACATTTGGCAGGGCAATATCAATAAAGCCATTATCGCCAAAGTTCCTATTACTAATAGCGAAGTGCAGGAAACGGGTGATTTCGAACTTGATGGCGTTACCTTCCCTGCTGCAGAAGTAGAAGTGGCATTTGTTGACCCAGCTGATGGTGAAGGCGCTATTTTCCCAACTGGCCGTTTAGTCGACACACTTGAAGTACCCGGCGTAGGTTCATTTCAGGCGACCATGATTAATGCAGGTATTCCAACCATTTTCATCAATGCAGAAGATATTGGTTACACGGGTACTGAATTACAAGACGACATTAACAGTGATGCTGAAGCGCTTTCAAAATTCGAAGCCATTCGCGCATACGGTGCAGTTCAAATGGGCTTAATTGCAGATGTAGGTGAAGCCGCAAATAGACAGCATACACCTAAGGTCGCGTTTGTGGCTCCTCCAAAAGGTTACAAAGCATCAAGCGGAAAAGATATTTTAGGTTCTGACATAGACGTATTGGTGCGCGCGCTTTCCATGGGAAAACTACATCATGCGATGATGGGTACAGCAGCAGTAGCTATTGCCGCAGCGGCTTCAATTCCCGGAACCTTGGTGAATATCGCAGCGGGCAAAGATGAAAGAGACTCGGTGACTTTTGGGCATCCATCAGGAACGCTCAGAGTAGGAGCAAAAGCTACGTTTGACAACGATAAATGGAAAATTGAGCAAGCTGTAATGAGCAGAAGTGCTCGTGTTCTAATGGAAGGGAATGTCCGTGTTCCACTCGAACAGCTCTAACCATCTGTACAAAACATAAGTCATACCTTATTTAGACATAAGTCTAAAAAGCCCTCTCACAGAGGGCTTTTTCTTTCGCGCTTAGTTATTATCAAGACTTAAGTGCCTAGAGTAGTTCACATGTATAAAGTTCTTGTAGTAGAAGACAGCTTAACTGTCCGTAAGATCGTTAATAAACTTATTGAAGATAACCCTCACTTTACCTGTGACTTATGTGAGGACTTAGCCGAAGCGCAAAGTGCTCTTGAAAGTGACAACGAATACTTAGCCGCCATCGTTGACTTGAACCTACCTGATGCGCCAAACGGAGAAAGTGTAGAACTTGCACTTTCACACAACGTTCCGACTATTGTTCTAACTGGTAACTTTGACGAGTTCACTAGAGCGCAGTTATTAGATCAAGGCGTACTGGACTACATTACAAAAGAATCTCGTTACTCGTACCTTCAAGTTTCTAAATTAGTCGATCGCTTAAGAAAAAATCTAACCACGAAAGTACTTGTTGTCGAAGACTCAAAAACCAGTCGAAATCATATCTGTTCGTTACTTCGCAAATTCCAGTTTCAAGTACATGAAGCCACTGACGGCATAGAAGCCCTTGATGTGCTTGAAAATCATCGCGATATCAAAATGGTGATCGCGGATCATAGAATGCCCAATATGGATGGCTATGAGCTTGTTAAAACGATTCGCCATGAAAGGAGGATGCAAGACTTAGTTTTCATCGGCCTTTCAGCTACCGGCGATAGTGTACTGACGTCTAAATTTATTAAATGCGGCGCTAATGACTTTTTATCAAAGCCGTTTTATCACGAAGAGTTTTATTGCCGCATAATGCAAAACCTTGAATCACAAGAAATGATTCAAACCATTTGTGACTCAGCGAACTTAGACGCATTGACGAAAGTCTATAATCGACGTTTTTTACATGAAAAAGCGGAGGAGCTTTTCGCCAATAGTGCATCTAGAAAAGACGTTATTGTATCTATGATTGACGCTGATAATTTCAAAAGTGTGAACGATACGTACGGTCACAAAACCGGCGATATGTTACTGCAGGAATTCGCTGCGCTACTGAAAGATTACTTCCCTGACGACCTAATTGTGCGCTATGGCGGCGAAGAATTTACCGTGGTATCAGTAAGGCAGCCGAAAGTGTATCTATCGGCGCTTTCTGCATTTATGGATGCAGTTCGCACTACGCTGTTTACCACTCACAAATTTAATATTACATGCAGTATCGGCGTGAGTACTGAAGAGCACAAATGTTTAGAGTCGCAGCTAGAAAAAGCCGACGCGCGCTTGTATGACGCTAAACATGCCGGCAAAGACCAGATCATTTTGAGGGATTTACAGCAAAAGGCCTCTTAAAAACCAGTGGGATATTAAAGAAACCAATCTCGGATTGGTAGCGTCGCCGCTCCCACTGCAACCGGGCAATCAGTTACTCCGGCATAAACAATTTCTGGCATTGGACGCTTAGCGCCTCGTCTAAATTGTGCATATACATCAATTCTGGGAATGACTTTTTGTGCCAATTTAGTAGGGATATGACCACCAATGATAATGGCTTGGCTATCCAGTAACGCAGAGCTTGCCGTAGCAACTAAGTCGAAGGAGTCTTGTACTTTATAGATCCATTCATCAACACCGGGCCATTCAGGATCAAACGTTTCGTTTAAGCGATACACAGATGGCACTTCTACACCGTGCTTTAACAATATACGCTCAAGTAACTGCAGATTTGGGTGGCTATACAGTTTAGCTGGCAGCATATCGCCTAGCTCCCCAGCATTACCATGGGTGCCTCGAATCATGTCACCGTTATTAATCAAGCCACCTCCAAAGGCACTGGATACGAAGAAATAGACAAAGTTCTTATACTTCCTTCCTACACCTGCAATACCCTCTCCAGCGGCTGCACCGGTTCCATCATTTACTACCCAAGTAGGCAAATTAAATGTATCTGCCACAGT
Source organism: Alteromonas sp. ALT199 (assembly GCF_018619335.1). Taxonomy (GTDB): domain Bacteria; phylum Pseudomonadota; class Gammaproteobacteria; order Enterobacterales; family Alteromonadaceae; genus Alteromonas. The sequence continues at coordinate 15,001 of NZ_JAHHDX010000002.1, read as the reverse complement.
GTCTGCAATATTAATATCAGCCCATTCTTCAATTGCATGGTGTGTATTCATCTTTCCATCATTTGAACTAAAGAAACCAGAAATTCCAACACCAATGCCGAGTACTCGAGCGCTGTCAATATTATGCTCGACTGACATTGCTTCAACTTCTGACACGGCTTTACAAAGAACAGAGGCAATCCCCATATCGTCTAACTCAATATGACGGGTAGCGACTACTTCGCCTTTAAAATTCATCAAGGCAATAGATATCGCATCAAGCAATATTGATAAGCCATAGCAATAAGCGTACGCGGGGTTTGGCTCTAAACCTGTAGAAGCTTTACCCGAATCACCGACACTTCGAATAAGATCATCTTCAATAAGTGTATTAACCAAACGAGAAACGGTTTGTTGGGGTATTTTAGTTGAAGCGGATATTGCACGCTGTGTAATACCATGGGACCAAAACACTTCTTTTACTATGGCTTTAGGATTGTCTTGAAGTAGCTTATCGCCCTTACCTAGCGCAAAAGCACTTCGCAGCAATTGATTATTTTTAGCCGATGTCAGCATAGATTTTACTTTCAACATGTCCTAGTTAAGCTAGGCTTATTATACGTAACTGATGTTTGAGATCCTACTAAGATAAAACAGAAATCACTCTAAAGTCGTTTACATTTGTTCGTGTTGGGCCTATCTCGATATGTGAATTTAAACGATCAAAGAAGCCAAAGCTGTCGTGCTCTTTTAGCAATTCATCAATATCTAACTTTTCTTGTAACGCCATCGCTAGTGTATTTTCATCTATGTAGCCACCAGCAACGTCTTTACTGCCATCAACACCATCAGTATCGGCCGCTAATGCGCTTATGCCTACCTCGCCATTAAGCGAACGGGCTAGTGCCATGAGATACTCTTGGTTGGGACCGCCCTCACCTTGCGAGTCTCCTAAGGTCACGGTAAGTTCCCCGCCTGAAAACAATAGAACTGATTTGCCTCTTTTCTTGTATTCAAGTGCTATCTCTGCATGACGTTTAGCAACTGTTTGCGCTTCGCCTCGTTCTGTATAGCTAATAATCTCGGTGTCCCAACCTGCCGCTTTCGCTTTTTCGACAGCGGCATCAATTGCACTTTGCGCATTAGCTATCAGTGTATAGTCACCTGAGACTTTCGGAAGAGGCAAAGCCTGATTTAAGTGGTTGCGAATACAAGATGTATCGCTAAACCCATATTTATTGAGAATAACCAGGGCGTCTTCAGGCGTTGTGGTGTCTTGAACCGTTAATCCAGAGGCGATAAAAGTAGGGTCATCACCCACAACATCTGAAATAACTAAGCTGGTATTTTTCCCTTTCGACGCTGCGGCAAGCCTTCCCCCTTTAATGACGGAAACATGTTTTCTTACTGTATTCATTTCCTCAATGCTTGCACCACTTCGCAACAAGAATTTGTGTAGTGCAAGTTTCTCATCCAGCGAGATGCCCTCTGGCGGAGCACAAGCAAGTGCCGACCCGCCGCCGGAAATAAGGAAAATAACGTTTTCTGAAGGCCTTACCTCAGATGCCAGAGACAACAGCGCTTTAGCACCTTCTACGCTATTTTCATCGGGGACTGGATGTGCGGCTAGGCGAACCTCAATATTGCCTGTCGGTTCTGTATTTTCATAGCCATAACGTGTCACCACCAAGCCATAAGCGTTGTCGCCAAAGTAGTTATAGGCCTCAACGGCCATATCTGCTGCCGCTTTACCTGCACCCAAAACACATACTCGCTGATTTTTATCAATCGATGAAAAGTACTGAGGCAAACAGTGTTTAGGTTTGCTGACTCTTACCGCTTCTTCGTACAATGATAAAAGAAATGTTTTGCTCATGAAAAACCTCTAAAAGGGTCCAAAGGACCCTTATGAAAATAGTGAAGGGAGAAGTAAGCACACACTTAGCATTAGGACAAAAAAGCCTAGTAATGTAAAAATGTCGCTCTTAGTGAGAATAGAGTGAAAAACAAGCGCTTTAGTATAATTTGAAGATACTGATGAAGGCCATACAGTGCGCGCTACCATTGAAACCGCGCAGGTGACAACAAAGCCGATGACATTCCACCAGAACCAAAAAATGTCTGGAACGAATAGCCAAATAATGATGTTTGTACCCACGCCTGCAATGAGACCCAAATTAACGTGTCGTCCGCTTAACGTTTTACTTGCTACGGCAAGTAAAAAGAGCGCAAGTATAGGCCCGTAAAAAACAGAGCCAACTTTATTGATAGCTTCAATGATTGTTGGTGCAATATTTCCCGCAAACAGAGAGAGGACAAGCGTAACGCCACCCCATATCAAACCAGTTATTTTAGCCAAACGTAGATAGCTTTTGTGCTCAAGTTCGGTATCAGTTATACGGCAATAATCTTCAACGGTAACCGCCGATAGTGAATTGATAGCTGAGCTTAAGGAAGACATAGCGGCAGATAAGATAGCCACAATCAAAAGCCCTATTAACCCATGCGGTAGGTAATTTAGGATAAAAGTCGGCATCAACCAGTCAGGGTTATCAGCAGGGATTTTACTGAAAAAATCGGTGTTGGTAAGTGCAAGTGTGCCAACAATTAATCCAGAAAAACAATACAACAATGTTATCGGAAAACGAATAATTCCGTTGGCGACAATCATTTTTCGAAGGTCATTCTCGTTTCTTGCTGATAACGCACGCTGTGCCTGGGTTTGGTCACAGCCATAATAGGATGCGTAGAGAACAATCCCGCCAAACAGCATCGGGAAGAAGCCGAAGCCATCGCCGCTAAAACCCAGCGAAGAAAAATCTATTGCGGTTAGGCGCTCTTTTGGAGCTTGTTCTACCAGTGCGTCAAAGCCGCCCAGTGCATGAAGCCCGATGACGATACAAGCTATGGTGCCCAGCACAATTATAACCATTTGTATCGCATCAGCATAAACTACCGCTTTCATACCGCCTTGTAGCGAATAAAGCACAGTAATAATGCCTGTGAGCACCACTGCCTGCCAAGCTTCAATACCCATAGTGCCTTGCAAAATAATAGACACTGCATAAATCATGATACCCGTTGCAAATGCACGGCTAAATTGGAAAACAATACTTATTAGAACGCGAGTTAAACGTCCAAATCTTTGCTCTAAGTAATCATATATGCTGACTACGCCTGACTTGTATAGGGATGGGAGGATAGTACCTAACAGTAGAATCATGGCAATAGGAATGCCCAGCTCATAAGACAGCCAAATCATTCCGCCTCCATCTCTTAAACCAACGAAAGCGGGAGCAGAAATAAAGCTAATTGCAGAGAGCTGTGTGGCCATTACTGAAAGTGTTAGAGGTTTCCACCCTAACGTTCTGCCACCAAGAAAATAATCACCCTTGTCTTCTTGCTGCCTTAAGGCGAACCCCATATACAGCAAAGCGCCAAGGTAACCTATCACTACAATATAATCTAAAAAATTCATATGCTGTTCTTATTATTCAAGTCGCGAAATAAAAAGCTGATAGCTCCATTAAGAGCCATCAGCGAGGGGGAGTGTCAACGTCGACTAAAAATCATAACGCAAACGCAGCGACACGCGGCGCGGTAATATGGGGCGGCCTACAAAGTAAGATTCACCTGCCGTTTGGCTATTACCCAGACGAGGAGACCCTTCAGTAATACCATCTGAATCGAATAGATTCCACACAGCAATACTTGCACGAAGCTGTTCACCTTGACCGAGCTCCCATGCATAGCCTGTATCTAGGCGAAATACGTGGAAATCATCTAACTCAACAGAATTAGCGTCATTAGTGAAGTTTTTACCGTGGTAGTTGTGGTAAAAAGAAATATCCCAGTCGTCTAACGTGTAGCGCAAAGCAGAGTTAAACATCACATTCGGCTTTCTTCTCAACTCGTTACCAATGACAGAAGGGTCTGAATCGTACTCGGTAAATTCATGATCAGTGTAGGTAAAGTTAGCGTCGAAGATTAAATCATCGGTAATGTTGTAACTACCAACGATTTCAACACCATAAGCTTCTGTTGACTGAAAAACAGGCACTTCAATTGCTACGCCGTTTTCATCGTTAACGAAGTCAACAGAACGTCTATCCTCAAGATCTGTTTTGAACAAAGCGACCGTACCGATAAAATCATCCAGGAAGAACTTAGTACCTATCTCGGCCTGCTTAACAATCTCACTTTCATAACTTCCAGGTTGGCCATTAGGATCAAACGCAACGCCGCGGAGTTCAGGGAAGAAGAAACCTCTAGAATAGTTAGCATATACGTTAACGTTATCAGTAAGCTTATAAAGTGCAGCAATTGAGAAGGCTAGTTCTGAATTATCTACCTTACCGTGAGTTAACGCGCCGTTTCCTGCCACATTTACTTGTAAGTTCTCGTAAAGCGCAGGATCGTCATTAACGACAACTGTTTGACTGCCTTCTCGTGTAATTGTGCCGTCTATCTCTTCCCAGCGTAAACCGACATCAATAATCCAATCATCACTTTGCATTTGATCAGCAATGTAAAAAGCATTTCTTCGAGCTGAAATAGTCGTATCAGAAAAACTAATACCTGGGCCAGTTACGCCGTTTTGACTGACTATCACGCTATTATTGTCTGCATCGGTAATCGATAAATCAACCAAACGTGCTTGGTTATTAAATTCGCCTAAATAGCGCGTTATAACATTATTATCTTCAGCCTCACTACTTGAGAAAAAAGTACCTACCGTAATGCTGTGAGAAAAGTCGCCAATATCAAGGTATTTAACGATATTAAGTTCAGATGAGAAGTCTGTAGCGGGCCTGTCTCTGTCTAGGATGCGATTTGCAAATAATAAGTCGCCTTCTGGAAGGGCGATATCAGTGCCAGCATAGGTAAATGCTGCACTGCCTAGCTCATCAAGCCCACGATTTGCTAAATATTCACTTTGCGTTTCCGGCACATTGATAATGCCGTCTCCATCTAGGAATAGGTTAAACTGGTGGTCGTAACTAGCATATTTCGCACGTGCAAGAACGCTATAGTCGTTACCTAAATCTTTTGAGAACTCCATTGAGATAGAGCCCCCTTTTGTTGCCACACCTTCTTCGATGGGCGTACGATAGCGACCATCTGCGGTGTCATACGACAACCCAGAAGCATAAAAAGTTTGCGTTGACTCAACTTCCGCCCCGTCATTTCCTGCAACACGCTCACGGCTCTGTGCATCTAGCGGGATAGGTAGGAAAAACTGTACTTCATCGTTTATCGCTTGCCCGTAAATAGTGAAATAGCCGCTGCCATCATCAAATTCTTTATGGATATTACCTCGAACTTGGTAGCCTTCAGTAGGCAACCCCGTGTCAATAGGGCCTTCATCATAACGATAAAAACCAGACATAGCGTAGTACATGCCTTTTTCGTTCAAAGGACCACTTGTCGCAAAATCTAAACGCTTGCGATTGTTGTCAGACAGTTCTAGCTGTACTGTACTTTCAGAAAGTTCGGTCCCTTTCTTCGAGAGGTAGTTAATAACCCCTGCAACAGAGCCTTGACCAAATAGGTTTGACACACCACCGCGTACAAACTCAACACGCTCAATACCTAAATCGTTTCTAAAGTACACATCGTATGCAGATGAGTTCAGACCAAACGCACTCAAAGTGGGTGAACCATCATAAAGTAAAGGCGTAAACTGGAACTGTCCTGATGACGGCAAACCTCGTACCTGTAAGTTAGTTGCAACTTCACCGCCACCGCCTTCTACCTTTATACCCGGCACATAGCGAAGTACATCGGCTTGACTACTCATTGATAGTTTCGCTACTTCTTGCGCGCCCATAGATGTAGTGGACTGCGGTGTCTCTGCTACCAAGCGAGCACGACTGGTGCCCGTAACAACGATTTGCTCATAATCTTTCTTAGCTTTGGCGCCTTGATCACCACCCGTTTCTGCGGCGTCCTGAGCGATTGCATTTCCAGCTAATAACGACGAAATCGTCGTCGCAAGAAGTAACTTTTTCACTGTGTATCTCCAACCGTTTTTAATTGTATTGCGTGCTGTAGTAGGGCTTCACACACTGCCGAACATAGCACCTATCGATTAACTTCCCATTTACAATAAAACACAAAATCATTACTTTCAACTCAAAATGGGTTTTATTTTTAAATTTTTGTGTAATAATCGCTGAATTAAAAACTCATAGTGGGTAGAGAGCAATGACTAAAATAGATAAACGTGATGAGCAACTCATTGAAGAAGCAAAAGCAACGCTAATTAAGAACGACCTTGGAGGTTATACGGTGCCAACGCACGGGTTGTATCCTTTTCAGTGGAACTGGGATTCGGCTATAGTAGCGTTAGGTTGGCTTCCCTTTGACGAGCCTAGGGCTTGGGAGGAAACCACGTCATTACTTAGCGCGCAATGGAAGTCAGGAATGGTGCCCCATGTTGTTTTCCACAAGCATTCAGATACTTACTTCCCAGGTCCTGATATTTGGGGTGTAAAAAACACGCCTGATAGTACATCTATAACGCAACCCCCTGTCCTAGCCACAGTAATCAAGTCACTCTTTGAAGAAACGAAAGACCGTGAGCTAGCAGAAGCCCAAATAAAGACGGTGGTTCCACAGCTTATTGATTACCACTTGTGGTGGTACAAACAAAGAGATCCGGAAAATACTGGTTTAGTAGTAAGCTATCACCCCTGGGAATCAGGAATGGACAACAGCCCTGCGTGGGATGCCGCTTTAGAGGCAGTGCCCTGTGTTGACTGGGAATATACGCGTCGCGACACAAGTCATATTGATGCGTCTGAGCGCCCACACAAAAAAGAATATGATCGCTTTTTGTACCTTGTCGACTTTTTCCGCAAGATGAATTTTGACGATACATTAATTTATCAAGATTGCCCTTATCGCGTGAATGATGTAAGCATCATCTCTATTCTGCACCGCGCCACAAAAGACTTGCTAGCGATATGCGAAAAGATAGGTGTGAATAACGAACAAACGGCTTACCTTGAAAAACGACTCAACCTAACTGAAGGTGCAATTAACAAGCTTTGGTGTGTCGAAACTAACATGTTTCATAGTTTTGACACCCGAAGCAATTCAATGTGTAAAGCTCGTACATCTGCCGGACTTTTGCCGTTTTTCGCAGGTCTTGTCGGCGAGCATCAAACTGACTTACTTACAGGCGAGTTGGATAAGTGGCTTAAGCATAGCGAATACGCCATTTCATCGACCCACCCTGAAGACCCTAATTACGAGCCTCAGCGCTACTGGCGCGGCCCTATCTGGATTCATATAAACTGGATGATAGTATTAGGGTTAGAAGACTATGGTTTCTCGCAACAAGCGCAGCGCATCACAGAGGGCAGTCGCGCTTGTATTTATACAAGTGGGTTTAACGAGTCGTTCCATGCAGAAACTGGCGCGCGAAGTGGCGGAGCTGATTTTTCTTGGACTGCTGCAATGGCGCTTTACTGGCTTTTACCTAACACTGCGAAAAAAGGTTAAGGAGTTTTTATTATGCTTTCTCAACCAGATTTTTCGTCCAAAGAGTTTTTAAATTCGCACATTAAAAGCATACTCGCATTTTATGAGCCAAATGTTGATGCCCCGTCTGGAGGTTTTTACCAAAACTTCATGGATGATGGCAGTGTGTATGATAAACAAACTCGCCACTTGGTAAGCTCAACCCGTTTTGTATTTAACTACGCAAGGGCTTATTTAGCCTATGGCGATAATCAACACAAAAAACGCGTCGAGTCTGGCATTCAATTTTTACGCGACCATCATTTGCAACAAGACACAAAAGGATATGCCTGGACGCTCTCTGTAGATGAAATGGAAACCACGGTTACTGATGCTACCAACCATTGTTACGGTTTAGCATTTGTTATCTTAGCCTATAGCTGGGCACTTCGCGCTGGGGTAAAAGAGGCGGAGCAGTATATTCACGATACGTTTTCTCTTATGGAAAAGTATTTTTGGGATAGTGAATTCGGATTATACAAAGACGAATTTAATGCTGACTTTTCACAATGCAGTGACTATCGTGGGCAAAATGCAAATATGCATAGTTGCGAGGCGCTGATTGCAGCTTACGAAGCAACCAGTCATAAACCGTTTCTTACACGCGCTTTAGAACTCGCTAAAAACATCACTATTCGACAGGCGAATAAAGCGGATGGCCGCATTTGGGAACACTATACGAAAACGTGGGAAGTAGATTGGGATTACAACAAAGATGATCCGAAAAACCTTTTTCGTCCTTGGGGTTTTCAGCCCGGCCATCATACTGAGTGGTCAAAGCTTTTGTTACAAATTCACCAATATGAAGCACAAGATTGGCTAATTGAACGCGCCTGCTCGTTATTCGACTCGGTAATTAAGTTAAGTTGGGACGACGCAAACGATGGTTTGTACTACGGCTTTGCACCAGACAATAGTATCTGTGATGATGAAAAATACTTTTGGGTTCAAGCTGAATCTTTTGCTTGTGCTGCGCGCTTAGCCCTCGCTACTGGTAACGAGGAATATTGGCAGTGGTATAACCGGATTTGGGGTTATTCGTGGAAGCACATGGTTGACCACCAATTCGGCGCCTGGTTCAGGATTTTGTCGGCGAAAAACGATAAGCTTGAAGAAACCAAAAGCCCTGTAGGGAAAACGGATTACCATACTATGGGCGCCTGCTACGACGTAATGGATGCATTAAGCTTTTACCAAAGCTAACCAGCGTTGACTTACTAGAAGCGCCGCTTTTGCTAAAGCGGTGCTTTTTATTTATATTCAAAATAGAGCTCTATAGCTTCAAGTCGATTACATCCAAGACCTTCTGGTTGACTCCACTTCAAACAAAACACTATCTGCTAGTTTATTGACGTATTCCTCTGGTAAAAACGGCACCGTCACCGCGCCTGAAGCCAGAACAAATTTAATCGTGGCTAGCTTTTTTCGTTTCATGAAAACGCTCTGCTTCACAATTACTTGCTGCGCTTTATAGGGCTCAAAACATTGATAGTCGACACCTATACGACCTCGTCTTATATACACATATTTGTTATCGTAAGCTATTCCCCATCGCCACCATCTAAGTGTCAGCAAAAGCGCTACAGAAATAAAAATAGTAACTGCGCCAATCATAATGTCTAAATGGGAAGTGACGGCTCCCAGTGTGAAAAAACCAAAAACTGGCAACGTCCAAACGGCAAGTAACCAAAACCTAATAAACCGCTTACTGATGGTTTGATAACTTTGACCTCTCAGGTCGCATCCTGGCATCACCTCTTGACTAAGCTCAAACGCTTCATTCTCGGTGACCGATGGAACGATGAGCTTATTTGGTGACATGAGTTCCTGCATTTGCTGCCCAGCAGTAGAGTTTTGCTCGAAGTACAAATTTACTCGTTTAAGAATCTTATCTAGCCAGTCTTGTTTTGCCGTAATCATTTGAATGCGTGACGCTCGCATGCTGACTTCAAGCTTATTGAGCAAACCGCTGCGACGGATGTATCGGTCTCCAACTCTTGAAAGTGTATAGCCATAGAAAGTGAGTAGCGCGCCACCTACGCTGAGTAGCGCCACTAACGCCATTAGCATCATTAGTATAACGAAGGCATACAGCCCAAATTGCCACCAAGCGACCGTTTGCTCACCTACTATTTGATTAAGCTGTAAACCTTTGTCAGCCAGCCACTCTGAAACCAGACCAAACACATCATCATAAAAAGGCGCAGCGGCACCCAGTATGATCCAAACGCGATTATTGGTAATACCGTGAATAATAATGTCTTTTACGGAACGACGGTTTAACACTTCTTCACTCGTATTGACGTTATCCGCTGCTTTAGCACTCATACTTTGTGTGCGCGAAGACGAAATTCCGTCGGACAATTCCTTATCAGAGAGCTCCTCACCAGCTAACTCACCTTTATAGCCCACTTCGTGATGTTCTTTTTCATATAACACCTGCTTTTTCAGAGCTTCGGCGTAGGCTTCTGGCACCGCCACTATTTTGGCCTCTTCTTTACCGCTTCCAGCCGTATCTAGCACTACTAATGCGTATCCAAAAGGACGATAATAAAAAGGGCGTTCTATCTTAACGTTTTGAATACGCCACAAAGGTAAGTTGGTATAGCGGCGTTGAAACACGCCATGATGAATCTCAACGTGTTGGTTATACACGCGAAACTTGTACATAAAAAAGCTTATTACGCCACTGCCACTTGTAGATAGAAGAAGAATTCCGGCACCTATTAGCACTTCAGGCGATAGCAAGTTATCCCAAATATTAAATGAAATGGCTAGCGCAGGAATAGCATAAATAAGCCCCTGCGCCATGTTGGTAAAATTACGAATGGTAAAGTACAAAATTGAAATAAGAGACAGACGCTGCCACTCATCGCCCGTTTCTATTTTCAGCTTTGGATCTGTTAAGTTCGCATCTTGGATTTGCGAGTGAAGCGGTGCATTTTCTTTATGCTCTTGTGTTTTATCAAGATGAGACACTTGATTTGTAGAGGTTTCAGGCGCTGTCATTAGCGAGCACCGATATCTTTGTGAGCGAGTATAAACTCACGTAACTGCTCAGCTCTTTCTATGCTTAACCCGGGTATTTCAAAGGTATGCATTTCGCCTCCTGCAGAAAATACCTGGAGTGAAGCAAGGCCAGCCCATCTATCCAGAGGCCCGCGATTAACTTCAACGTGCTGAACACGCAATATCGGCTGGCAAGATAGCTTCCTGAAAATTAGTCCCGACTGTTTGCTAATATCTTGCTCTCGTATTGCGTAGAATATGCGTACGTCAGCGAAAAAGTGATATAGAGCCCACACGCTACCTAATGCGACTATACCTGCAACCACATAAGGGTAAGCAAGCGTTAAGTTCTCAGGTAAAGTCCAGAAACCTTGCAATCTTATGGCCGTCGCAATTCCTCCTAAAACCAAAGCTATCAAACCAATTGAGAAAATATTTAGTGCACGGTACTTTTTTGAAATGGGCAATAAGGTTAATGTTTTAAGAGTAGGTATTTCATCAACACCAAGTTGACTGTTTGAAAATACTGCCTCTTTTTGTGCGCTATTTGTCATCACAATAATTCCTTTTACCACTATATTAATAAGAATAGTCTGCCGCCTTAGCGACAGGTATCTAGCTATCTTGCTGTGCTCAAATCTAATTTAATTATTGTTCTTATAACAAAAAAGAGGGCAAGCCCTCTTTTTTACGTTAACTATTTTAGTGCGTATGACGCAGACTAATCATCAACCTGCTGCTCGTTCAACCAATCGTGCAGTGCTTTCATGTCGTGCTGAACTGCCATTTGCAGCTCTTCTACCCAATCATGTACATTTTCCCACCAAGTTGGATGATCGCCTTGTTGAATTTGATTAGCGATACGCTGTACGCGAGCAAGACCGACAGAGCCAGCAGCGCCTTTTATTTTATGGGCCTGTGAGCACACTTCCGACTTCTCGTCCGCACTTAAGCTTAGCTGAAGTATTTCCATGTATTCCGGCATTTTTTCTTGGAATACTTTAACGCTAGCGCGCACCATTTCATCCCCTATTGTATCCACCAACATCTGCAACAAGTCCATATCTAAAATGTTACTTAATATTTTGTTGGGCTCAGGGCGCTCTACCTCACCATCAACTTCTAGCGGTGCTGGTGGTGCATGGAACAGTTCGTTGAACACTTCAATAACGCGAGATTTTTTAATCGGCTTGGCAATTACATCGTCCATACCGTTTTCTAGGTATTCATCGCGCTTTTTAATAACATTAGCCGTCAGCGCCACAATAGGTGTTTGCATTACCAAATCTTCTTCAATAATGGTGCTGGCCACATCAAAGCCCGTCATGTCAGGTAACTGAATGTCTAACAAAATGAGATCGTATTGGTTTGCTCTCACTTTATCTATTGCTTCTTGCCCGGTCATCGCTACGTCTACTTTCTGACCAAGTTTTTCCAGCAGGGCTTTGGCGACCATAACGTTTAATTCAATATCTTCTACTAACAAGATATTAAGCCCCGTCACTTGAAGCTGCGCGACCTTCATTGGGCTGTTTGAAATTTGAACTGGCAGTACAATTTCAAAACGGGTGCCTTTGCCAACATTACTAGAAACGTGAATTTCACCTTTCATCAAGTCGACCATTTGTTTACAAATGGCAAGACCAATACCCGTTCCTGTCGCTGACTGGTGATCCGGGTGATCAACCTGATAATACATAGCAAATATCTTATCGATTTCGCTTTCAGGAATACCTACACCCGTATCTTCAATAATAAAGGTAACGTAAGCTTTATCGCCATCAGGCTTAGTTGATGATACGGATAAGCTCACATGCCCTTTTTGAGTGAACTTCACTGCGTTAAACAGGATATTCCACAAAATTTGACGAAGTCGCGTACCGTCTATTTCCACTAAACGAGGTAACGGGTCTTTAATGGTCGTTTTAAACTCAAGCTGTTTATCTGCGGCAAGCAATCGAATAATACTGCTTAACTCTTCGGTAAAATCTTTTAGAGAAATCGTTTTAAGGCTAAGTTCTAGCTTATCTCTATCTAACTTATCAAGGTCAATGATATCGTTGAAGATATTACCCAGCGTTATAGCACTGGCATAGATTGTACTTACCCAACTGAATTGCTCGGCGCTTAATTCGGTATCACGCAACATGCGGCTTAAACCAACGATACCGTTTAACGGTGTCCGAAGCTCGTGACTAATGGTCGCAATAAAGCGTGTTTTATCTGTACTTGCTTTCGCCGCTGCATTTTCAGCTTGTTTACGCTCGGTCATATCACGACCGAATGACAGAAGACCTAAACGGTTACCCTCTTTATCGAAGAAAGGTACACGCTTCATTTCGAAGTAGCGACGACGCCCGTCGGCAAAGCGAAGCCATAGTTCCTCTGTGATACTGGCATTGGTTTCTAAAACTTCGTGATCGCTTGCCACAATTTGGCGAGCTAGCTCTTCTTCGTATACATCTTTTGGCGTCAACCCAAGCAATTCTTGCTCAGTTTTGCCGGTCATTAACTCAGCTATTCGATTACAGCCGGCAAACCTACCTTCTTCGTTGCGGTAGTAAATTAAGTCGGGCGAAGCATCGATGATAGAGCGCAATAAGGTAGATAAGCGTCGCGCTTGGGCTTCCTGTTCAGATTTATCCTGAATTTCTCTTTCTAAATCTTTAAACAGAGCTTCACGCTCTTCTTGCGCTTGCTTGCGCTGCTCTATTTCATGGTTTAGCTGTCTTATATTGCTTTGAAGCTCTCGATTAAGAAACACATCTTCTTCGCGTAAGCTTTCAAGTTGACTAACCACTTCCTTCAAGTTAGTGCGGGAATTCTCAAGCTGCTTTATTAACTCACTGAAAAAGTAGAGCACCCAAGGCGCAGATAACATAGTGAGAATAACTGCGCTTATGAAATCGTCTGGCTGAACTTGGCTTCCCATACTAACGCGTATCACGTAGGAACCGCCTAGCGTGAACACAAGTGAAAGAACAACAAACAAAATGCTGAGCTTTAAAGTGCCAAAACGCTGAACAAATTGAGCAAAGCGGATTGCCCAAGAGTCGTTTGGTGAATCTGAATGCATGTACGTCTAATCTAAACTTATTTTGCCGTATCCTATCAGGCTTTCCTCACTTCGGGAATGCGGTTTATTAAACCTAAGTGACAACATCGTTTTACTCTTGAGATTTAAACGGCGATTTTTCAGTAATTTCGTGGATAAATGCGGTATTAACCCAACCAACTTTGGTAAAAGAGACTTTCGCCCAATCCCCTTGTTTCTCTAGCACTTTCAATACCTCTCCTTTGTTTAAACCATTATCGATAGTAGAAAAAGATGTATCTGGCCCTTTTCTAACATTGAGCGAATTAGCACTCACATTAGCTATTTTCTTCACTGGGCTGGCCAAGTCACGATGAAGCTGATCGTGAGCTTCTCGTTGGGAGCTTGTTTCCAAAGATTCAGTTACCTGTAAGTTAGTGTCAGTTTGCAATAGTAGTGCTTTGAATTTTTGCAGAGGAAAAGCTGGGCCGGGGTCTACCTTACGGGCGGGTGCAATCTCCTCATGCCCCACGATGATTGAAATGTTATGGTGCTCGCACAAAGTTTTGCACAACGCTAGCGTTCGTGAAATTTGAATGTCTGAGTATTTATGCCAATAAGTAACTGCATGCTGATTTTTTCTTTTGGCTTCAAATACTTCGCTCTTTACATATTCTTTGCCAAACCAGCTTTCATAAGTGCTATTCCCTATTTTTTTAAGCTGACCTGCGTTATCTAGCTCAATGCCTATTGAATATTGGTTCAATCGACTCCGCCCTTCAAAGTGACTTTCGCCTGCGTGCCATGCAATTTTGTTAGTTGGAAGCATTTGTACAATGTCGCCATTTCGCCCTACAGCAAAATGGGCCGACACACCGCTATCAGTATTGGTCAAAACATTAACTGATGATTCAAGGCTACTTCCTGCAGTAAAATGGATGACAATTGTATCAGGACACCCCTTCTCAAAAAGCCCCGAGGTATTGGGAGAAAGCTTAAAACTTACATCTTCGCCCGCCAATATATAGTCGTTTATGTTAAAGGCACAGCTGGGAGCTGCGTGTAAAGCTGTCATACAATAACCCTCACTAGCTTGCTAGATTGTGCTTTCAGTGAATTTTTATTCTCTTAATAACGCTTATGAACTCGTGAAAATTACGCGAATGTCCTATCAAGTGAGATACAACCTTACATACGGATAATTTTTAACCAATATAGCAAACTACTAATATGAGTGGAACCGTAGCTTTACGATTTAATAAAAATACAAACAAACCGCCATTGACAACATAAAACAACACACTTAAAGCATAATTATTCATCATTAAAAGCCAAATGAGAACTAATATCATTTAATATTGAAAAATTATTAACTTTTATCAGCTGATAACATTTTTGTTACAAACCTAAATAAGCAAACCTATGCCAATGATTAAAAAGGATTTAATTATA
>NZ_JAHHDX010000059.1 GCF_018619335.1 Alteromonas sp. ALT199 | reverse complement strand
AAGTAAAAAAGGCGTGAACTGCATAAGCAGTCACGCCTTTAAAAACATAAAGTTAACGCTTAGAAGTGGAGCTCTAAGCCTGCGAACACACCATCAAATTCCATGTCAGCGTAAACGTCATCAAGGTCTTCAATATCAACCGTTACGTTTCTGTAACCTACTTGAAGCGTCATATCGACCGCTAAACTTTCAATAAACGAATATTGAATAGCGGCTTGATAATCACTTAGCTCGTGGTCATCGAACGATAAATAACTGCCTTCGAAATACGCTGATAGCCCCGTAAACGGGAGACCTAGCTGAACTTTTGAATATGCCATTGGTACAATGCCAGAAAATTCAGCAGAGCCACTAGTGTCACTTGCAGTATCGACAACAAATAGTGCACCGTCGATGTATTTTGCATTTATACCAAGGTCAAAGCTTACCAAGTCGTTGTCAAATAACTCGTAGTACAAGATAAAATCAGTTGCATCAAGTTCAACATCGGTATTAACGGTCGTGCTTTGCGCAAAGAGTTCACCATCGAAGGTAAAGGTTGAATCCAGCGTGGTAGTACCCGAATTATCTAATGTAGTGTGATTTATCTTCACATTCGGTAAGAAAGGCACTGGGTGTTCAAAGGCAATATATAACGCCGTATTGGTTTCATCGTCAAAGTTGAAATCAGCAGTGTTGTTGCTATCTGCAAAACCGCCTTGCGTGTCGGTTTGCCAAACGTGAGCTCCAACGTAAACGCCTGCAATAGTGTCTGCTTGAGATGAAACTGAAAATAATGCGCATCCCAATGCGGCAGCTATAAGACCCTTTTTCATTAATTATCCTTGATTAAGAAGTTCTGATATTTCAATTAAAGCAGCGTTTGCTCGAGAAATATAGTTAGCCATAACTAGAGAGTGATTAGCTAACATACCAAAGCCGCTGCCGTTTAAAATCATCGGACTGAATACAGACTGTTGTGTCGCTTCCAGTTCGCGAATAATTTGCTGGAGACTCACTAATGCGTTCTTATCTTCTAACACATCGTTAAACTCAATTTCTACGGCTTTTAAAAAATGCAGTAAAGCCCATGTAGCACCACGTGCTTCATAGAAATTATCGTCTAATTTCCACCAGCTTGTCTGAACAACACGTTGGTTTGAACTAGGAGTCGATTGCTTCGCGTTAGCATCACCAGCTAAATCTGTATTAACTCTAGCAGATCCTACGCTGGCACTTAATCTTTGTGAATAGCTGCCTAACCGTTTTTCAACTTGTTTCAACCATTCGCGCAAATTATCTGCGCGGGTGTAAAACTGACTCTCTGAGTTACGGGTGTTTGCCAACTCGTCTCGGTATTTTTTAAGCAGTTCAATACCATCAGAATAGCTCGATTCAGACGATGGTAATGTCCAGCTCTTATGATCCATATTGAATTTAGGGTGAGCTTTTGTCAGGTATGGGTTTTCAATTGATTGAGACTGTGAGCGGCTGAAGTCTTTGCGCATAGAAAGCGCAAGGTCTCGCACCATCTCTAATGCTCCAAACTCCCAAGCTGGCATATTATCTAAAAAGACACTGGGTGGAATGACATCATTTGAAAGATAGCCACCAGGCTTATCTAACAAAGTTTCTGATACGTCAATCATGGTAGTAGTTAGTGTGTAACCCGCTATACTAGTCGGGTTCTCAACGGGTGAATTCTGCTCTAAGCGCTTTCTGACACCAAATGTGTCTGGAGATAAACTCCAATACCACCCGATTAACCAGAAAAGTAAAAAGACCACCACAGCGACAATCGCTATCCGTTTTGAGTTAATAGATTGTCTCATATAAACACCAACCTTCCTTTTAAATAACAAATAGCCGACGGTGGTCAGCTATTTGAAACAACTAATATTATGTGAAAAATGCGAAACCTTTATGACGGTTATCAACATAACACCACCTTTTACTACGTTAACACAATATAAAATTAATTATGTTAATTATAAAGTATGATGCATGTTTGTATCATTTTGCTGCTTATAAGCAGCAGAGTTGCGATTTTTCAGCGCATATAGTGCAATAGCGATAAGGATAATTGGCCAAAAAGCACTAACGCCCAGAACAAGTAACGCTAAGAAACCAGCACCCAACGCTAATAAAATTGTGCCCACAACGCTTATAGCAACAACAAAGCCCACTATGGCAAGTGCAACTCCAATTAGCGAAAGCACAGCCACGTTCTCCCAAGGGCTAAGCAGTTCGTCAGACATTACAAGATGCATACCTAACCAGCTATCTACAAGGCTTCCCAAGCAATTAACCAGTACAATGGCGATAACCAGTGCAATCAGAAAGTTTTTCATTACACTAACCTCGGTAGTAGTATAACGGCAGCCACGTAAGCCACTAGCGTGATGGGGGTTGCTATGAACAATCCCGCTACTGCTGCCGCTCTTACCCATACTGCATCGATATCAAAATAACGTGCAACGCCTGCACATACACCTGAAATAATTCCAGAATCAAGGTCTCTATAAATTCGTTTTTGTGATGGTACTTTCATCATCTTCTCCAAAAATGTTTACTTTCGATATCTACAATATAGATTGGCGGCACCTAAGGTCGCTTAAGCGACCTTTTTCTTCTTAAGCTCTGCCAGTTCATTTTCAATCGCTTCGTCTGCTTCCATTGCATCGAATTCGGCTTGTAATGATGTTGCTTCATTAGACTTTGTTAAGTCATACGCATCCACTTGCGCCTCAAGATGATCAATACGCTGCTCGTAGCTTTCAAAACGCATCATGGCATCATCAATTTTACCTTCGTGGTCAGCTTGCTTCACTTTCAAACGTGTTTGCGCTGAGTTTTTGCGTTGAACTAAGGTTTTTTGCTTAGCTTTGGCTTCGGCCAACTTACTGTTCAAACGTGCGGTATCGCCTTGAATCTTTTCGATACTCTCGGCAAGTTGTGATTCTTGCTCTTCGAAAGAGGCAAGTTTTGCAACGTATTTTTGCTTCTCAATTAGTGCCGCTTTTGCCAATGACTCTTTGTCGTTGTTCATTGCGATTTGCGCTTTGTGCTGCCAACCTTCCACTTCTTTATTTGCGGCTGCGATATGACGCGTCAGGGTTTTCTGCTGAGCAATAAAGCGCGCTGCGTCGGTGCGAACTTCAACCAGGGTTTCTTCCATTTCTTGAATAATCAAACGAATGATTTTTTCAGGATCTTCAGCTTTGTCTAACATAGCGTTGATGTTTGCTTGAACAATATCGTTAATGCGTGAAAACATACCCATGATTCTTTCTCCGTTAAAAATTGTGTTGTGGTTTCCAGCATTTATTTTTTAGTCCACACTGCTGGTTACCGCTGACTGAGTTCTCCTCAACACTTTTAGTATTACAATGACCATGCCATTTATTTAAGCTATTGATAATAATAAATTTATTAAAAATTAATTTGAAAACAGCTTGTTCATTTTAAGAGCGGATACGATTAATTAGCGCATTTAACCAACCCTATTGTTAATTTGACCACTTCCGAATTATGCTTTTAGGTTTTAGTTTTACCTCGGCACTTGGTTGTTAAATAGGCATGAAAAAAGCGCCCGTAGGCGCTTTTATCAATGCTGTTTAGGAATTACTCGGCGTCTTCTTCATCGCTCTGCGCTTTTTCAGCGACAACTAAATCAGTAACACTTACCTTACCGCTTCCACGAAGTTCTTGCGGGCTCAATTCAAAATGGTAGGTGGCATTGGCTACTGCTTGGTATACATCAGAGCGTATTTCTTGTGTCGTTGTAGTGACAGCATTCGAAACCACATTTGTCAAAAACGTTTGAAGCACTGACTCTTCTGCATTTGCTACGCCGCTTGTCATGCTTGCTGTCAGTAAAGTTACTGCGATTAGTGAAGTTTTCATAATATCCCTCTAAATTTAGTCAGTGCAACAACACGTTGTCGTTGCGATACTTAGAGGATTGCGAGAGGTGTGCCAACTCCTTAATATTATATTAAGCAGCTGATTTATATAAATTTAAAGAAAAGCTCGCCAAAATGCGAGCTTTAGATGAAATTGAACAATTATTAAACTTTGGTCAAAAATACTAAATCGTTAGTCTTTTTGACTATTGTACTCAGCCACTTCTTTTTGCGTGCTCTCGACAGCGTCGAGTGCGTTTAAAAGTAAATTAGGATCTGGATTTTTACCTGTACCGTTTTGGCTTAAGTATCTTCGCCAAATTCGACCACCCGCTTGCCCTTGATAAAGGCCCAGAATGTGGCGAGCTGCATGCCAAGGTTTGAAATACGGGTCGTCTTGGCGCTCAATGTACTGCTGCATTTGCAGTACTATCTCACGACGTGACAGGCTTTGTGCATTAGCATCACCGTATATATCTTTATCAACGGTAGACATAATATACGGGTTTGCGTAAACCTCACGCCCTACCATAACACCGTCAACGCTCTCTAGCTGTTGCTGGGTTTCAGCAAGTGTTTTAATACCACCATTAATGCTAATCGATAACTCAGGGCGCGCTTGTTTTAGTCTGTGAACCCTAGGGTAATTTAACGGAGGAACTTCACGGTTTTCTTTTGGGCTTAGACCTTGTAGCCATGCTTTTCTTGCATGAACAATAAAGGTATCACACCCAGCGGCTGCCACTATATCGATAAAGCGAGCAAAATCTTCATCTTCATCCATATCGTCAATACCAATGCGGCATTTTACAGTTACAGGAATATCTACAGCAGCTTGCATAGCTTTGACGCAGCTTGCCACCACTTCGGGTTGCGCCATTAAACAGGCGCCAAAGCTACCGTTTTTCACTCTATCACTCGGGCAGCCTACGTTTATGTTTACTTCATCGTAACCACGCGCTTGTGATAACTCAGCACACTTAGCCATGTCAGACGGGTCGCTGCCACCTAGCTGAACAGCAATTGGATGTTCTTCTTGGTTATAACCAAGGTAATCGCCTTTTCCGTAAATAATCGCGCCTGTAGTGACCATTTCAGTGTAAAGCAGCGTGTGCTTAGACATTAATCGTAAAAAGTAGCGACAATGTCTGTCTGTCCAATCCAGCATTGGAGCGACAGAGAAACGGCGGTTAAAGGGGGTGATTAGCACTGCGTTACCTTTTCTTATCTGTAAAACGTGGTTAAAAATGCGCCATAAAATTAGGCGATGCGCATTCTACCTAGCTATGTGCCAAAACAAAAGCGGCCAAGATTATAAACATGGCTTTGGCATATTTTATTTTTCACGAAGCTCAGAGTTAGAAAAAATGTTGTAGTAATAGGTTGCTGACCAAGTCAGCATCATAAAACCAACAAGGGAGATTGAATCGATAATAATTGCCAGCTCACTGTGCGGTGTATGGGTCAAACTTCCTAACGTCGTAAAACTACTTGCCGCAATATGAACGTAATCATCTATGGATAAACTAACATCACCTTGAAATCCATTGACACCCCATACTTCATAGGCGAAATATGTCATCAAGGTATACCAGGCAATCTCGACAAGGTGAATGAGAAAGAGGCACACTACTACCGATACACTCATCTTGAAATGAGAAGAAAAGCGTTTTGAAAACTGAGTGATTGTTCTTAATCCCCAGTAGTGAAATATGATTATTTCTATGGCGCTGAAAAGCATAAAGAGAACGCAGGCAAAGAGTAACATTATTCACCTACAGCTTCTTCGTATGCGTCGGTTTGGACACAATGATGAGCGATTTGCTTTCCAAAATCTGCGCATGTTCCTAAACCAGGAATATTAATATACCAAGGTGTCACGAAAGCAGATCCCACATAAAGTTGGGTAGACTTGCCATTTATCAATAACTCGTGATTTTCAGTAACCGACCACTCATCACCGTTTATGAACGCCTCTCTTTCGTAGGTTTTTCCGCTGAAGGTTAACAAGCCCTTAAGTTTTGCTAGTTTGTCTTCACATTCGATTATACCTTTAGCGTTAATTTTTATGCCCTCTGCGTTATCATCTTCCTCTAACTTTGCATCTTCAGTCTGTTCGAAAGTGAGTACTTTGCTGTCATACAATGCAATGATCCGATTTGCGCTCTCTAGTGGAATTGAAGCGAAACTCGCCGATAGCTGCGACTTTATATCTTGATGCTGAGTAAGAAAATCCTTAAGTAACAGGGGCGATTGCTGAATGTAATCGATACCCGCAGCAATAACAGCGGGCCAATCCGACTGACGACTTTCATCAGCTAAAGAAAGCAATTCAGCCTTAAGCTTTAAAATAGGATGGCTTTGTCCATTGCGCTGATTGAGAAAAGTAAGGCTTTCAGCGAAAGACATGTTTTTTATCTGATGATAAATTTTCGGCATGCTTTGCTTAAAAAGGGGCAATAACTTGTGGCGAAAGAAACTTTCCACATTACTAACATCGATTGCACAGTCTGCATTTAATATTTTTTTGTAGTCAGCAACAGCATCACTGTTATACCAAACTTTCGGAAACACTCCCGAACGTGAACGCATTACTACTTGGAAGTCGTGTTTACTTCGATATTCAAGCCCACTCGCAGTGTCGTAGAACTTCCCTTTAGTTCTCGCAATAGATAAAGCGGCGTCAATTGCCGTCAATGACATTCCGTCAATGTTAAATTCGCTGGCATCTTCATGTGTATATTGCTTTGGGGGGTAAGCCCAAAGCGCATCATCAAGTTTGTCTTTGGCACATAGATCGCCGCCCATGTTGACCACAACACGATCGAAACCTGAACACCGTTCTTTGTTCGTATCAACGGTAAACTGTTGGTTATCTAAAACAATGGATTTGACTTCAGAATGAAGTTTTACGGTAACGTCTAAACCTGTTTGTTTTAGGCTCTGAATCGCTCGATTAAAGCAAAAGCTTAAATACTCTCCTAATACTCCTCTTGGAATAACCTTGTTTGCTGAACCCTCAGAATAGTCAGCGCGCGAAAGAAAAGTCTTTAGGGTCGTTGGAACCTTGTTTTCACTATATATTTCATGGAGCCAAGCGGAAAAAGAGACGTTAAGCTTTGGGATTTCATTCTCTTTTAAATTGGAAAGTAAATTGGGGCTAGCATTTTCATTTCTAAATGGCGTCCCTTTTCCGGGCTCAGCATGTTTTTCAAATATCACTACGGACTGCGGAAAGACATTTTTATCCAATAATTCGCAAAGAAAATAAAGCGTCGTTGGCCCCGCTCCTATTATAGCTATGTTTTTTTGCACACAATCTTCGCAACAATGATTTTCCACTACAACAATCCTTTATCCCTTTATTATTTTTATTTAATCTAGGGTGAATTAGATCATTCAATTTCATATTTATAGCTTCGGTAGTTACTCCTCGCCTACTGATAAAATTTCGTTCTAGACGCTTCTGTATTCATGGCTACAGGAATTCTGCAAAAGAAATAATGTGACTTTCGATGAAAACGAGCATGTATTTAATGTTTTGCGTTTGCCGCACCAATTAGATATAGAGTTAGCGCTGTCTATAAAACCCTACTAATTAACGCCTTAACTTTTCATTAGATTCGAAGGTCTGCCTATCAGCCTCACTTAATAGTGCTTGAAGTATCCTTGCACTGTTAAATTATTAACAACCCGCTGAAAAAATTTGAGTTTTTTACATAGGTATTTACCACTATTATGCTTTTAGCGTATTTCAAAGTTAGCGATTAGCGGCTATTGTATAAAGTAATAACCGTAATTATTAGCACAAATAAAAATGTGACCGCAGACTACTCGCTATTAAAAGCAAAAGAACTGCACCTTCCGGAGACATTTTATGGCGGACAAGAAGCCGAAGGATCAACAAGCACAAGACGTTAACGAAACGCAAAGCGCTCCTCAACCAGCTGACGAACTTGCTCAACTTAGAGAAATATTGTTCGGTCAAACAAACCGTGCTTTCCGAGCGGACTTATCAGCTCTTGAGTCACGTGTGAACGACAGCTTTACTAAATTAAACACGCATCTTGATAGTCAATTCAACGATATACGTAAACTTATCGATCAACAGATCACTGAATTATCGAATCAGCTAGCTAGTGCGAATAACAATAATAGTAACGTACAAGAGCAGCTGCAGCACACTACGGACAAGTTACAAAGTGAACTAGAGATCGCCGAGACTGCCGCGAAAAACGACAATGACACACTTGAAGCTCACGTGGTTAAAGAACTGGAATCACTCGACAACTTATTTAGCAAGCGTCATCAAGAGTTGTTGGAAAAGCTTCAGCAGGTAACCAGCGAGCTTTCAGAGAGTAAAACTGACAGGAAAACACTGGCAAACTTACTTTCAACTATGGCAACCAACCTCGCTACCGATCATTAATTAATGAGTGACAAGGTGCCGTCGTCTGAATTGCCGGACAACTCTCTTGAAAAAGTCAGAGAGCTACTTATTGGACGAGATGACAAGTTCGTTCAACAGAAACTTGATCGTGACGCAAAGGGCTTTGTGAGCAATGTTGTTTCTGAAGCGTTATTTGAACGGGAAACAAAAGATGGCTCGGTTAATAAAGTTCTTGTCCCCCTTGTCGAAAAATCTCTGCACCGCTCTATTGAAGCTAACAGCGAAAAGATTGTAGGCACACTTTATCCGTTAGTCGGTACGCTAGTAAGAAAGGCCGTTTCTTCATTTCTTGTGGAGTTTGTTGAGCGAACCAATGCGTTAATTGAAAATAGCTTTAGCCCCAAAAGTATCTCGTGGCGCTTTAAAGCCTGGCAGTCTGGCGTTAAATACTCTGAATATGTCGCTTCGCAAATTTACCAGTATCAAGTTCAACAACTGCTAGTCATTCATCGAGAAACCGGTACCTTGCTTCACAGTATCTCCTCAGATCCTGATAAAGAAAAAGATGCGGATCTCATTTCCTCAATGCTAGTGGCCATCAATGATTTTGTTGCAGATGCGTTTGGCGTCACCGCTACCGAGACTGATAACGAGCTAGGCGAGATTAAAACTGAAGATTTCACGCTACTGATTAAAATTGGCCCTCAAGCATTACTAGTCGCAGCGGTAACGGGAAGTATTCCTCCTGAGGTTCGCGGTAAACTTCAGCAGGCTTTGGAAGATTTTCATCAATTTTACCAACAACCTTTAGTCAATTATGAGGGAGACAATGCCCCTTTTGACGGATGCGAAACTATCCTTGCGGATTGCTTAGTCAGTGAAAGAAAAGAAGGTGAAGGCAAAAAGTCGAAACGTTTAATAGGCGCTGCCGTGCTTTTAGTAATTTTTGTAGCGTTAGCGATATTGTCATTTATGCGACTATCCCTAAGCATTTTAAAAAGCGATCTACACGAGCTTACGCCTCCCCCTGGTATAATTGTCACCGATACCTATATCTCAAATGGCATTGTACATACAAAAGTACTGCGCGACCCTGTTTCCACCAGCATTGAACAATGGTTTAGCGACAATGGAATCGATGCAGAAAAGGTTACGGTAATTGAAGAGCCTTTTGTTTCCTTAAAACCAAGCGTAGTAGAGCGAAAACTTGAAACGCTCGTTGCCGAATACCCACTTAACGAGCTTGAAAGCATAACTATAGAAAAAAAGGAAAACCGCACATTCCTGATATCAGGAGTTGTTTTTAACACAACCGCCATAGACCTTACCCAGCAAATAAGTGCAATCCCAGGTATCTCGACAGTTGCTGTGGACACTACTACTCTTAAAGTAAAACCGGCATATGATGTTGATGATGCAGTACTTCAAAAAGCGGCGCTAAATCGACTCGTTGATAAGGTTTCTTCACAAAATGTACTTTTTGCTACTAACCAAGAAGCGCTTTCTGAAGTACAGTTAGCAAAATTAGAAACGCTGGCAAATGACATCAAGCAATTATTAACCCATGCAGATAAGACAAGCACTGTTGTTAGTATTATTGTGATGGGCGCCAGTGACAATTCAGGCTCCAGCGCACGCAATCGTGCTTTAAGCCAAAAACGAGCAGAGAATGTTGTGAATTCATTAATATCACTTGGCGTTGCAAATGATATTCTTATACCCGTAAGCTTAGGAGAGTTACCATTGCAGAAGGCATCAATGGGACGTTCAGTTATGTTAAATGTTTTAATATCCAGTGAGCAATAGAAAGGAAGCTTTGCGGTGATACAGAAAAAAGTTTGTATTCTAGGGCCTACTGGTGTTGGTAAAACAAGCCTAGTTAAGCAGTTTGTTGAAGGTATTTTTTCCGAAAAGTACAAGACGACTATTGGCGTAAAAATCGACAAAAAACAAGTTAATAAAGACGGACGAGGTGTTCAACTTCTTCTTTGGGATTTAGAGGGTATCGATAGATACTGCGGTTTTAATCCCCGCTACCTTCGCGGAGCCAGTGCCTATATTATTGTAGTTGATCAGACTCGCTCTCAATCTTTGCTTGAGGGTATCGAAATTCTTGATCTTGCTCAAGAGCACTACCCTGACATTCCCGCCTTTTTCGTAGTGAATAAAACCGACCTACCTACTAGCTGGCATTGGAGTAGGAAGAACTGATTACTTACGCTCAGAGATTTTCTTCACTTACCAAAACAAGTGCGAAAACCGGCGAAAATGTAGAAAACTTATTCAGTACAATTGCGTTTTGGTAGGAGAGTGCCATGGATATCCATTTATTAAATGCGTTGGGTATAACTAACTGCGCGTTGTTTAAGTGCAATTCTGAGAACGATATTACGTGTTTAACACCGGAACTTTCATGGCTATCGAACGTTGTTGCACTTGACGAAAACAATAAACTGCAAAAGAAACATATCCCATCTATCTTTTTAGATGATTTCTTTTTCGATGCTGATGAGGTGTGGAAAGGAGAAACTTCGTTTACCCTATCTTCAGGCTTTTGGACCGAAAAAAACGAAAATCAGCTTTTGCGTCTTGAAGCTTTAGCGATAAATAGTGGGGCCGGCTCTCGCTATCTTGTGGTTAAAAATGTTGAAGAACAATTTGATGAAAAACAACAGACGCTCCAAGCAGCCCGTGAATTGCTGCTAAGCCACCATGAGATTGTAGGGCAGCACGAATATATTAGGCATAAATTAAACAATGTTCTGCGCAAAAACACCCGACTCCAAAAGCTAGTACCGCCTATACAACAAGCTATTCATAATTTAGATACAGGCGTTGTGATTTTAGACAGCGAGGGTGGTTTAATTCTAGACAACAAAGCTTCTCATAGGCTTCTGCTTTGTAATAGCACTATGCCAAGTTCTATTCGTATCAGCGAGTTGATAAAGGACATTGATGCGCCGTCTACCTTTCTACCTACTTTGATACAAAAGAAAGCGCCGTGGCAGGGGGAAATATACTGGCAACCCGTAGACGATTATAAAGTCTGGCTTCAGGTAACCATTCACCCAGTTCTTCATGGCGACGAGCTCACTCATTGGGTTTATTTATTCACTGACATCACGCACATACACAACAAAGAAGAAAGCGTGCTTACTGCTAGCGGCATGGACTCATTAACGAAAGTTGCCAACCGAAATTTGTTCACCGATACGGTAAGGCGGTTAGTACAGGAAGAGACCGCTTTTAAGCTGTTCATTATTGATATCTGTGACTTCAAAAAGATAAACGAAGCGCTGAGTTATCAATCTGGGGATGAAATTCTAAAATCTTTTGCTTTACGACTACAAGCCTTCGTGGGTAACAGCGGATTTATTGCTCGAATAGGCAGTAACGAATTTGCACTAGTGAAACGACTAGATACTTTTAAAGATGTAAGTGCCAGTGAATATGTACAGCAGCTTTTAAACAAAGTTACACAGACCTACACCGTACTTAATGGTAGCGAGCCTAATCTCAGTATTAATGTTGGTGAAGCAAGCTTTCCTCAAGATTGCTCTTCAGCAGAGACCTTACTCCAATGTGCAGATATCGCGCTTCAGGCTGCTAAATATCAGGGCAGAAATATCTCACTTGTTTACAGCGACGATCTGCATAGTCAGCACAATGCTATTTACGAACTTGAATCGAAACTTCGACGAGCGATTGCAAATAATGAGTTAAAACTATTTTTACAGCCTATTGTTGACCTTTCTTCGGGTAAGATTGTGAAGTGTGAGGCGCTAACCCGATGGATAACACCGGAAGGTAAGTTTATATCGCCGGAAGTTTTTATACCGTTAGCAGAGAAAAGTGAGCTTATTTTTCCCTTTGGCGAGTGGCTTATTAATGAAGCCTGTTATGCCATTGAGGCGTTAAAGGCTTCAAGTCTAGACATCAGACTGGCTATCAATATTTCCGGTCGTCAAGTATCCGATTTAACGCTGCTCAATCAGATTAAAAACGCGCTAGAAGATCATCAGCTTCCCGGCTCCAACCTTTCTATAGAGTTAACAGAGAGCGTATTCATTGATAGCTTAGACACAGTTTCTGTGTTACTCAACGAGCTTAGGGCTATGGGAATTACCGTGTCTATTGACGATTTCGGTACAGGTTTTAGCTCGCTAGTGTATCTGAAGAAGCTTCCTATAGATGAGCTTAAGATTGACCGCTCTTTTGTAAGTGAGCTTGAGCAAAACACCGATGACCAAGCCATTGTGCAGGCTATTCTGGGGCTAGCGAATAATTTAAATATCAAAATTATCGCCGAAGGCATAGAGACTCAACAGCAGCAACAGTTTTTACAAAATCACCAATGCGCTTACGGACAAGGGTATTTGTATCAGCGCCCGGTAGCGATTGCTGAATTTATCGCACTAGCGCAAAAGTTAAAGTAGCCTACCTACAGCCTTTAAATTAGTTCGACACAAAAAAGCCAGTGAGCTTAGTCACTGGCCTTAGAAAAACCGTCAATTTTTTTTAAGACGGGCATATTTTAGGACGAGATCGCGGCTTAAATAAACACGCTTAAATTAATCCCATATGCCCTGCGTGAAACTCCAAATGCTCTTCGATAAACGATGCAATGAAGAAATAACTGTGGTCATAACCTTCATGCATATTTAGCGTAAGTTGTGTGTCTGATTGTTGCGCAGCGTGAACCAGTGATTGTGGCTTCAACTGCTCGTGCAAGAACTCATCTTTTGTGCCCTGCTCTACTAACAAAGGTACACTATGGGTTTTGCTAGCTAACAGTAAAGATGCGTCGTAGTCCATCCATGACGTTTTGTCGTCACCTAAGTATCGACCGAGTGCTTTCTCGCCCCATGGGCAATCTGAAGGATTCGAAATAGGGCTAAAAGCTGATACCGAAACAAACTTGTTTGGGTTGCGCATACCGATAACAAGTGCTCCGTGTCCGCCCATTGAATGGCCGCTAATAGCTCGCTCCTTGGTCACGGGAAATTCGCTTTCGATAAGTGCGGGAAGCTCCTCAACAATATAGCTATACATTTTATAATGCTTATCCCACGGCGCTTGCGTTGCGTCAACATAGAATCCAGCCCCAAGACCGAAGTCGTAAGCCCCTTCTTCATCATCGGCCACACCTTCACCACGAGGCGAAGTATCAGGTGCCACAATGGCCATACCCAATTCTGCTGCAAGCTTCATTGCGCCGGCTTTCTGCATGAAATTTTGATCGGTACAGGTAAGGCCCGATAGCCAATATAATACCGGCACTGGTTTATCTTTCGAGGCAAATGGGGGAAGGAAAATTGCGAAAGTCATGTCGCATTGTGTGGTATCAGCTTTGTGGGTATAGCGTAAATGCCGTCCCCCGAATGCTCTATTTTCGCCAATAAGCTCCATTTCAGCTCCTTAAATTCGTAAATTTGCACCTTTATTGATGATTCAGTAAAGGCTCTATCGGATTTTAGATCAAGTTCGTTTACACTAAGCGCCTAATTTTTGAGGTAAGTACAATGGTAAAAGCCCTGTTGCATCATATTGTTGGCACTATTTCGGTCATCGTTTATTTCTTGAACACAGTTTTGTGGTCAACACCTATATTCATACTAGCGATTTTTAAATTAATCCCTATAGCTCCGTGGCGTCGCTTCATCTCTTATTTACTAGATGCCTGCGCAACCGCATGGATTGGAGTTAATAATATAAACCAGCGCATCAGTGGCAGGACAAAATGGCAAGTTACCGGTCTTGAAAAACTAACTAAAAAAGATTGGTACTTAGTTGTAGCTAACCACCAATCTTGGGTCGATATCTTAGTTCTTCAACGTGTATTCAACAGAAAAATTCCTTTTTTAAAGTTTTTCCTCAAAAAAGAGCTAATTTACGTGCCCATTTTAGGTCTTGCTTGGTGGGCGCTCGACTTTCCATTTATGCAGCGTCATTCAAAGTCGTTCTTGGCCAAAAATCCGCACTTAAAAGGAAAGGACATGGAAACCACGCGTAAAGCGTGTGAAAAGTTTCGTAACAAGCCTGTAAGCATTATGAATTTTGTAGAAGGTACTCGTTTCACCCAAGCGAAACACGATAGGCAGAACTCACCTTTTCAACATCTGCTCAAACCTAAAGCAGGCGGCATTGCGTTTGTACTATCAGCTATGGGCGACCAGCTTCATAAACTTATTGATGTAACCATCGATTACCCTAATGGTGTCCCCTCGTTTTGGGACTTTGTAAGCGGTAAAGTGCGCGATATTCGTGTAAACATTAACGTTATGCCAATTAAAGAAATTATGGACAAGGGTGTTTTCAACGACAATTATTTTGACGACCCGCAAGTTCGCGCTCGTTTCCAAACGTGGCTAAATGATCAATGGCACGCCAAAGACCAGCTTTTAGATTCACTTAACGCAACCCAGAAACCATTATGATCCGTGTAGTACTTGCGCCTTTTATTTTTGTTTTGCACACCACGCTGCAAATTCTCAACCTCGCTCTATGGGGCGGACTAATAATTCTACTTGGGTTAGTGAAGCTACTATTACCAAACGGTAAAATTAGAACTGCATGGAACAAGGTTATGCATGCCCTATTGTTTAATTTCGGACGTGTTAGTGTGCTTTTAATAAGGTTATTCAATAAGGTTGATATTGAGTGTTCGGTTCACGGTGAGCTTTCAAAAAATAGCTGGTATCTAATTATCGCCAATCATCTGAGTTATTTAGATATTATTCTGCTTATTGAATTTGCGACACACCGCATTCCAGCGCCCAAGTTTTTTCTTAAAAAAGAGCTGATATGGTTGCCATTCGTAGGGTTAGGCGCTTGGGCTCTCGACATGCCATTTATGCATAGATATACCCGCGCATATCTAGAGAAGAACCCAGAGAAAAAAGGCAAGGATCTAGAAACCACTAAAGCGTATTGTGAAAAGTTTAGAACGGTTCCAACTACCGTGATCAACTTTGTGGAGGGAACGCGCTTTACAACCCAAAAGCACTTGTCTAAACAAAGCCCGTACGAAAATCTACTACCACCGAAAGCAGGCGGAGTTTCCTTCGCTCTATCAGCTATGGGCGAGTTGTTTACTAACGTTTTAGATATCTCGTTACTTTACCCAGAAAATAAACGTCACCCCATGATGGCGATGCTAAGTGGCCAGATGACAAAAATCGTTATCGACGTGAACGTTACCCCAGTGCCAGAGCTACAACAAGAATCAGAACGCACTGAGTCTGAGTTTCGTCTTTATTTCCAAAACTGGTTAAATGGTCTATGGGAAAATAAAGACAATCGTATAAAGAAACTGTTGGAGTCGTAAATAATGGAAGTCAGTGCTTCAGTACGCGATCACTTCATACATTTGGTAAAAGACATTTTTCCAAATTTAACCACTGAAGATCCGCTTTATAATTTGCTTGCACTAGGATCTATAATATTCGTAGCAGCTCTTATCTACGTAGTTGCACGCCTGCTAGTGCGCCCTCAAATTGCTAACTGGGTGTATAAATCGAATAATAAGTGGGACAACGCGCTACAAGAACACGGCTTCTTTAGACGCTTAATGCATCTCTTTCCGGCTCTCTTTATTTACGTTACCACCCCCGTTCTCATTGACGATGAAGCCGTCATACACGGAATGATGATTAAGAGTGCGCAACTGTACATGCTATATAGTGGGCTATTAGCTTTGTATGCCATGCTAAGCACGGTAGAAGATGTCTACAATGCGTCGGCCCTCTCTCGGCGCGCCCCTATTACAGGCTTCATTCAAGTAACGAAACTTGCCTTCGCCATCATTACCATACTCTTAAGTATTTCGTTAATTGTAGATAGAAGCCCGTTGCTTATCGTGTCGGGCTTAACAGCTATTGCTGCTGTGCTGCTATTAATATTCAGAGACACCATTTTAGGCTTTGTTGCCGGTATTCAAATTGCTGCCAACCGCATGTTTAATACAGGCGACTGGATTGCCATGCCTAAGTACGAAGTAGATGGGGAAATACTTGAGATAGGTCTGACCAACGTGAAAGTTCAGAACTGGGATAAGACAATCTCGACGTTGCCCACGTACAGCCTTACCACTGAAGCGGTTAAAAACTGGCGGGGCATGCAGGAGTCTGGTGGTCGCAGAATAAAGCGCGCAATCTATATCGACGTGCACTCTATCAAGCTTTGCGATAACGACATGCTAGAGCGCTTTTCCAAAATTCGTTATATCAATGAGTATGTCGAGAAAAAGAAGAACGAGCTTCGCGCCTATCACAGAGATTATTCTATTGATGAATCGGATCTGTTAAACAACCGTCGTCTTACTAATATTGGTACCTTTAGGGCTTATTTAGAGGCTTACATACGTAAACACCCAGACATTAACCAAGAACTTACCCTTATGGTTAGGCAGTTACCGCCTAATGAACTTGGTTTACCTTTAGAAATTTACTGCTTTAGTATTCAAAAAGACTGGGTTAAATACGAGAAAGTTCAGGCAGATATTTTTGACCATGTTATGGCCATGCTAGACCTGTTCGACTTACGCGCTTTTCAGCGTGATGGGCATTTATCGTTACTTGCCCATCGTGAACACAGCGTTTTTGAAAGCAGCCTTGAGCGCGGAAAGAATATCCCTGAGCGCGAAAAGAGTAGCCCTGAGCGCGAAAAGAGTAGCCCTGAGCGCGAAAGAAATACCTCTGAACACGAGGTAAGCACCCATAAACACAAATCCGAAGAGACCTCTGTTCAACACCGTATTGATGACAAAAAATGATAATACTTCTTCAGAAGGTCACGAGAAGCTCAAACCAAATCGCAAAAACGACGTTGAATAAAACGAACTAGACGTTTTTCGAGACAAAAAAAACCGGCTGCAATAGCCGGTTTTTTCATAATGCTTATCGCTTAAGCCAATGCGTAGGCCATCAGTAAGCAAAGTACTAAACCAGTAACGCCAAAAAAACCATACTCGACTTTTTCCTGCATACCTTCAGCACCTGCTTTAGCAGTCATAAAGCCCATAACGATGCTGCTTAGCCCTAGCGTAAAGGCAATTAGCGCAACACCAAACATAATTGCATTAATCCAATCAGCCATTGTGATAACCCCTTAAAAATATTGGCGGTATTATGCACCAATAAATAAGATTTAACCATGCTTGGATGGGCTTAAATGTATCGCTATTGGTTTTAATTGATCTTAGTCAAAACTACTAATTAGTTATTAAATTGACTAAATAGTGAATTAAACAAAGCACCAAAAAACCACCTTACAACCCTAACCAACTGAAAATTATGGGATTTAAATATTGGCAAGACCATTGCTCTACTAAAGACATACCAACGAATAACGCATAGCAGTATGCCCTGTGCCCCAAGGTTAATGCGTAACACGTAAATTAAGGAATGAACAATGTCTAACAAACTTTTACTTTCAATTGCCGTTACCAGTGCTTTAATGAGTGGTCACGTATTTGCGCATGACACAAGTTTTCAAAACAACAGCTGCGATATGGAGCTTGATGGTCACATCCAATACTACCAAGGTGATTTAACGGTACAGATGGACAATGGCTCAGTGATGACGATTGACTCCCACCACAATATGACCATTAACGGTGAATCGGTTTCGCTAAACAGCGACCAGCAACGCTGGGTAAGTGAATATTACAATAATATTGATATTGCTATTCCTATGACCCTTACCATTGCCAGTGAAGGCCTACAAATTGCCAACGTAGCAGTAACAGAAGTGTTTACTGAACTACTGGGCGGCGACCAAATGGGTGATGACTTCAATGAATTGTTCGACTCACTAGAGACTAAACTAAACACCTCATTTTATGATGACGCGGGCAATATTCGCGTCGATTCTACGAAATTCGACGAGCCGGGTTGGTTTGACGAAAGCTGGGAGCAAGAATTCGAGACGCAAATTGAGTCTTTAATCAGTGAATCTATGGGCAGAATTCTTATCGCGGTAGGCACGCAAATGCTGTGGGAAGGCGGGGACATGTCAGAGTTTGAACAAAAGATGGAGCGCTGGGGTGAAGATTTAGAATATCGTCTAGAAAGTCAAGCCGCTTCGCTAGAAGAGAAAGGTGATGCTTTGTGTAAAGTGCTGAAAAAAGCCGACTATGCCGAAGGTAAAATGCAGGCATCCATATCAGGGCTTGATGATTTAAACCTATTGGACCTTGATCTTAGGGATCACCAGGACCAACGCGGCCACGACGACGAAATGAAAATGTAGTTGAGCAATTTAGCGAACTAAACACGCAAAACGAAAACACTTACCTTTCTATGCCGCTTAGCTTTGAAAACCGACTGTAAACCAGTCGGTTTTTTGTTTTTATACTGGTCGCACCTTATTTCGTTATTGCACCTCTTTCAGATTTCTGACGTTACAGTTAATTAGAGATACACAGTTAAAGACAGGCGTACCTTTAACGACAAGCGCCCCTTAATTATTGTAACCTGAAGTTCTAAACAAAAGGGTATTCAAACTATGACTCAAAATGTAGTAATTAGCGGTTACGGATGGTTAGCCGGCTATGTAGGCAACGCGCTTTTAGATAAGTTAAATATTGTTGGTACAACACGCAATAAAGATAAATGCCTTGCGTTAAAAGAACAGGGTATTACTGCAATTGAGTATGCACTAGGCGACGATACATCTGCACTGTGCAGCCACCTGCAAAGCGCGACTTTGTTGCTGAATATTCCCCCTGGTAGAAGAAACACTAACCTCGAATCATTCACCGAGAATATGCTGCAACTTATTGATGCAGCGCTCAGCGCAAACGTCGCGCATATTGTTTTTATCAGTACCACATCGGTTTACGGCGATACCACGAACAACGTCCTCACTGAAGAAAGTGCTACAAACCCGCAAACCGCGTCAGCGAAAGCCCATGTGACTATTGAGAACTATTTGCTGTCTAAACGGGACCAAGCCGATATCAGTATTGTTCGCTTAGCGGGCTTGGTTGGCCCAGACCGTCACCCTGCCCGTTCGTTAAGTGGAAGGCAGTTAGATGCCGGAAATAAACGAATTAATCTTGTGCACGTACACGACATTGTATCTGCGTTAACCACCATCATTTGTGACAAGCCGATTAACGACGTTTTGCACCTTTGCAGCTTATCCCACCCTAAGCGCGGTATCTATTATGTGGATGCTGCGAACGCTATGGAGATAGACGCCCCACGCTTCTCTGATACAGAAGCTGAGCCTAGTGGCAAGGTAATCGACGCTACACAAAGTTGGGCAAGGCTCAACATTACGCCAGTGTATGGCGACCCTTATCGCATGTTTTAAGTCTGATACTGAGTTATTTTCTGACACAGCTTACTTGAGTTGAAGTGGGTTTAACCAAATGTGTTAACCGAGTAACTACTCAAAAACAGTGAGTGAAAAACAAATACTCTGTTAGAAACAAAAACGGCAAGCTTAACGCTTGCCGTTTTTTCAACTGAATTTACTGCTATTGCGCTGCAAATTCAGTAATTCTTTGTAGTGAACCTTATTAACCAAAAAGGCTCAGCCCGAAGTATTTCACCGCGACGGTATTTACAAAAATCACGAGCAAAATAAGTGGAATGAACGTCTTCAAAGAAACGTCCACGTACTTTTCAAACCAGCTTCCTTTGTAGCCGCTGCTACCTTCTTCCAAAGAGGCATTGAAGTTTGCACTCTTCCAGCGGTAAATAACAAACAAACAAATTAGCAGGCCATTTAACGGCAAAATAGTGTCGTAGAACACATCGTAAATCACGTCGAAAAGCGATTTATCTGCGCCGGCGTAGTGCATAAATGATGTCAGCATATCAACTTTACCAAACGACAAAGCACTTAAAATTGCCAGCACAATCATAATGCTACCTAAAGAGCCGAGCGCCCATTTACGGCTTACGCCTTTTTCGTCCATCAGTGCTGCAACCGGTACTTCGAAAATAGAAACCAAAGAAGTTATTGCCGCAAAGAACACCAGTAAGAAAAATAAGCTCGCGACTATTGATGCGCCCATATACCCAATCGAATCTTGTAGTGCTAAGAAGATGCTAGGCAGATAAGTAAAAATCATACCTACTGACGATTCACTTAGCTCATCAGGGTTAATATCTGGGTTGAAAGAGAATATGGCAGGAAGAATCATCAAACCTGCGGTAAAGGCCACAGCAGTGTCGGTTAACGCAACCAGCTTTGCAGCGCTCGGCACATCTGCACGCTTATCGATATAGCTGCCGTAGGTGATAAGAATACCCATACCCAACGATAGAGAGAAAAATGCTTGTGATAAAGCCCCATTCACAACATCGGCTGTAATCTTTGAAAAGTCAGGAATGATATAAAACTCAACACCGGCCATCGCGTTTTCGCGGGTTAGTACGAAGATAACAAGGCCAATAAGCATCACAAAAAGTGCAGGCATAAGCAGCTTTGCCGCTTTTTCTATCCCTTCTTTTACCCCGCCCTGAAGGATTAGGTAAACCACTCCAACGACGGCCGCCATATATACAAAGATGGCTTCTGAATTAATAAACAGACCAAAGGTTTCTGGGTTAGCTAGCTTGTCTAGATTTCCGCTTACCGCTTCGAATAGGTAACCAAAAAGCCACACGGTTATAACCATGTAAAAAACGGCAATCATAAACGGTGTAGCAATAGCTAACCAGCCTGCAACTTTCCATTTCTTTTCATTACCACTTATATCGCTATATGCACCCAGCGGGTCTTTTTTAGCATGGCGGCCCACTGACATTTCAGCCAACATTACCGGCAAACAAATTGCAAAAACGAAGATAGCGTACATTAAAAGAAATGCACCACCGCCATTTTTAGCTGCACCAACTGGAAAACCTACCAAATTACCAATGCCCACTGCAGAGCCTGCAGCAGCCAATATAAAACCTATGCGCGATCCGAACTGTTCTCTGGCCCCGCTCATATCCCTTCCTCTTGTTGAGTTATTGTTATAGCAGTTCGCTTATCACGCCTTGTGACATACAAATTAGCCTTGTATAGAACAAACACTTTTTGCACTCACAATTTGTACTTGTTGTTCACGCTTGATACTCATTGGAATCAAGCCGTGCGAACTGGTTTTATTTATTATCAGGATGGCGTTTGTTTTTATGACTCACGTGTGGCGTCAACGCGTTGTATTGCTACCTCTATGGGCGTATCAATACGCTGCACCATTCCCAAAATAGCATGGTAACAGCAGTGAAATAAAAAGTCTTGATGTTGAACTAGCTGAAATGATGTTAGACCGTATCACCAAGTTACCACTTCGCCATTCCAGTCGATAAAATGGCAAGCTTGGTTTCGATCTAGCTTTGATACGTGCTGAATTAGTTGTTTAGCAGTGAATTGAGCAGTGAATAATTTCTTAGCAGCAACATTCTTTTGAAAAGGCTTAGAAAGTCCAGTATCGACCGTGCCAGGGTGGTAACAGACGAGCATGACATCCTTTAATCTGCGCTTGTATTCTACCGACGCTGTTTTAACAAACATATTGAGCGCCGCTTTCGATGCACGGTAACCATACCAACCGCCAAGCCCGTTGTCTGATATGCTTCCTACTCTTGCACTTAAGCAAGTTAGGGTCGACCCTTCTTTACTCATAACATTAACCAAATGCTTGAGCCATATTGCGGGAATAATGCTATTTGTCGCGAAATAAGCTGCTAATGCTTGTTCACTCACATCTTCTAAACGTTTCTCGGGGTGAATACCATCGTTTTCGCGATGCAAAAAACCCGTTGTTATTACCACCGTATTTAACACAATTTGCTGTTCAGCTAACTGCGCTACAAACTCGCTAATGTGCTTATCATCCTGTTCAGCAAGTTGATGATACGAAACGCTCTGTATTTGACTAATTTCAG
Source organism: Alteromonas sp. ALT199 (assembly GCF_018619335.1). Taxonomy (GTDB): domain Bacteria; phylum Pseudomonadota; class Gammaproteobacteria; order Enterobacterales; family Alteromonadaceae; genus Alteromonas. The sequence continues at coordinate 21,066 of NZ_JAHHDX010000059.1, read as the reverse complement.
TTGCAGCTGCCCGACTTACCGCAAATACCTTTGCACCTTCACTGCGATATTGTTCAATAAGCGCAGACGCTATACCGCCCGATGCTCCCACAATAAGCACGTTATTTTCCATTTAGATCTCCTGGTACACACCGAGCACACTGGCGCTTTTTACCCGTTAAAAGGTAAGAAATGGTGTATCTATGTTTTGCGAATACGTTGTAGAAAGCATCGGCGACATAACGGATGCCAAGCCAACGAAGCGGCGCATAAATCCAGCCCATTCCCACAGCTTTCCACGCTTCGTGCGTGACATCAAGCCCGGTTATTAATGTACCGTCCTCTCGAAGCCCGTGAATTCTGGCGTTAAGCGCATGCCAGTCCATATTTGGATAGCGGCTTAAAAAATCGGGCGCCTGAATGTCTTCCAAGGTTAGTTTGTTGTACTTATCTCTTTTACGTAAATGACGCATTTCTGCTAAACACAAGGGGCAATAACCGTCATAAAAAATAATCACTACTGAACACCTCTGCAAAATTTAGAACGCATTATTCGTTTTGTCATATGTAGCAACGCACTTCGATATAATAGATTTATCGCTTAGGTTAAATCCTTTTTCCGAACCCGCACGTTATTCTTATTTAATATTCATTTATACGATAAAAAAACACGCTTGGATGACTTGTGTTGTGTCCTACGCGCACCCACACTACAGTCAAAGATTAAGAGAGGTTTTATTATGGCAAATTTACAGGTGGCCACTTTAGCAGGCGGATGCTTTTGGTGTATCGAATCTGCGTTTAACACTGTTGAAGGCGTAGAAAAAGCAATTTCTGGCTATGCTGGAGGCGAAAAAGCCGACCCAACCTATGAAGAAGTATGCACAGGAAATACTGGCCACGCTGAAGTGGTACAGGTGACCTTCGATTCTGATAGCATTAGCTACCGCGAGATATTAGAAATATTCTTTGCACTACACAACCCTACTCAGCTTAACAGACAGGGTAACGATGTAGGCACACAATATCGCAGTGCGATCTTCTATCATGACGATGCGCAAAAAGCTGAAGCTGAAAAAATTATTGCAGAAATTGTAGAAGAAGAAATTTGGCCCGACCCAGTAGTCACTGAAGTAGTGGCAGTAAATAACTACTATGATGCTGAAGACTATCATCAAGATTACTTTAAAAATAATCCGCAGAACCAGTATTGCTCTATGGTGGTAGCGCCTAAGCTTGCAAAGTTCAAAAAGACCTTTGCCTCTCGCCTTCGCAGCGATGCATAGATAATACGGTTAATATGAAGCTCGCTTTTAACAGCATTGGCTTACAGCAAAAGGGTTGCTTTGAAGCAACCCTTTTTGGTGCAGATGCGCAGCTTACACGTTAAGTTTATTCAAACCAAACATCATTAATTTTCAGCGAAAATAGTAGCGGCGCTAAATCTTCATAACGCGTCTTGTGCGCTTCACAGGTAGCGTTTTTCAAGTAATTCTTTTCCCACGGGTCGTTGATGATCCATAGCGTATCACCAATAGTGACCAACCCTTCCATCGACGAGTTATCCATTGTGTACTGTTCGCAATTCTGGTCACCAGCAACATCAAAGATAATGGGAATGCGCTTTGTTGGCTTGCTACCAGTGGTATCAATCACCCATAGTTCATTGTCGTTTCTTGCCGCACCAAGTAAATAAGATGCGCCTGTTGAATGCGTATATAAAGCCAAGCCATTTATGGGGTGATTACCCGAGGCAAACGAAGGAAGCTGAAGGTCTGGTTCGCTCACAGTGGCAAAATCGCTCGATGAAAAAAAGTTTTCATCGATAGACAATGTGAAGATTCTTGGCTGCCCCGCTTTGTCTTTTTCTAGCGCCAAATATAACGTGCCGTCTTCCGCCATAGTCAGGCCTTCAATACCGTCATTTGGAAAATTTCCTACTTCCAAATCGTTAAGAAACTGCAGTGGACGTACATCCGACATTTCAACATCGCCATTGTCCTTTCGCGTTAGTTTAACTAACAGGGTTGGATAGTCAGTAGAGCCTGTATCTTCGTACTTGGTTTCACAACGAGGGCTCAAGGTTCCTGTTCGGGTTGCATCCTCGGTAACCGTGTAAATGACATTGGAATCTCTGGGGTCTAACGCTAATGCTTCTAAATCTGGTTGCTCGCTCAAGTAGCTATAAAAGCAGCTTCGACGCACATCCCTTGAAAATGAAAAGCGCTCAGTAGATGCGCTTAGCGTTGCAGTGTCTGGGGAAATGCTATGTAACTTCAATTGCTGCGTAAAATCCGCGCTCGCATCTGCAATCGTAACCAGCTGTCCATCTAGCACGACAAGCCCCGATGTCTGTGGGTCAAACATGACTTTTCCATCTTCATCGAGGATCCACTTCCCTACCGTTGTTTCCGTCAAATCGGTGGGTTCTGGGCTAATAATGACACCTTTGGGCTCACTGCATGCGGTAAGTAATAACGCGGTAAAAACACTAGCAGATAAATATTTAAGCATAGTATGAAATCCTCTCTCGACTCACTAACGCAAGAGCAAAAGCTAAAACTGAAAAAATTGTAAGGGAGTATATCGAGCATACCGTTTATGCACAAAAAAGAGTAAGGTTATAGCGTTAATTTACACTGCGCCTACTCTCTTGGCGTCTGAAAGAAACTATGTAGACAATAAAGTCCCATCAATATGGGAATTGAAAAGTTTCAGTTAGTAAATCGATTATTAAAGGAGAAAGCCATTCCTACGCAGCACTTGCCCCAAGTCATCGCAGGGCCAATAGTTAGAAAAGTGACACCTACTGAATGCCATTTATGGGTAGTCACCAGTAACGCCGAAACACCATCGCTGAAACTGTCGTTCTGTGACCAGGCAATAGCGGGTGAGTGTCAGAGTGAAACCGTACGCGTAGGTTCTTTTGCCTTCATTCACCTTATTTCTTTTTACACATCTGAGACGTTTAAAGATAGGGCGCGAATTAGCTATCAACTGTTGTTTAACGACTCGTCTGCCCAAGCCATATGGGAAAAAGAACAGCGCTCAATACTATACGATGGCCAGTCCGCGCCAAGCTTTCACTACACAGAAACGCCTGAAACTATCTTACACGGCTCTTGCCGCAAACCCCACTTTCACGACGACGACGCGCTCGCGCAAGTTGATGTACTGCACAAACATGCGTTCGAAAAGGGCAACGACTTTCCTGATCTTCTCTTAATGACTGGGGATCAAATTTACGCAGATGATGTAGCAGGGCCTATGCTTAAAGCCATTCACAGTGTAATTGACCGCTTAGGTCTTTATCACGAATCGCTTGAAGGGGCAGTGGTAAGCAATACGAGTGAACTTGCAACCCATGAGTTTGGGTTTTATGAACGTGAGCAGCTACTTCCGCAAATAGCGACCAATACAGTACTGTCTTCAATTTTCTTCGGCGCTAAAAAAAAGCCAGTATTCACATCGGTAAATGCACAAAACCACTTAATTGGCAGCGCTGAGATCATCGCTATGTACTTGCTGGTGTGGTCCGATACGCTTTGGACTAACGTATCCATAGATAAAAATGGGATCCCAGAAAAGTACTTGAGCATTTTTGATAAAGAAAACGGTGCTCTTACTGGTTTCGTAAAGCAGCTACCGCAAGTACGCCGAGCGCTGGCACACATTCCTACCTACATGATCTTTGACGATCACGACGTAACTGACGACTGGAATTTAACCCGTGGTTGGGAACAAGAAGTCTATGGTAATCCTTTATCGAAGCGCATGATTGGCAATGCACTCATTGGCTACTTGCTTTGCCAAGGTTGGGGAAATGCGCCTAAAAAAGTCGCGCCGCTGATTGCTAAAGTAAAAGGATCTGTTAGCGAAGAAGGCTTCACCGCGCACGAAGAGATTATCAACGATCTTTTGGGTTTTGATCAGTGGCACTATCGCTTAGATACCACGCCGCCTATTGAGGTATTAGACACCCGCACACAGCGCTGGCGTAGTGAATCAAACATGAACAAGCCCTCAGGTTTAATGGACTGGGAAGCACTGTGCGATTTTCAGCATTCTATTATCGGCAAAGAATCTGTCATCGTTGTCTCTGCCGCCCCTATCTATGGCGTGAAAGTTATCGAAGCCATTCAAAAAATGTTTACGTTTTTTGGTAAAGCCCTTACCGTAGATGCTGAGAACTGGATGGCCCATAAAGGTACTGCCAACGTTATATTAAACATCTTCAGACATTACAAAACGCCCCCTGAATTCATTATTCTATCTGGCGATGTTCACTACTCCTTCGTATACGATGTGCGTTTACGCTTTAGGCGTAACAGCCCTCATATCACCCAGTTCACCTGTAGCGGGTTAAAAAACGCGTTTCCGGATGGACTAATTAAGTGGCTAGATAGATTGAACCGCGCACTGTATCGCTCCAAGTCTCCCCTGAACCTTTTCACAAGGCGTCGAAATATGTCGGTAAAAGCAAGGGAGCCAAGCACGGGTTATGGTGAATTATTCAACGGTTGCGCTATTGGTGTATTAAAAATTTCACAGAATAACGCCGATGTTCAGTGCAAAGCTTTGTTGAGCAACGGTAAAGAGGTAGAATTCCCAGCTTCCAAAGACGATTAGTTCAAAAGAGGTATCTAATGAGTGATAGCGCACTGTCCATCGGGTTATTTTACGGCTCAACAACCTGCTATACCGAAATGGCGGCGGAAAAAATCCAAGTGCAGCTCAATAGCCTTTTTGACGAAGACATTGTTGATCTTCACAACATCAAAGATGTTAACTTAACGCGTACAGCCGACTATGACATCATCATATTTGGTATTTCCACCTGGGATTTTGGTGAATTACAGGAGGATTGGGAGTCCCACTGGGAGGAAGTTCACGGATTAGATTTAGCAGGGAAAACCATTGCCCTATTTGGTCTTGGTGATCAACTTGGGTATGCCGACTGGTTTCAGGATGCACTTGGCATGCTTCATGACGCAATTTCGCCGTCAGGCTGTAAAATTGTGGGCTACTGGCCAAACGATGGCTACGATTTCACTGCCTCTAAAGCTTTAACCGAAGACAAAACTCAGTTTGTAGGCCTGTCTCTTGACGATGAAAATCAATACGACAAAACAGATGCACGCATCGAAGCATGGTGTGAGCAGTTGCTTATCTCGATGGCCTAAACACATATTGCAATGGGATGTCAGCGTTGGAAAGTAAAGGCCGTATTCATCAACAGTTTTATCGCAATGGCCCAAGCCACAGGGACGGCGCAGATGTTTCATTTCAAGATATTCGCAAACTGTTTAATTTCGCTACGATAACGGTTGGCAGATGGGTGACAGCTGAAGAGCAACAGATCGCTGCCAATTTATTTTTTGATGCGCTGTACGATCTGGTTGCGATCCTAAATATCAATGAGCAAGTGCTATCCTTAAACGGATCCCTGTCGCTGGCTTTTGGCAGCGGCGGTCAAAAGCACAGTAGTGCCCACTACAACAGTGCTAAAAGGCAGCTAGCGCTAGCAAAAAATGCGGGAGCCGGTGCCCTCGCCCACGAATGGTTTCACGCTTTCGACCACTACATTGCACCCCGTATGTTCGACGGTATTGCCGCTGGCAGTTTTGCGACACAAGCATGGCTTGATAACGCGCCTATGAACGCCCATCCGTTGAATCAAAAATTGAGCGATTGCTTCTCGCTATTGTTCTTAAATGATCAAAAAAGACCGAATGAATACTTTGTGCGATCCGTAGAAGCTGATCGCGCGCTAAAAATGTATTATTATGCTATGCCTCAGGAGATGGCTGCCCGAGCATTTGAAGCCTGCATTCAAGATCACGAGATCAAAAATGCGTTTTTGGTGCAAGGTACAAAAAAATCAACGGAAGCTAGACTTGGCATTTATCCTCATGGTAACTTGCGTACATCACTCAATCAGGCATTGATGTTGTATTTTTACCAATTAGGTGTCGCTATTTCACGCAAACAAACCTAGTTTGTTGTTTAATTACCGTGAAACTGAGTATTTTTCCAACAACAAGTGTTAATGAGCACACTGTTTTTATACAAAAGTCTGTATATTTTTGTAACAAGCAGTATACTAAATGGCTCGAACGTAACAGAAGAAAGAAGACGAGATGAAAAGAAAGAAGCATACCTCGGCTGAAGACGAGGCTCAGATTGATATGACCCCCATGTTGGACATCGTGTTCATCATGTTGATTTTCTTCATCGTAACGACCTCGTTCGTGAAAGAGAAAGGTTTAGATGTAAATCGTCCTGAAGATAATCAAGCGAAAAACGATAAGCCTTCTAAAGCGCTTTCTATCCGTATTGATGCTGACGGCACAATTATGATGGGCGGCCGAGAGGTTGATATTCGTCGTGTGGTTGCAAACACACAGACATACCTAGCAGAAAACAACACTGATTCAGCTGCAATTCAGGCTCACGAAGAAAGCGAGCACGGAACTGTGGTAGAAGTAATGAACCAAGTTAAAATTGCTGGTATTGAAAAAGTATCTGTTTTGGTTAAGAAAAGCAGCTAGCAGCTTTCATAATCAAATATAAATAAAAAAGCCACCTTCGGGTGGCTTTTTTATTTGTGTAATTCGTATTGCTTTACAATTAAGCTTCAGCGTTTTTAACTAACTTTAGCGAAGCTTTTGTGGATCTTTTTTGATGATAAAGCCGCGCCTGTTCAAGAACGTTCAGAGGCGCACCAGAATCTATTGCGGTTTGAAAAATCTTTTCTAGCTCTGAGAAGCACTCTGACTGAGATGAATTTTTAACTAACTTCATTGCTTACATTCCTTTATCACTTCTCTGGAATTGTATTACCACCGATGACCAATAAAAGTTGCCAAGGATATACATAGTAATTTGAGATCATACTTAAACGGCAGCTTTTATCTATTCAACTTTAGTTTTTCAGCAGCGTCTTTAAAGGATTTTCATTCGACATTTTTGTTTTTCACGGCACGAATTTTACTGAATATACTCAACAAATTACTTACGTTGAATACAGTACCAAACAGGCTCCCCACAAGAATGGCATAAATAAGCCCTAGCCCCTCAGCGACGATAAATACTTGGCGAATAGTTCTCACATCTCGAATAACCAATGAACCTACGGTAAAAATAAGTGACGAGGCATAGGCAATAAAAATAATCCAGCTGTGTTCTAGCACAAACCATTCATAGACAAGGAAGCCTAGATTCACCGCAACGAAAAAAAACAAAATAGCATTGCTTCTGTGTTTGATAGCAATAAAGTTACGCACGCTGGCGAGCAAGGTCCCAATACCAGCAGCCATAGCGTCTAGCATAAAAAAGTGCGCGCTCAGTGCACTTAGGGCAAACGCTGAAATAAGCAAATATTTGTCTACATTGGTTTGGCGATACCCAATAAAGTTTAAAACAACGGCTATTGCGCCAAAGCCTTCTGCGACTATGTTCATTTAAGTAAGCTCATTAAAATTTAAGGTAAAAGGGCTGACAAAGGGCTTTGTATTCACTTGTGTAATTACCCTCGCGGTCTCTAATAGTCAATTCAGTTTCATTCGTAACTTTTTTGGTAAAAAGCTGATGGTCTGCATACGCAGTGCAATCTGCATGTCCGCCGTCAGCATTCTTCATTACTTTGTTAAAGCGAAATGCACAGAGGTATGGGTCTTTATCCGACGTGTGCTTTACATAAAGCATCGCTTCCAAAAATAAGCCATGACCAGCAGCGATTTCGATAATGTCGGCTTGCATCGACGCTGGGTACACGCAGTACATTTGTCCGCATTCCGCCAATAATGCGCTACTAGCGCTAAAAAGCTCGTCTGGGCTCAATGTAGATGTTTGTCTTGCCATCAAGCGAGTGTGGCTTTGCTTATTGTATGCATTAGAAAGTTTCGCTGGCGAATCAAAGTAAGGCGGATTAGAAATAATTAAGTCGTACAAATAAGCTGATTTAAAACCCGCCACATCGCAGTTGTGAATATGAAGCTGCCCTGCCCACTTTGAATTTTTGAAGTTATTTGCTGCCTGCGTCGCCGCATCCTTATCAATTTCGATGGCATCAATTTTGATAGCATCGATTCGAGGTGCATCATTGTTGTTACTTAACAGGCTTTTCCCTGATGAAACAAAGCTACTTGTGCTTTCTTTCTCTATGCTTTCTTTCTCTATGCTTTCTTTCTCAGTACTCTCTTTCCCAGTACTGTCTTTCTCTCCATTGCCTTTCTCTAGACCGTCTTTCTCAGTGCTGTCCGCACTTGAACTATCTGTACCATGGCAATCTAGCTCAAGACCACTGCAGCTTAGCGGATAAAAGCCTTCAGCTTTTTGCGCCATCATTAGGGCTAAAATGCCACTGCCGGTACCAATATCTAAAATACGTGGAGCATGTCTACTCCCTGCACCAAGCGTAGCCCAACTCCCTAAAATTAGGCTGTCGGTGTTCACTTTCATGGCGCATTTATCTTGCGCTACGGTGAATTGTTTACAGCGGAACATGCGGAAGTCATATTACCTGGTGCGTTAAAAGGCGCGCATTTTATACCAAGTCGGTTTGCGCTTCACGTTAAGCTTGTGACATTTACTGCTAGCGCTTATTAACTGTGCTTATTGCCATCGCTGCAGCGACATCATGTTTCTGGCCACATCAACGGCATGAACGGGACGATATTTCTTTAACGGCCCTTTCATTATGCTTTGCCAAATAGGCGCGGTCTTCTGCGCAATATCTTCTAACGTTCGTGATTCATCTCGCTCACCCAGTAGCAATGAAGGTCGAACTGCCGAGGCATGGGGTAATTGCGGCATACGCATAATGGCGTTCTCCAGTTCTCCTTTTACCCGCAAATAAAAGTTACTGCTTTTAGCATCAGCCCCTACCGAAGATATCCACACAAAGCTGTCTGCTCGTTGAGCGCGGGTAAGTTGCGCAGCAACGTGAACATACTCAAAGTCAACGCGGCGAAAGGCTTGTTTGGACCCCGCCTTTTTAAGCGTAGTCCCCAGGCAACAGTACACATGGTTTACACTAAAATAACCTTGGTAGTCTTGTAAGTTGTCAAAGTCCATAACCACAGGCTTTAGTCTGTTGTAGGGGTCGTTAAACATGCTAGAAAAAAGAGGCTTTCTAACTAAGCAGGTTACTTCATTGTATCGTCTGTCCTGTAACAGCATATTTACAAGCGTTCGTCCTACTAAACCTGTCGCTCCTAGCACCATTGCGGATTTCATACGTCGCACCTTGTATCATAAATTGATATAACTACAATCAAACCTTCGACAGTCAAATATGCAGATAAAAATGAAAAAAGCCCTTTTAATTGGAGCCGCTATGCTCTCTACTGCTTTAAACGCTGAAACGCTCACTATTGAGCGTATTTTCTCTTCTCCTTCACTTGATGGCAATGCGCCACGTTCATTGAAAGTATCCCCAGATGGCCAACGTGTAACCTTCTTAAAAGGTAAGCAAACTGACTACGAACGCCTAGATTTATGGGAATACCATATCAAAAGCGGTCAAACTCGTATGCTTTTCGACTCAAACGACCTACAAAGCGGCGAAGAAGTCCTGTCTGATGAAGAAAAAGCACGCCGCGAGCGTATGCGCTTATCTGGCAGCGGCATTGTTAGCTATCAATGGTCAGACGATGGTAAAGCATTGTTATTCCCGCTAGGCGGAGATGTTTTCTACCACAAGCTAGGTGAAAAAGGCGCAAAACAGCTTCTTGATACTGAAGCATTTGAGACCGATATTAAATTATCACCGAAAGGTAACTACATTTCGTTTATTCGCGACCAGAACCTTTATGTAAAACACATAGATTCAGGTAAAGAGACAGCGATTACCAAAGAAGGCGGCGGCAACATAAAATTTGGTATGGCAGAGTTTGTGGCACAAGAAGAAATGGGCCGTATGACAGGATACTGGTGGTCGCCAGATGAGACTAAAATTGCCTTTACCAAGGTTGATGAAAGCCCTGTAGAAGTTATTACTCGCTCTGAAATTTATGCTGACGACATCAAGCTTATTGAACAGAAATATCCTAAAGCAGGCACGCCAAACGTATTGGTTGAACTTGCTATCCAAGACATCGATTCTGGAGATCGCACCTGGGTTGATTTAGGTAAAGATAAAGACATTTATTTTGCTCGCGGTAAGTGGATGCCAAACAACACCACCTTTACTTACCAGTGGCAAACGCGGAATCAACAAACCTTAGAGCTTCGAGCGTTCGACCTAAGCAGTAAAAAAGAAAAAACATTGCTTACAGAGTCAAGCGACACCTGGGTAAACCTGCATAACGACCTTTACTTCCTAAAGGATAAGGGCCAGTTTATTTGGGCCTCTGAACGCGACGGTTTTAAACACCTTTACCTTTTCGACAACAACGGCAAACTGGTTAAGCAATTAACCAAAGGTGATTGGGTAGTCGACAGCGTTGAAGCCATTGATACCGCAAACAACCGTTTGTACTTTTCTGGTCGCAAAGACACGCCGCTAGAAAGTCATGTTTACAGCGTGCCGCTAAACGGCGGCGATATCTCACGCGTAACTGAGTTAGGCGCATACCATAGCGCAGCCTTTAGCCAAGATGCTTCTATCTTTATTGACCGTTTCTCAACCATTAACTCCCCTGCTCAGGTAAGCTTGAACAGTGCAAGCGGCGAGCGAATTACTTGGCTTGAAGAAAATAAAGTTGAAGAAGGCCACCCGCTACATACTTATATGGACAGCTGGACAGCACCCGAGTTTGGCGACATTACCACTAAAGATGGCGCAAACCTTAAGTATCGTATCTACACGCCCAACAGCGCTAAGCAAAACCCTAAGCAGAAACACCCGGTTATTGTTTACCTTTACGGCGGCCCGCACGCACAGGTTGTAACAAACAGCTGGGCGGGCAACCGTGGTTTGCTGTTCCAACACTGGGTTGATCAAGGTTACGTAGTATTCACATTAGATAACCGTGGCTCTAACTATCGCGGTAAAGCGTTTGAAGATCCTATTTACAAGAAAATGGGCTTTATTGAAGTGGACGATCAGGTTGCAGGTGTAGAGTTCTTGCGTACCCTTCCTTATGTTGACGCCGAGCGCATTGGCGTGCACGGCCACAGCTATGGCGGCTATATGACGCTAATGACCATGTTCAAAGCAGGCGATTACTTCGCAGCGGGTGTATCAGGCGCGCCGGTAACCGACTGGCGCTTATACGATACTCACTACACTGAACGCTACATGGGCAACCCAAATACAGATGACGATGCTTACACCGCATCTTCAGTATTCCCTTACGCGAAAGACTTGAAAGGCGACCTCTTGATTTACCACGGCATGGCAGATGACAACGTACTGTTTACGCACTCAACCATGCTATACAAGCACCTTCAAGATTTGGCGATTCCGTTTGAAACCATGGATTACCCGGGCAAGAAGCACAGTATTCGTGGTAAGCAAACGGGCATTCACTTATACAAGACGATTACAAACTTCTTTAACCGCAACTTGAAAGACTAATCGGGTTATGACCTAAGGTAGTTGTAACAAACAAAAAGCGATGCTTGTGAAAGCATCGCTTTTTTATTTGGTCTGTTTGATTGTTAACTATTGTTTCTACAGGCTGTTTTTACACTTTGTTTTTACACATTAGCTTTTCAACGCTTTCTACGTCCGTAAAATGACTCAGCGTTTTTCACTCACTGCTCGCCATTGAAAGCAACAATCAAGTTTCACGAAATGCAGAAACTAGCTAAACATTTGCGTTGCTAAATTCTGCTGTACTGCCTGAGCAGACGATGCACTTAATTCAATTTCAACAGCATCGGCTTTTCCTGATAACCAAATTTTAAGCTCTGCATCGGTATCAAAATGTCCGGCAGTTTCTACAATAAACTGCGTAATCGACTTGTAAGGTATAGAGTGATAGTTCACTTTGCGGCCCGTAAGGCCTTGCTTATCAATAAGGATCAAACGCTTATTGGTAAACACACTTAGGTCGCGCACTAGCTTAAACGCAGAGGTAACCGTCTCATTGGTGGCAAGAATAGGCGCAAGCTCCTCTTGCACGTCTGAGGCACTCGTTTCGCTTGCATTACCCATAATGGTATCAAATAAACCCATAACTATTTCCTTCAGGCAGAGGCAAGTTTAACTCGCCATTGAACTCTATGCGCCAGCGGTTTGGGTTTATCCAAAGCAAAGCCTTGGCCGTAGTCAACCTTAAGTTCCTTAAGTAATTCTGCGGTAGCAATGTCTACCACAAACTCAGCAACGGTTTGTTTTCCCATACTGTGCGCAATATTATTAATCGCTGTTACTGTAGCATGATCGATAGGATCGTGAACGATATTTCGCACAAAGGAGCCGTCAATTTTAACGTAATCAACATCAAGATTTTTGAGGTAGGTAAATGAGGACATGCCTGCACCAAAATCATCTAGAGCAAAGCTACACCCCAAATCACGCAATGCAGAAATAAAACGTTTTGCGGCACTCAAGTTAGTTACGGCTGTTGTTTCTGTAATTTCAAAACAGATTTTTTCAGCGGGTACCGAGGTACTTTGCATACGTTGAGAAATTTTATGCAGCGCCGTTTCATCACCGAGCGTAATCCCCGATAAATTTATGGCAACCTTACCTACGTTATCAATATGAGCAGGATTGCTTTCAAGGGTTTTAAGGGTGTTTTCCACAACCCACAAATCAACTTTGTTCATTAAACCGTGGCGCTCTGCCAACGGTATAAATAGCCCTGGGCTGATGAGCCCATTATCTTTTGCGTTGAGGCGCAAAAGAATCTCGTAATGCTGCGGTTGCGCGCCTTTGTCTTCTTTAGGAACATTCAGCGGCATAATAGCTTGGCTGTACAACTCGAAACCGTCGTTTTGTAATGCGTGATGCAGAGCATGTAATACCTCATTTTCACTATCATCAATAGCCATTTGAGAGTCGCTATCATGAAACACAAAATAACGATTTCGACCTAGGTGCTTAGCTTTATAACAGGCATTGTCGGCGGCTTTAATTAATGCCTCTGCGCTTTGTGTGTTCTCGTTAATTTCAATAACACCAATGCTTGCACCAACGAAAAACAGTTTATCGTCGTAGACGAAACGGTAATTTGAAATGGCCAACAAGAGTTTGTCTAGGTGCTGTGTTACCTCGTCCAAACGTTGATTGCGAAATATAATACAGAACTCGTCTCCACCGATCCGAGCAAGTAGATCTTCCCCATTTATGTATTGTCGAAATATAGTCGAGATTTCTTTAAGTAACTTATCGCCAGCTGGATGACCACAACTGTCGTTTACCAACTTGAATCGATCCATATCGATAAAACACATCACACTTTGCTTGTGCTGAGCGCGGGGCGAATTGATGCTCGCCACGCTTTTTAAGCCGGCTTGGCTTAAACCCACGCCTTCGCCTTGATGACCGGCCTTTTCATGCGTTTCATCAAGAATCACTCGTAGCTTTTCATCAAAAGCATAGCGATTAAACAGCCCTGTTAACTGGTCATGATTAGCCTGAAAATTCACTTCTTCCTGCAACGCTAACTCTTTGGTTACATCCCGAGCTATACCTTCAACGGCAACCAATAGACCTTGCTCGTTAATTATTGGTGTGTCAGAAAACTCAATGGATAACGGTTCGCCAGTTTTGCTTTGATAGCACATAACATAAGGTTCGGGCTTTTCACCTCGAGCAATGGTTTGACGTATTTCAAAAGTCTCGTCTGGTACTTGGCGTACGTATCTAGACTCGTTAGCACAAAAATCTTCCATACTAAAACCTAGGATCTTTTCTATGCCCGCGCTTACATAAACAAAGTTATGGTCAACAGTTTTAGTGTAAACAAAGTGACGCTGCATACCATCAACAAGACGACGGTATTTCTCTTCACTGCGTTTTAAGTCATGTTGCGCACGAAAACGATCGGTAACATCCCTTATGGTAACCGCAATGTTGTCACCTGCTTTTACCACTTGAACTTTTATCCATTCGGGCTCTATTTTATCGCTATTTACCGCTAGATGCGCCTCAAAAGGCACACCATTAGCAGCAACACTTTGCACATTTTCAAATTCACCATGCACTCCTAAGTAACGGGTTTGTTCTGCCAAACTCATAAAGCGCAATGCGTCACAGGCACCACGAAATAAATATCGGCTGTATGAGTTTGCTTCCACAAGCGAAAAGTCGCCGTCTGTAGGCTGATAAATAAGTAGAGCGTCAAGTGAAGCTTCACTGGCCGTTAAATAGCGCTGATGGCTTATAGATAGGTGAACTGCACCCTTAAGCTGTTTATGCAGTACGTAACTCACCAGTGCTGACATCAATAGGCCAATCATTATTATCAACAAACCCGCGTTATAAGGGCTAAGTTGAGACTGCATGGTAAGAAAGAACTCTCGCTCTAAGAAGGTGAATGGCTCAAGCCTTACTATGGAGCCATCGTTCAATAGCTCACCGCTTTGGAACAATGTTTCGCTGTCACTCTGAAGCTTAAAGTTAAACTGCGGGCCCACTAGCTCGCCTAACATCACGCCTAGAATAGTTTGTACATCAAAGCCCGCGACGAGAAACCCATGTTTTGGCTCTTGGGGGCTGATAGCTCTGCCTACAACGATAAAGTGATGTTTAGCATTCTCTGAATATAAAAGCTTACTTTCCAAGCCCTCTGAAAAACGGGATATGTTTAAGCCTAGCGCTTCCATCGGCTTGCCAATCAGGCTGTTGTCTATGCGGGTTTTAATACCCGTTGATGGAGTCGCAACCCAAGCTATCTCGCCGTTAGCATCAATAAATACTAATGAAGAAAACCCCTTCTGCATGCCCATTAGAGAGAGGGCTTGCGCATTAAACCAATCGACTTGGTTAGGTTCAAAGGTTGGCCAGTTTTGCATAAGGTTATGCAGTGCTTGAATACGTTCGCTAGAGAAAACCTCTAGACTTATTTTTACTTGCTCGGCTACCGACTGGGCCTTAGAAATACGAGCGGTGCGTTCGTCGTTTTGAATAAAAACGCCCGCCGATACAAATAATAGTGCAAGGAAGATAAATAGAACTGTAGGTAGGGCATAAATACGATGATTAAGTTTGTTTAACATGTGCCTACCTCAGAAAACGTGCTCAAGCAGACTAAAGTAGAATTATGAAACAAATATGAATTGCCTTATACACAATCTGGAATAGGCTCTAGCGTAATCGAAGCGTATCTGGCACTGTATAGTTTTTTATCTTTAATACATGAAGGTACGAAGCCTTTGCGTGTTAAAAAAACATATTTAAAAGAGCGGTATTTAATGAGCACTCCCCCCAGTTTCGACGATATAAAACACGCTTACGCGCGCATTAAGAGCGATGTTAAAAGAACACCCATTGTTGAATCTTCGCTGTTAAATGAATGGATGGGCAATCGCATTTTGTTTAAAGCAGAATGCTTACAAACCATTGGGGCATTCAAACTTCGCGGCGCAATGAATTTTTTAGCCCGCTTAAAAGAGGAAGGTCGCCTTCCAAAACATGTGGTTGCCAATAGCTCTGGAAATCACGCTCAAGCTGTTGCTTATGCAGCTACACACTACGGTTGTAGCGCCACGATTTTCGCAAGTGAAACTATATCGCCCATTAAGGCTGCGGCAACGCAAAGCTATGGCGCAGAATTAAAGTTATACCCTACTCGACCAGAGGCCGACGCAGCGGTTGAGCAAGCATCAAAAGCACCAGACACTGTGTGGATACCGCCGTTCAACCATGAAGATATTGTGGCGGGGCAAGGCACAGTGGCATTAGAAGCGTTAAATGAAGTAGGTGATGTGGACGCAGTTTTTGCACCGTGCGGCGGTGGCGGTCTGCTATCTGGTACCTTGCTGGCAACCCGCGAATTGCAGCCTAATGCTTTGGTTATAGGCGCAGAACCGGCCGAAGCAAACGACGCTTCAATGTCGCTACAGGCAGGCGAAATAGTTTCTTTGCAGCATACGCCTAATACCTTAGCTGACGGCGCAGCCACACCTTCTGTCGGCGACGTTACTTTTCCTATACTGCAAGAGCTTGACGATTTTTATGAAGTAGACGAGCTACAAATTGCCTACTGGACGCAATGGTTGCACCATTTACTAAAGCTTCATATTGAGCCAACGTGCGCCATGACGATGGCCGCTGTAGCAGCTTGGGCGGCAAACACACCGAAAGGACAAACCGCATTGGTGATAATAAGTGGCGGCAACATTAGCCAAGCTAATATGGCAAAAATTTGGGAAAGAGACTTTTTATTGCAGCCGCCTATCCTAGACTTTGAAGACGCTGACGAATTAGAAGAACTTAAAGACGCTTAGGCTTAGAACAGTGCTATATCACTGTTATGCTTTAAAGTGAATTTGAGCGAACCGAACGACTTAATACTAAGAATAGAAAAACAAACAGGCAGAAACTCACTATGAACTCAACATTGTCTACGCTGACATTTAAAAAGCATTCGCTTTCAAAACTACTAACAGCAACCTTTGCTACAGCGGCAACACTGGCCGCAATGTCCACTACGCTTAAAGTAGAGGCAGCCACCCTAGTTGAGAATGTAAAAGGCTACACCTTAAATGAAAAAGGTGAGCTCACTACTTTTAAAAACCTTCTCTTGGACGAAGGTAAGGTCGTTGCACTAAACGTAGATAAAGGTAAAACCTCTGTTGATGACACCATAGACGGCAAAGGTAAAGTCATGCTCCCCGGTCTTATCGATGCTCATGGCCATCTTCTCGGTTTAGGGGCAAATTTGTTAGAAGTGAATTTGCGAGAAAGTAAAAGTGCGCAAGACGCGGCTAAAATGGTTGCCGAATACGCCTTTGCAAATGGACAGCAAACTTGGATTACCGGGCGCGGCTGGAACCAAGAGTTGTGGTCTGATAGAGCCTTCCCGACCGCTGCTGATTTAGACAATGTTGTGTCTGATAAACCGGTAATGCTTACTCGAGTTGACGGTCACGCGGCATGGGTTAATACAAAAGCTATGGAGCTAGCTGGCATTACAAAAGACACCCAGTCACCTGTTGGCGGTGAAATTATTAAAGACGCCGACGGCAACCCTACTGGTGTATTCATCGATAACGCATCACTACTAATTGAAGAGCACTTACCGAAAGCCAGTAACGCGATATACGAGCAGCAATTAAATGCCGCAGGTGAGCACTTACTAGCAAATGGTATTACGTCAATGCACGATGCTGGCGTAGGAAGAGACGTTTACGACTTCTATGTAAAAGAAGCGGTAGAGGGTGACCTGCCTGTACGTATTTATGCAATGGTGAGCGCGACTGATCCTGAACTTTCAACCATGTTAAGTAACGGTACAATTCGGGATGAAGACGACTTTTTGTATATTCGTTCAGTGAAAGCCTATGGTGATGGTGCACTAGGCAGTCGTGGGGCAGCATTACTCGAACCTTATTCAGATGCGCCCCATCAACATGGATTGCTATTAACTCAACCAGAAGATATGACCCAACTTTTCACCACCGTAATAGGTGCGGGTTTCCAGCTTAACTATCACGCTATCGGCGATAAAGCGAATCATGTAGCGCTAAACGAATTTGAAACTACCTTTAAAAATATAGGCGGCAGTGAGTTGCGCAACCGTATAGAACACGCGCAAGTAATTGCACCTGATGATCTAGCGCGCTTTGCAACGTTAAAAGTACTACCTTCCATGCAGCCAACCCATGCCACCAGCGATAAAAATATGGCGGAAGACCGCCTTGGTAAAGACCGAATGAAAGGCGCTTACGCATGGAAAACGCTGCTTGATTCAGGCATAGCTCTTCCCTTAGGTTCAGATTTTCCTGTAGAGCTTGCTAACCCGTTTTACGGTCTTCACGCTGCGGTTACGCGTCAAGACAGAAACAACCAACCGGTAAAAGGCTGGTATGCCCACGAAGCCTTAACCATTGAACAAGCCTTTAAAGGCTTTACGCTAGATGCAGCCTACGCAGGGCATATGGAAGATACGTTAGGTACATTAACGCCAGGGAAATGGGCTGATTTCATTTTGGTAGACCAAGATATTTTCAGTATAGACGCCAAAGACATTTGGAAAACCGAAGTTCACGCCACCTATGTGGCTGGAGAAGAAGTTTTCTCTAAATGAGTAGCGAAAACAAAAGTCTCTTAACCAAAGGGATTGGCGGCATAGGCGCTGCCCTTTTGGTATTAAATGGCCTTATTGGGGCAGGCATTTTTGCACTGCCCGCTAAAATGGCCGCCGCGCTTGGTGCTTTCAGCCCCTACATCTTTTTGATCTTTGGCGCACTTATGCTAGCCATAGTATGGTGTTTCGGGCAGTTAGCGGTTCGCTATCAAGAGACTGGCGGGCCAGTAATTTATGCCCAAAAAGGCTTTGGCAATGCAGCCGCGTTTCAGACGGGGTTTGTGTATTACTTGGCTAGAGCTACGGCAATTGCCGCTAATATGCACGTTCTGTTACTTTATGCTGGCTATATGTGGCCAGAGCTTAATACAGGCGCAGGCAAATCATTTGCGATCATAGGGCTGACAACAGCATTAATTGTAGTAAATATTGTTGGTCTTAAAGCCGCTATGCGTTCGCTTGATACTATTTCCGTGCTAAAACTCGTGCCATTTGTGGCGCTTATTGTTATAGGTTATTGGCAAGTAGACTTTTCTACCGTCTCTTCCGCTACCACCATCCCTGCCTTCGACACCATATCTGCGGGTGCCTTACTTACGCTTTACGCTTTTATTGGTTTTGAGACGGTAGTGGTGACGAGCGGTGAGACTAATTCACCGAAAAAGACTATTCCTCGGGCGTTGATGCTTACGGTTTCAGGTATCGCCATATTTTACTTTTGTGTGCAGTGGCTTTACTGGCACACCGTAGGGCCTGCTAAGCCGGATAGCGCACCGCTTATTGCCCTTGCCAATAAGATATTTGGAGAAACTGGAGCGCTTGTAATGACGTTAACCGCCGTGGTATCGGTAGCCGGGAACTTATTGGCGAACGTGATATCTACCTCTCGGCTTACGTTTTCTATGGCACGACAGTCTCTTATTCCCGGAAAGCTTGGCGAGATACTAGGTAAGGTTCATAGCAAGTTTGCTACGCCCTCTTCATCCATACTGGTACTTGGATTATTCGCCGGCGCGATGGCACTTACCGGCAGTTTTGTATGGCTGGCGATTTCAAGCGTGCTGGCGCGGCTAGCAGTATATGCAATGTGTGTAGTGGTGTTAATAAAAGCGCAAAAGGCTTTTTCTCATGGAAGTTCTTCACAGGTGGGCTCTTCGCAAAGCTCGTTGCTATTTAATGAACATGGCCGAAACTCTGACCTTACTACAAGCTCGTCCGCTAACGCTATAAACCCGTTTAAACGTTTGATACCCTTTGCTGCATTAGTGGTTTGCGCATGGTCTATTGCACAATCGTCAACGAACGCATGGCTATTTTTATTAGGTGAATTAGCTGTTGGCGCACTGCTCTACTTTGCGCTTTTTCATTTAGCCCTAAGCAACAAAAAATCAAAAGGTTAAACAGTGGAAATTCAAGTTATACCGGTTACGCCCTTTGCCCAAAACTGCTCGCTAATTTGGGACCCAGCTACTAACAAAGGTGCGTTTGTCGACCCAGGCGGCGATATTGAAAAGCTTATTGATGCAGCGTCAAGTAAGGGCGTGAGTATAGAAAAAATCATACTGACTCACGGTCACCTCGACCATGTTGGCGGCACAGTCGCCATTGCCGAGCACTATGGTGTGCCCATTATTGGTCCGCATATCGGTGATAAATTCTGGCTAGATGCCCTCATGCAGCAAAGCCAGATGTTTGGCTTTCCACCCGCGCAGCCTTTTACTCCTAATGAGTGGTTGAATGACAATGACACCATTTCAGTGGGCAATTTAACCTTAGAAGTATTACATTGCCCCGGCCATACTCCTGGGCACGTAGTGTTGGTAGAGCGTACGAGCAATCGGGTTATTGTCGGCGATGTGATATTTGCCGGCTCAATTGGCAGAACCGACTTTCCACAGGGCAATCATCAGCAGCTTATCGACTCTATTAAGCAAAAAATTATGGTGCTACCTGATGATATGACGATTTATCCTGGACATGGCCACACTACAACGGTAGCCACAGAAAAGGCATCCAACCCTTATGTATCCGGTCAATTTGGATAAAATCTCGCGTTTTATCAGCAAGTAAAGAACAAAAAAGGCGAGGTGCGTTAAACAAGATTTTGCTTGTTTCGCCCTCGCCTTTCGCTTATTTAAAGCTTGCTATGCACTTGCTTAACGCAATGCCTAAAAAGCGATATTAACTAACGCTTACTCGTAAGCGCCGCTTGCATAGTGCAACTCATAGCTGTGGCTATAAATTTCAAGAATGTTACCAAACGGGTCTTCCATATAAATCATGCGATATGGCTTCTCACCCGGATAGTAGTAGCGCGGCGCCTTCATACGTTTTTTACCGCCAGCGGCAACAATCTTCTCTGCCAAGCCTTCTACGTCTGGGTCTTGAACACAGAAGTGGAAGATACCGGTTTTCCAGTACTCGAAGTTATTCTCAGGGTTCTCTTGGTTGCTGAACTCGAAGATTTCCACGCCTACGCGGTCACCTGTTGAAAGGTGAGCAATACGGAATTTACCCCATCCTGCACCAAATACATCGGTACACATTTCACCAATGGCCGAATCGTCTTCAACAATTTCGGTCGGCTTCATGATTAAATACCAGCCGAGTACTTCGGTGTAAAACTTCACGGCGCCTTCTAAATCGGGTACAGAAATTCCAATATGAGAAAACGTACGCGGATACGGTGTTTTTACTGCTTCAGTCATCACTTACTCCTTGGTAGTGCAAGTTGTCAAAATGGCTTAAGCGGCTAATTCGGTGTCTATTTCTGTGTTTGGTTAGATAGCGTTTTCGCCTTTACCCCCCCAAAAAAACTTCAACAAGATAACTAATCGAAAATAGCGCTTAAGTGAACATGGATACATAGTAGCTAGACAACGAACAAACTTAAAATTATGATATTTTCTAAATTTGATAAATCTAAATTATACCCAGA
>NZ_JAHHDX010000159.1 GCF_018619335.1 Alteromonas sp. ALT199 | reverse complement strand
CAGGTAGGCATAGCAAAGTAAAAATTAAGCCAACTTCCATATATTTATTTCAGCGATATCACATTTAAAAAGCTGTGTAATACATTTAGATGTGTCCATCTTATCAGAGTAGGACGAACCTCAGAGATTGATAACTTAAAGTCAGTTTCATAATTCGCCTCGACAATCGCTAATAACTAGGTATACGGCCACATACCTTAAACAGCTCACCGTTCATATATCATACACGTCCATGTTGAAATTAAGTACTACCCGAAAAAAGTGTTTGCATATAAATAGTGTAACGCTTGTAAGGTTTGTACTTGAAGCGCGTTGCGCTTCTTATATAGGAAAGCAATTATGCGATTACTACACAAAACCCTTTCTTTCAAAATTGCGCTGTTACTTTCGATAGCGTCAATATCAACGCTGAGCGCCAATTCAGCATTTGCCACCTATTATAAAAAGCATGATTACTCTTATTGTGGCTCATCGAGTAGTAATAGTGGACAGAGCAAACAATGTAATTCACCGTTAGGCGAAAACACTTATGACTTGGTTGACGACGGTGTTTACAATAGTGTCGACCCAGCTAATTCAACCGTTGAAATTAATGGCGTAAACGTTTCTCTGTCTGCATTTTCAGATACGAATAATGTAAGTGGCGAAACAGTGGTTGCCGCTAACCTACAAAAAATCTCAAATACCTGGGCTTATGGAATTACTAATAATGACGAAGCTTATTATAATGGTAGTGCCGACCATGCTATCGACAACCTCAACTACTATTATGAAGGTAGTAATGCTGCTTACAAAAGTGGGGTGACCAATGTTGAGCGTGATTATGACTTTGTACTGCTTTCATTTGACTCTGCAGTAACGCTAACTGGCGCTAGTTTTTCATGGCTTTATAGCAGTAATGATAGTCAAGTTTCAGTAGCTGCCTTAAATGACACTTCCACTTTAACCTCTGGTGTAAATACATGGAGTGATATTGTTGCAGATGCTCTTACTTCAGCATCTTACGATATCGAGAACTGTGACTACGTAGAACACCGTGCAGATTTTGCGTTTACTGAATCAGCGCAATATTGGCTCGTGGGTGCATACAACACAGTATTTGGCAATATTGGTGGATACATTGGTAACGACGCTTTCAAACTTGCTAATGTTGGTTTCTCGATTACCGAAACGACAGGCACATCAGATACAACTGAAGTGTCAGAACCAGGAGCCATTGGTCTTCTAATGGCTTGTTCGCTCATCGTTATGTGGCGCCGCAAGAAACTTGTTTAACAAAATTAGACTTTAGATCAATGACAGGTGGTAGGACCTGTCAGCTTTTTTTACTCATCACTCTAGAATCCACAAAAAAACATAAAAATAACTTAAAAATCAGCATTATAAAATTTGGCACAGTTCTAGCATTCAATAGGTATTGCCTCTTTGTAGAAATTAAGTTGTAAGGCCAATACTTATGAACAAGTTATTAAACGTATCCTTTTCGTCGTTGCTACTTATCAGTACATCAGTCGCTTACGCGAGTGATTCAATGATCAAACAGTATACGTACGACATGATCACTCAAAATGTTAGTAAAGGGTTCGAACCTACAACTAATTCAATAAAAATCGACGGCTCAGATATATACGTCTCTTACACGACATGGGCAGATACCGAGCATTCTGATTATGATGGCGATGATCGCGTAGTGCGACAAAATGGTCTTGACTATTCGGCAACTTATGGATTGTCTATGCGTAATCGAGACCATGGAGGGCAGCTTTTTGATTCGCATACTATTGATAACAGTAAAGCGGACTGGAAGTATGATTTTGATATGGTACTTTTTTCATTTAGTGAAAAGGTTGCTCTTACAAATACCAAATTTAATTACCTTACTGGCGCCAGTAACGAAAACCAGTTGACAGTAGTAGGTTTCGATAACATTAACATTTTCAAAAATGCTGACAGTACGGTTACTACTTGGGAAGATATCGCTTCCTCAAATGCAATAACATCAATTACCCATAAGAACATTTCGACAAACCCCACCGGGCTTAACAAATATGAAGTAACTTACCCAACACTGACTGAAGCTAAATATTGGCTTGTGGGGGCATATAACACATTTTTTGACCCTAACAGCTCGATAGATGACATATCTGGTTCAGGGTTCAAACTAGCATCTTTTGGCATTTCTCAAGCAAAAGAAGAGTCGATCAATGAGGTAAGCGAACCAGGAGCTCTAGCACTAATGAGCTTAGGTTTAGGTCTTGTTCTATATAGACGTAAGCGTCGCGTTTAATTGTTTAAAAACGTTTAAAAAACACGTATCGTTACAAGGTGGCTTAAGCCACCTTTTTTTATGCTATTTTTAAGCCAGTGACTAGGCTGAATATCGAAGGTTTATATGGATTTTTTTAATAATAAAAAGCGTTTTATACAACGCGCTATTGTCTCTGCAGTTGCCTCATCATTTATCGCGTTTAGTAGCTTAGCTACTACGTCAGAAGACTACGAAAAGGCGCTTACTGCGTTTAACGAAAACGAGTACGATGAAGCCTATATTCACCTTAAAAACAGCTTACAAAAAGACCCTGAAAACCTAGCCGCTAAAATACTAATGGGCGAGATACTACTTATTAATGGCTACCTTACTGCGGCCGAGATGGAGTTTGTAGAAGCATTGGAAATGGGTGCCGATATCAACCTTCTGGCAGAGCCGCTAGGTAACACATGGCTATTCCTAAATAAATATCAAGAGATTGTAGACTTCTCTGATTTAACTAAGCTATCAGGTGATGCTGACCGTGAATGGTTATTAATTCGAGCTACAGCATGCATTAGATTGGAAGATGAGCAATGCGCCTCACGTGACTACAACACCATCATTTCCCGTACGCCCAACTTCGTACCTGCTATAAATGGGTTAGCTTCCATCGCCCTTCAAAACGAAGATTTACCTAAAGCGACCTCTCTTATTGATAAAGCTATGTCTTTAGAACCAGAGAACGCAATAACCTGGCGATTGAAAGGGCAACTTGCATACCGTAAAGGTGATACCGACGCTGCAACCGCACATTTACAAAAAGCCCTAACGTTTAACCGCGACGACCCTATTGCACTGCGTAATCTTGTAGATTTGTATTTAGAAGCGAAAGACTACGATACAGCAAAGCTATTCGTTGATGAGATCATTGAAGACACGCCTAACGATCCCCTCGCCATATTACTCAACAGCTGGCTGCAAAGTAGAGACAACCAACAAGCGATTGATAACGAGAAGCTAAAAGAGCTTAACGACTTCATGGCGCAGCTTGACCCTGAACTAATAACTTCTCAACCCATGTTGTTATATATAAGCGGTTTAACTAACTTCTTTAACAACAACATGGAGACAGCAGCAAAAGACTTTAATGCCTATTTGCAGCAGGAGCCTAATGACTTACAGGCAGTTTTAATGCTGAGTCAAGTTTATATGGCGACTCAACAAGATAAACAGGCCCTAGCGCTGCTTGAACGTCATCAAGATGCGTTAATGGAAGACCCCGACTCTGCACTTCTTCTAGGTGATTTGTTTATTCGCCAAAATAAAGCGTTTAAGGCTGAACGCCTATTGCAAAATCTTGAATACAAATACCCTAACGAAAACAAGCTTCAGCTTTTCAAAATTAAATTGATGGCTGCAAGAGGAAAGCAGGACGAAGCGCTATCGATTCTCGAAAAGAATTTGCCTACCTACAAAGATAATGCAGGTTTTCTTTTCACTTATTCACTAATGAACTTACAAGCGCAGCAGTTTGATAGTGCTTTGAAGGGCGCAAATTTACTGAGTGAGCTTTTTCCTGACGAAGCTGAAGTGTACAACCTAAAAGCAGGTATTTTGATTAGACAGGGTCAGTTAGAAGAAGCTAAAACCAATATTGAAAAGGCGCTAGCGCAGAACCCTACCCTCTTTCCTGCAAAATTCAATTTAGCAGCCACAGAAAGTCGTTTAGGGAATGTAGATAAATCCAATCAGCTAGTAGAAGAGTTGCTCGCTCTATCGCCTCAGCATAACGAAACACTGATGCTAAAGGCGTTTAATTTAACCAAAGCGGGCAACGTAGAAGACGCAAAGCAAATTTACCTTGATATATTAACGCTCACCCCTTCAAATATTGGTGCTAGAGAGCGCATTTCATCTTTATACCAGCAACAGGGGGACATTAAGAACGCACTATATCATTTAGATCTGCTTATTAAAGATGACTTCGACAATGCTGACTATCTCCTTCGTAAAGCCGCGCTTCAGCTATCAAATAATCAGCGTGCCGATGCGGAAAAAACGCTAAGCATAGTAAGGAGCTTTATCAATGACGATGCCGGTAAATTAATTGCATATGCCGACCAAGCTGGAAACCTTGGTAATAATGATGGCGCGTTGAACGCTATGGCCCGTGCTCATGAAATCGCCAATACAAGCACGTTTGTTACTTTGCGCTATACAAGCCTATTGTTAGACTTGCAGAAAAACGATAAGGCTCAGTCACTATTAACAACTGTTCCCCGTGAGCAGCAACAAAGCCCTGTTTATTACTTTTTAAAAGGCAGGTTAGCAGCAAATAAAGGGAGCGATAAAAGTGCTATCAAAGCATTTGAAAAAGCACTAGAAATCGACGCCACTTTTGCGCAGGCATTTATCGCTATTTACAACTACGCATTAAACGAAGAATTTGTTGATGTATTTTTGAATACTGCGCGCAAACTGGTGGATGAAAATGACAACAATCTTCTGGCAAAAAACCTGCTAGCACAATATTTATTCTTTATTCAAGAGTTTGACGAGTCTACAGCGCTTTACAAAGAGCTTATTGAAGAACCAAACTTACTGAATCCTGCCGAAGCCTTTAACCGTTTAGCTATCATGCATATCGAAAAGTCTTTGGTTTCCGCGAAAAATTATGCGCGTCAAGCTTACGAGCTGCAGCCTAACTCGTCGAAAATACTAGACACCTTCGGGCATATTAAAGCTCTGCAGGGAGATTATGAGGGTAGTCTCAAAATGCTTAGAGACGCGTTCGCTAGGGATGCTAACGATCCCAACATTCGCTACCACCTTGGCTACACGCTTGCAAAGCTAAATAGAATTGAGGAAGCGAAGAAAGAACTGGAGTTCGCAGCTAACGTTGAGCGTCCTTTCTTTAAGCGGCCCCAAGCTAAAGCATTGTTAGAGAGCCTTTAGAGCTCTCATTATGATACTTTTGCTAAAGACAGCACGAACAATTACGTTTGTGCTTTTCCATCTTACCAATACCTGGATTGAAGGTATTGGTAGGGTCTAGCTCTTTGTAAAACTGCTGTAGAGTGCTCTCTGCTTCATACAAATGCCCAACATTATGTTCTGCAGGGTACTTAGCACCACGGCTATCTAGAAGGGCTAACATGTCTGCTTTTACTTTTTTGGCGTCGCTGCCCTTTTTTAGAATGTAATCTTGATGGAAAACATGGCAGAAGAAATGCCCGTAATAAAGTGGCTTTTCTACATGCTTGCCTATGTGCTCAGGAAGCTTTTCCACCCAAAACTCGTCATTACGTCGTAAAGCGATATCTAACGCAAGAATCTCCCCTACTTGTTTGTGATGCATCATTTGATAACGCACCGCGGCACCTGCTGCTGCGAAGCGCAGTAAAAAGGCTTTAGACGCTTCCTCTTCATTACAAGTAATGTAGTCACCATCTAGCTTCTCGTCTGTAAACAGTTTGGCTAAAAGTGTCTTTGCCTCTTCAATACCGCCATCGCTCATCTTAAGAATAAGATGGTGCTCGTATTTGTCGCGGTAGACTCTTAAACTTGAAGGAATTTGATCAGAAAAAAACTTACTCCCAAACTGCATAACTCTGTCGCTTACGTAACCAGGCATAAAAGGCAGTTTGTTGAGCACAGCATCCACCCGCCCTTTAAGTGCAAACATTTTAGGTAGTGAGTCAGTGCCTAAACGTTCAATACTTAATATCGTATCTTTACCATACACATCTGCAATATCAAACATTTCTCTATGCAGGTATTCACCTACTTCAGGAAGGTATTTAAAGGTCGACAAAATATCTCGGCGGATACGGGTAAGTACAGCAGCATCATTAGTACCGATATAAAACGTTTGTTCTTTTTTAGGCACTTCAAATGTGTCTAAGCGTACGGCAAAAACGGCAACTTTACCGGCGCAACCACTGGCTTCATATAGTCTTGATGGGTCGGCATTGAAGCGACTAGGCGTATCAGCGTTCACATCGCGAACGATGGATTCATAATCACTAGCTGATGCTTTCTTACCAGTATCAGGTAAAGATTTTGAAAAATTGCCTGAAGAAAGGTTCTCAATAATTTCTTCCGGAGTCTCGCCCAAGTCTACTCCTAAACGATTGACTAGCTTTAGTTCGCCGTTTTTGTCTATTTGAGCGAATACCGATAACTCCGTATAGGCTGGGCCCCTTTTAACAAGCGCACCACCTGAGTTATTAGCAACACCACCAACAATAGACGCCCCCAAGCAAGACGACCCAATTACAGAATGAGGCGCACGCCCAAGGGGCTGCAACATTTTTTCAAGCTTAAACAATGTTGCGCCCGGAAAACTCAACACCTGTTTACCATCGTTTATTAGAACGATATCGTCCATTGCTAGTGTGTTAATAACCACCACAGGTCTATCGTAATCATCTCCGCTTGGCGTAGAGCCTTCGGTCAAACCTGTTTTCGCAGCTTGCATAATAATAATGCAATTAAATTCAACGCATACCTTTAGCACTTCCCAATATTGCATTAGCGTATGTGGAAAAAGTACAGCCAATGCTTCGCCTTCGCCTGACCGCCATCCTTTGCGATAGTGCTCAGTTTGGCGCGTTCCAACGGCTAGGTTGCTTTCCCCTAGTACGCGTTTAAATGCGTTAATAATTGGGGCTGTTTCCATGTATAACTCCTGACAATCGCGCTAAATTCACTTTAGTAAGTAAACTAATAGAGAAAGCACTAACAAGGCAATAAAAAAGGCACTGTCTCCAGTGCCTTTGGTGTAGTTGAATTGGCTGTTTGGTTAACCGCTTACCACAAATAAGCCGTTTTCGTCGGCGTCAATTCGAATGGTTGATTCAGGTATCAACTCACCAGCAAGTAATTGGTGCGCGAGTGGATTTTCCACCTGTACCTGTATTGCTCGCTTCAGCGGCCTAGCGCCAAATACTGGATCGAATCCAGCGTCCGCTAATTTATCCATAGCAGCGGCAGACAAAGTAAGTTTATACCCTTTTTCGGCTAACCTTGCTCTAAGCGAAGCAAGCTGAATTTTAGCAATGGACTTAATTTGCTCTTTACCCAACGGGTGAAATACCACAATGTCGTCAACGCGGTTTATAAATTCAGGCCTGAAATGCTGCCCTACCACACTCATCACCGACGCTTTCATATCGTCGTACTGACTTTCATTGTGCTTATCTTGAATGATATCTGAACCTAAGTTAGACGTCATGATCACAACCGTATTTTTGAAATCTACGGTACGCCCTTGTCCATCAGTTAGCCGTCCATCATCTAAGACCTGAAGCAGAATATTAAATACATCAGGGTGAGCCTTCTCAACTTCGTCTAACAAAATTACTGAATAAGGCTTACGGCGCACCGCTTCTGTTAAATAACCACCTTCCTCATAACCAACGTAGCCGGGAGGAGCACCTACTAAGCGAGCTACCGAGTGTTTCTCCATAAACTCTGACATGTCGATACGCACCATGGCATCTTCAGTATCGAACATGAAGCCGGCCAGCGCTTTACACAACTCAGTCTTACCAACGCCAGTTGGCCCTAAAAATAGGAATGAGCCAATAGGACGGTTCGGGTCGGCAAGTCCTGCACGCGAACGGCGAATGGCATTTGATACCGCTTCAACCGCTTCTTCTTGTCCAATAACTCGTTTGTGCAGTACATCTTCCATACGTAGCAGCTTCTCACGCTCGCCTTCTAGCATTCTAGCTACAGGAATACCTGTCCACCGTGAAAGTACATCAGCAATTTCAACGTCAGTAACTTTGTTTTTAAGTAGCGTGGTCTCGCGGGTTTCATTTTCAGCGGCTTGCTCTAGTTTAGCTTCTAACTCGGGAATACGGCCATACTGAAGCTCTGACATGCGGTTTAAATCAGATGCACGTCGTGCAATTTCCAAATCAAGCTTTGCTTGTTCAAGCTCCCCTTTAATGGTCTGGGTGCCCTGCATGGCGTCTTTTTCGTCCAACCACACTTTTTCAAGCTCAGCGTATTTAGTCTCAGCTTGCTCTCGCTCAAGTTCAATCATTTCGAGGCGCTTGTGACTGGCATCATCAGTTTCTTTAGCGAGCGCTTGTTCTTCTAACTTAAGTTGGATGATTCGCCGCTCCAATCGGTCCATGTCTTCCGGCTTAGAGTCAATTTGCAGACGAATGCTAGACGCTGCTTCATCAATAAGATCGATAGCTTTATCTGGAAGCTGGCGGTCACTAATATAGCGATGTGACAAACTTGCAGCCGCAACAATAGCTGGGTCTGTGATATCGACCGAGTGATGAAGTTCATAACGTTCTTTTAAGCCTCGAAGAATGGCAATGGTATCTTCAACGCTTGGCTCTTCTACCAATACTTTTTGGAAACGACGTTCAAGCGCAGCGTCTTTTTCAATATACTGACGATATTCGTCTAACGTCGTAGCACCTACACAGTGGAGCTCTCCGCGCGCCAGGGCAGGTTTTAGCATATTCCCTGCGTCCATCGCGCCATCGCCCTTCCCAGCACCTACCATAGTATGCAGTTCGTCAACGAATAAAATCACGCGACCTTCTTCTTTAGCTAATTCGTTGAGCACCGCTTTTAAGCGCTCCTCAAATTCGCCGCGGTATTTAGCGCCAGCCACTAACGCGCCCATATCTAGGGCGAGGACACGTTTATTTTTTAGTCCTTCTGGTACTTCACCGTTAATGATGCGTTGGGCCAAACCTTCGACAATAGCCGTTTTGCCCACACCTGGCTCACCAATAAGCACAGGGTTATTTTTAGTTCTGCGCTGCAAAACTTGAACGGTACGACGAATCTCATCGTCTCTTCCGATAACTGGGTCAAGTTTGCCTTGTTCCGCTCGCTCGGTTAAATCCGTAGTAAACTTTTCAAGGGCCTGGCGCACGTCTTCCGCGTTAGGGTCCGTCACTTTCTGTCCACCACGCATATCATCAATAGCGCCCTCAATGGTTTCTTTAGTGATACTCAGGCTTTTAAGAATTTCACCCAATCGCCCTTTATCTTCAAGGGCTGCTAACACAAAGATTTCCGAGGTAATATATTCGTCTTTGCGCTGCTGGGCTATCTTGTCGCAAAGATTAAGTAGAATGCCGCTGTCTTTACTTAACTGAACATCGCCTCCGATGCCTTCGATACGCGGAAGGCGCTCAATAGCCTGACTCAACGCAGAACGAAGCGCATTAACATTGATATTTGCTTGGTCAAGTAAAGGCCGTACTGAACCACCCTGCTGATTTAGCATGGCAGTCATTAAATGGACAGGTTCAATATATTGATGATCTCGCCCCAATGCGAGTGATTGAGCATCGGATATCGCGAGCTGAAATTTGCTGGTAAATCTATCTAGTCTCATAATCTCAACCTAATAAATGAACAACTATACCAATCCGCTTAGATAACTGCCCACTCAGAAGGCGCTGGCGAGTTTAAAATGTTCGTACTCTTTGTTGTATCACCTTGATGTAGAACCACTATACCTGCGGTAACACGCCGCGATTACGAACATTTTAACTCTCGCTGAGTGGGTAATGACCTATGCGCAATGGAATTCTTTATGTTCTAGTTATGTAGGCTTCTCAATTGCGATTCAAGTATGAGATTGAAAAGTTAGCCAAAAAGATAAGAAATAGTGACGAGAGTTTGATTTAGCGCAAACAATTAGGGTGGCATACCACATTGGCGGAAAAGTTCACAGAATGCCGATAACGCTTACTATACGCCCTGTCGTGCGTTTATTCTGATGGGTTGCTCGTCGATGCGAGTAAAAAAGCTTATCGCCGGTGTAAGTACACAAATTACTTAAAGTAATATTTTCAACACCGACTTGCTGTAATTGTAATTGTGCTACTAACGGCAAATCTAACAGGTACTTACCTTCAACACTGCTATTAACGATGGCGCCCTTTATGTGACGAAATTTACTCGCCAATTGAGCGTCGACTTCATAACAGGGACCGCTAATTGCGGGCCCTATCCATGCAATAAGCTTATTCGCATCACTGTTAAAACATGCAACAGCGTTTTTGATAATGTTGCTTTCAAGGCCTTTCCATCCCGCATGCACTGCGGCAACTTCTTGGCCGCTTTCGTCACACAATAAAATAGGTACACAGTCTGCGGTCATCACCGCACAAAAGTGTGATTTAGAAGATGAATAAGCCGCATCAGCGCTTGTATCTGCACTTGGCAGTGACACTACGCGGTTGCTATGAACTTGCTCTAACCACGTAATTTTTTGACTGTGTGGGATCAGGCTTCTATTGGCTTTTACTAGCATCAAGTCGTCACCAACATGGGCACCAACGTTTAAACCTGCAAAATCACCTACGCTTGTTCCCCCTATTCTTGTCGTTGTATAAGCGACAATGTTAGACGGACAAGACCACACTGGCGTAATCAAATCCAGCGTTGATGAAATAGATGAGTTTGCAGCTATCAATGTCATAAGCTCAACTTTCTGCTTAAAGCATATCTTGCGGATTGTCTGTAGTGTCTTTCCTTACCGCTCTGAGCATGTCTTGCATGTCCTGAGGTAGAGGCGCTTTCCAGGTCATCCACTCTTCGGTCTCAGGGTGAAATAGCGATAGCTGAGCCGCGTGTAATGCCTGGCGTTGGAACCCGCGAAGCGCAGCGATAAATTCCTCTGACGCACCTTTAGGTAAACGCGGACGCCCACCATAAACCTGATCGCCCAATAACGGATGCTTTAAATGAGCCATGTGCACGCGGATTTGGTGCGTACGACCGGTTTCAAGTTTCAAGCGCAAGTGAGTATATGCACGAAATTTTTCGATAACTCGATAATGGGTCACTGCGGGTTTACCCATTTCACGAACTGCCATATGTGTGCGCTTTGTAGCATGCCTTCCAATAGGTTCATCTACAATTCCGCCAGCAACCATTGTACCTAGAGCAATGGCTTCATATTCGCGGCTCATTTCGCGGCGCTGTAGTTGATCAACAAGGTGCGTTTGCGCAGGTATTGTTTTTGCCACGACCATTAAACCCGTGGTGTCCTTATCAAGACGGTGAACAATGCCCGCACGTGGTACCTTGTCAATCTCTGGGTAGTGATTCAACAAAGCATTTAGCACGGTACCGCTTGGGTTTCCCGCACCTGGGTGCACAACCAAATCAGCAGGTTTATTTATGACCAAGATGTGCTCATCTTCGTAGACAATATCTAGCGCAATGTCTTGCGCCACACTTGTTACCTGCACATCCATTTCGGCTTGTACAGTAATGAGTTCTTCCATTTGCATTTTGTGTCGTGGAACGGTGATTACCTCACCGTTTACAGCAACATTACCGTCTTGAATCCAAGTTTTTAACTTAGAACGAGAATATTCCGGGAACAAATCAGCTAAAACCTGATCTAACCGTAAACCAAAATGCGCAGCTTCCGTTGAAGCTTCTAATTGTATTGTGTTCGGCGACTGTGTCATAACACCATTGATTACGTCTAAAAAAGGGTATTATAACAAGTATTCACGCTGTACACTGCCTTGTTTACGTTTTTGTATGGTTTTTCTCATCGTTAGTAAGTTAGAATGCAATATAAAGTGTTGTTGTTTAACACATGAGCTTAGACAGCGAAGTATTAAACTGTTTAGCAGGAAAATAGAATTATTATGAAATCATTTCGTCTACTGGCTCCCGTTTTATTGGGAGCTATGGTATCTGTCGCAGGATGTAGCTCTTCTGACAAAGAAGAAAAAGCCGTTTTAGCTAACATGGGCGCACAACAACTGTATGACAGGGCAAAGCAGAGCATGGAAGTGGGGAACTTCAGTGCTGCAGCACAAACATTGGGTGCGTTAGATTCACGCTACCCGTTTGGTCCTTTATCGCATCAGGTACAGCTAGACCTTATCTATAGCTACTACAAGTCAGGTAAGAACGAAGAAACCCTAGCCACCATCGACAGATTTATCCGTCTGAACCCTAACCATTCAGATGTTGACTACGCTTATTACATGCGTGGATTGACTAACATGGAATCTGATAGCAATTTGTTTCAAGAATTAATGAATATTGACCGTACGGACAGAGACCCATCAAAATCCCGAGCGGCATTTGAAGATTTTCGCAGGCTAATTCAACAGTACCCTGACAGTAAATACGCAGCTGACGCGAAGCAGCGTATGGTTCATATTAAAGACCGCCTGGCGCGTTATGAAATTGCTATCGCGCGCTTTTATATGAGACGTGAAGCTTATGTAGCTGCGGCAAATCGCGGTCGCTACGTGATTGAACATTTCCCAAATAGTACTCAAGTACAACAAGCACTGGAAATCATGGTTTCAAGTTACGAACAACTTGGCTTAGCAGAGCTACGTGACAATGCAATGAAAACGCTTAAGCTTAACTATCCAGACAGTGAGTTCATTAGCTAATTGCCGCAATTATTATTGGGGTAATCACAGGCCATGTGTAGCTAAAAAGAAAAACGCACTTAGGTGCGTTTTTTTGTGATTATGGGCGAACATTTTTTAAAACGGTCTTTGCGTAACCGATACAAAGGGAAAGCTAGCGGAAAAACAAATGACTAAAGGGGTTCAGTAGTCTAGCTAGACCAGAAGTGAAGTGTAATGGTTGATCGACAATGCTGAAAACCAAGCATCCTTCTTTTCCTTCAGCCTTAGGAGTATGTGTTTTTTCGCCATCCATAAAAATAAAGTCGCCAGTATCGTAGTGGCTAAGTCCGTCACTGAACTCCCCATCGATAACTAATGTGTATTCTGTTCCGCGGTGCGTGTGCTCAGGTACGCTTCCACCACTTCCCATAAAAATAAAGTTGGCCACACCTTGATTACCTAAATCTACAGGCGCCTGCCAAAGTTTTCCGACCAAACTAGACCAGTTCCCTGTTTTATCTATATAGCGATGCAGCGTACGAGGTAATGTGAATTCCCGACCATCTAATTCAATCGTACTTAAACCCTTGTGTTCGCTACGAAGATTCGACTTATTTATCGTTTCTCGATATTCAGGAGGATGGTCTTTTTTAAGTTCGTCCACTTGTGATGAGGGAAGTTGGGTTATTTGAGACAGCATATCGCCAAATTGAAGTGTGGCATCAGCCTTATCGACGAGGCTTTCATTGGCTGTCGGAACCATTTGTGCAGCCAAACGCTCAGTTTCAATCTCCACAAGTCGCTGACACCTCTCACACATATCACAGTGCGCGGATACCATCAAAGAAATAGCTGGAGTCAGCGTGCCCTCAACGAAATCTTCGAGTTGTTGGGCACTTGGATGAAACTTAATCATTATCGTTTAACATGACCTTTAATCGTTGGAGCGCCAAGCGGGTCCGCGACTTCACTGTACCTAATGGAATAGAAAGCTCATCGGCTACTTCTTGCTGTGATTTACCATCAATATAAATGGCCTCAACTACCGCTTTTTGCTTTATAGGCAATGATTCAAACATATATCCGATCTGCTCTAACGTAATCTGCTCGTCGAGCGGTGTTTCGTTTGCATCTGCTGTTTGTTCGCAAAGAACTGGCCATAAATCGTCTGAGCATACATCTTCTTTTCGGTTTTGCAGTTTACGTAGCATATCGAAACGTATATTCCGTGCAATAGTAAAAATCCATGTCGAAGGCGAACCTTTCTCAGAATTGAACAAGTGCGCTTTTTGCCAAACATTCGACATTGTGTCTTGCACCAGCTCCATTGCTAACGCTTCGTTACCCATTTGTTTTAAAGCGTAAGAGCGTAAGCGAGGCGCGAAGTAATTAAATACTCGAGCAAATGAGCGTTTGCATCTGACCTCAGCAACCGCGACAAGGTAATCAGACATTTCAGTTGCACATTCTTTAGGTTTGATTGTGCTGTTACTTTGTTCCAGAGGAATTCCAACTAACATAAGATTCGTCCGCTTTTCCGTTTTGGTTGTATTATTCTACGACGTTATGACTTAAAGCGTTTGCGAAAATCGCAAATGTCGGATTACGAATTTGTAATGTCAATTTTAACTCTCAATATTAAACGATTAGTGCAGAGAGGTAATTTACCAAGCTAGTACATTCTCTTTGCGCTAAAAAGTGCTGCTTTTGCGAGCCATCGACTGGCAGTAATTCTAACCACCGATTTAATACCCAGTTGGGGCAGTCAAATTTTGGTGATTCGTATAGCGATGCCAATTCTTCGTAATTTCCAAATATTTCTTTAAGCCGCTCGTCCATAGGCGCTATTTGTTGAGGGGCCAAATCGCATTTCCAAGGCTCTAAAACCTTACAGCTTCCAGTGCGAAGACCATCGTTTTCAACTTCAATGCTACTTACCTCAACTAAACTAGAACCAGCAACCTTTATGCCAAGCAACCCATCGTCGAGCATGTCAAAGTCGACAACCTGTGCGTATGTCCCTATTTTATGGATATGTTCATTTGAATCTTTGTCGCCATTCGCATTTAGCATACACATCACAAAGCCTTTATTTTCGGCACATGCCTGCTTAACCATGCGCACATACCTAGGCTCAAAAATACGCAACGCCATCCTGCCCTCAGGCAATAGGTGCGCAGATAAAGGAAATAAGGGAAAACGTTCTACACTCATACTCAACACTTCCGAAAACACGAAAATAGTTACGCAACTGAGTACAAATAGGATCTAATGGGAAAATTTTTCACGGATAAATTGTTAAACATGATCTTAAGAACACCGTTTAATGTAAATTATGATTTAGATAAAAACATTAACAGATTTTAGATCAGAGACTTGCAACTCAATTTTTGAAAGTTGTATGAAGACGTAATGATACATTTCAATTAACTTGTACGTCGACTCTTAATCTTTCAACGTGAAGGAAGCTGTATGGATGTCATTGAGCGCTTTTGTAAAATTTACACAGATATATGTCAGATTTCTCCAGCAGAGTTAGAATCCATCTACGCTAATGACATTTTATTTATAGACCCTATCACCACGCATCGCGGAATAAATGAAGTTAAAGACTATTTTGCTAATCTATTAACCCAAGCTCAAAGCTGTCAATTCGATATCGCTAACATCTTCACCTGTTCATACAATTCATCACAAAGCCAGTCTGATGTATCGCACGTTGTAAATTGGACGATGACCCTGGTTCTTAAAAACAACGCTAAAGTAATTACTCTAGATGGTACAACCCAACTTGGCGTTAATAACGACCGCATCATTTACCATAAAGATTACTACGATTTGGGCGAAATGGTTTACGAGCACGTACCTATTCTAGGTTTTATAATCAAAAAGATTAAAGGGAAGCTAGCGAAATGAAGACTATTCTGATTACTGGCGCAACGTCAGGAATAGGTAAGGCATTAGCAATCAAGGCTGCCGATAATGGATATCACGTCATTGCGTGTGGAAGAAACAGAGAAGCTCTGAATGAACTGAGCAAATATAGTAACATTAGCGGTCGTCAATTTGACGTCTCAGATCTCGAAGATACACGCCAGGCACTAGCCAATGTTAAGTTCGATATTGCTGTACTTAATGCTGGAACCTGTGAATACGTAGACCTTGAGGATTTCGAGCCAGAGATGTTCCGCCGCGTTTTCGAACCTAATTTCTTCGGCGTGGTTCATTGTGTTGACGCGCTTCTTCCACGGTTAAAAGACGGGGATAAGCTAGTAATAGTCGACAGTATGGCCCGTCTATTACCTTTCACTCGCACTCAAGCTTATGGTTCTAGCAAAGCCGCCCTGCACTATTTCACAAAGTCATTAGAAGTCGATCTTCACCATAAAGGAGTGAAGGTACAAGCTGTATCACCTGGCTTCGTAGAAACTCCATTGACCGACAAAAATGACTTTGAAATGCCGATGAAGATTAGCGCTGAAGAAGCCGCTGAAGCCATGCTTAAAGGAATAGAAAGTAGTAAGCAAACCGTTTTCTTCCCTCGCTTCTTTGGGTTTATTCTGCGCTTTATGCACATTTTACCAGCACTGCTTCAAAAGCGTTTATCCCTGGCCATGCGAGAAAAACAATAAGAGAACTAAGAATGAATAATAAGATAGCCATAATAGGCACAGGTATTTCAGGGTTAACCTGTGCACACCTTCTAAACCGACAGCATGACATCACAGTTTACGAAGCGAATGACTACATTGGTGGTCACACTGCGACAAAGAAAATAGATGATAACGGCCAGACACATCATATTGATACAGGCTTTATCGTTTTCAATGACTGGACTTACCCTAACTTTATCAAGCTTATTACTCAGCTTAACGTTGAATACCAACCAACAGAAATGAGCTTCTCTGTGATGAGTAAAAAAGCGAACCTAGAGTACAACGGTAATAACTTAAATAGTTTATTTGCACAGCGAAGTAATATTTTAAGGCCCAAGTTTTGGCGGATAGTAAAAGATATATTAACGTTTAACAAAGCGTGTAAAGCGATGGTAGCCGAGAAACGGGACACGTCTACGTTGACGCTCGAAGATATTATTAAAGAGTTAAAGCTAAGCGATGATTTCGCACGCTATTATATATTGCCTATGTGCGCAGCTATTTGGTCTAGTAGTCTAGAGCAGACAAGAAAATTCCCATTAACCTTCTTCTTGCAGTTTTTCAATAATCACGGCTTGCTCAATATTACTGACCGACCACAATGGTACACAATTAAAGGTGGCTCTAGCCAATACATCCCGCCTTTGATCGCGCCATTTCAATCAAAAATCAAACTATCTACCGCCGTTGTTTCAGTGGCCAAAAGCGATGATAAGTGGAAAGTTACCGACTCATCAGGCGACGTAGTGATATATGACCATGTGGTATTTGCCTGCCACAGCGACCAAGCGTTAAAAATGCTTCATTCTCCAACCGTGCTTCATCAAGAAATTCTTGGCAATATTCCTTATGCGGAAAATGATGTAGTGATGCACAAAGACACAGGCCAATTACCTAAAAGGAAGTTGGCGTGGGCAAGCTGGAACTACAGCTTAAAAGAGGATGCAAGCGAGGAAGCCCGCCCCGCTTCTGTCACTTACAATATGAATATTCTGCAGCGATTAGAGGCGGAACGTACTTATTGTGTAACGCTGAATAATACGCTTGAAATCGACGAACATAGTATTTTGCGAAGCTACCAATACGCTCACCCACAATACAGTGCCAACATGGTTGAAGCGCAGTCACGAAGAAGAGAGATTTGCGGCGTAGATAACTTACATTTTTGTGGTGCTTATTGGTACAACGGTTTTCACGAAGACGGCGTTACTAGCGCCTTAGATGTTTGCGCTCGCTTTGGTGAAGCCCTGTGATAGAAAGCGCAATATATAAAGGCAAGGTGTATCATCAACGCTTCAAGCCTACCCAACACAAGTTCGACTACGACATTTATCTGTTTTGGTTAAAGCTTGATGCCGACGAACTTGAAACCTTATCTAGCCAGGTGACACACTTTAGTGCTATTGATAAAGCGAGGGTTTGCTTTAAGAGAGAAGACTATTTAGGCGACGCTTCAATTTCGTTGAAACAAGCCGTATTGGAAAGGATGACTGAGTTAAATGATGGTAGAGCGCTAAACGGCGACGTTTTTATACTGGGACAGCTGCGCACGTGGGGGCTATACTTTAGCCCAGTAAATTTTTATTACCTTCGCAATACTGAGGGTAAATATACTCACATGCTTGCTGAGGTTAGCAACACACCTTGGAATGAGCGTTATCATTATCTTGTAAACCTAGACACCCAAGACGATACGCCAAAGGCATTTCACGTATCGCCTTTCAACCCTATGGATATGACCTATAAATGGTCGATTTCCCAGCCTTCGACTAGACTTTCCTTAGCAATGGATTGCGTCAGAGAAGACAAAGAATTCAGCGCAGGTATAAACTTAACTAAATTTACTTTAGATAATGCGAATCTATCTGCCGCACTTAAACGTATACCCAGTATGACAATAAAAACTGTGGCCGGAATTTATTGGCACGCGCTTAAGTTACTGCTGAAACGAACGCCACTATATACACATCCAGAAAAGAGTCAGGAACAATAATAATGTCTTTCGGTGAATCTGTACTACTGACCACTTCAGAGGTCTCTTTTGTAGATAAAACTTGTAGAACACTATTTTTGAAGTGTTTAAATCAGCTTCCATTTGGTCGCTTAATTATTCAAGAAAACGGCGACGTAATAGCACGTTTTGGCGAAGAAAATAGCGATTTGAGCGCAACGGTTAACATTAAAGATGTTCAGGCGTACCGTCAATTATTGCTGGGCGGCAGCGTTGGCGCTGGCGAAGCTTTTATGGATGGGTTGTGGGACAGTGACGACGTGACTGCGGTAGTAAGGATCTTCGCCAGAAACTTACCCACACTTGACGAGTGGGAAAACAAGTTCAAATGGGTCACCATGCCTATTAATAAGCTTCAACATTTTGCCCGTCGAAACACCAAAGACCAAGCTAAGAAGAATATCGAAGCGCACTATGATTTGGGCAACAAGCTTTATACCCGCTTTCTTGACCCCACAATGATGTACTCTTCGGCCATCTATCCCGATTCAAATGCTACACTGAACGACGCGCAGAATTACAAACTAAAAGCCATTTGTGACAAACTACAACTGGCCGAAGCAGACCATCTTCTAGAAATTGGTACAGGCTGGGGCGGCCTTGCCGTTTACGCTGCTAAACATTATGGCTGCAACGTAACTACTACTACTATTTCAGAAGAACAGCACGCATGGGCCAAAGATTGGATTGTACGTGAGGGGCTTGAAAATAAAATTACGCTACTGAAAAAAGACTATCGTCTACTTGAAGGTAAGTACGATAAGCTGGTTTCTATTGAAATGATTGAAGCCGTTGGTAAAGAGTATTTAGGTAACTTTTTCGCAAAATGCGCTTCTCTTTTGAAAGACGACGGTCTTATGTTACTTCAGTCAATAACCATTGATGACCGACGTTATGACAGCTACTCAAGCAGCGTAGATTTCATTCAGAAATACATTTTTCCGGGTGGTTTTTTGCCTTCGCAATATCAGCTAAATGCCCATCTTAAAAAGTACACGAATATGATGATTCGTGACCTACACGATATTGGTATCGACTATGCCAAAACCCTGAGCCATTGGTATGATGCATTTATTTCCGCAAAGGATGAGTTACTGAGCGATGGGTACGATGAGCGCTTTATGCGTATGTGGACCTATTACCTGAAGTATTGCGAAGGCGGCTTTTTAGAAAGAACCATCAGCACTGTACAACTTGTTATATCTAAACCTCAGTACAGAGAGGATTTGGCTAGAGTTTGACTATCTTAGCTGGGTGAATACCCAGCAAGCACTTTGAAACCAAAAAGCGGTGCTATATGGCACCGCTTTTACGTGGATATCGCATTTTCAAAGGCGTAACGCTTAATCGTCAACCACTGATATGGGTTTAGATATCATTGGTTTACCTTGGTTAATATTAATTTCCACTCGGCGATTTTTGGCTCTATCGCTCGGTGTCGTTGCATTTTCAACGATGGGGTTGGTATCTGCTTTGCCGACAACAGACATACGGCTTTCATCAAAACCCGGCGCCGTCCGCATGGCTTCTGCCACCGCTACAGCACGTTGTGACGACAAATCCCAGTTAGACCGATAAAGCTCATTGGCAATATGCTGACCATCGCTGTGCCCAGAAATTTCAATTTCACCAGGCACATCCGCTAACAACGAACCAATTTTGCGTAGCACAGGCTGAAATTGTGGCTGTAAAAATGCTGACCCCGCGGAAAACGAGCCATTCTCTCGAATACGAATAGTAAGCTGCTGCCCCAGCGACTCCATCTCTACTGACCCGTCTAAAATTTGTTTTTCTAATTGTTGGGCCACTTTTTTCATTAGCTCAGCCATTTGAGACTGATCGGTGCTCTGCTCAGCCGACGAAGATGACTCAGTAGCCGTTTGTTGAGACTGTCCGCCGCGTTGTTCCCCACGCTGCTTCTGTCTACCACCGGCAGAGTCTTCATTTCCTGCCTGAAACTCTAGCATTTGCTGGGTCATTTCGTTGGTTTGCTGCTGAATGGACTCAATTGGCGTAGGGTCAGGCTTACCCGGGCGAAACTCCATGGCTATAACGCTAGTGCCCTTTGGAATGTCTTTCACTTCGATTTTATTTTGTACACCGAATGCAAATTTCATTGAGCCTGCAATTTGCTTAAATTTGAGCACATCCATTT
Source organism: Alteromonas sp. ALT199 (assembly GCF_018619335.1). Classification (GTDB taxonomy): domain Bacteria; phylum Pseudomonadota; class Gammaproteobacteria; order Enterobacterales; family Alteromonadaceae; genus Alteromonas. Next base: position 72,320 of record NZ_JAHHDX010000159.1, on the reverse strand, counting down.
CTGAGAATGAAAGTAGAAGTACAAAAAAGCACATAAGCAACGACATCAAGTCTGCGAAGGTCCCCATCCAAGCTGGAAGCCCCTCGGGGGGGCATTTTGGGCATTCTTCTTCGGCCATTACTCTTCCTCTGCGCTTCCGCGTTTGCTCGCCGCGAGATAATTTTTCAATACGCCTTCAATAACTCGCGGATTTTGACCATCTGCTATGCCGACTATACCGTCTAAAACAAGACTTTGATTTAGCTTCTCTTCCCCTGCTCGCACAGACAGCTTGAAAGCAATTGGCAAGCAAATAACGTTAGCGAAAAAAGCACCATATAGCGTGGTAAGTAGCGCTACCGCCATAGCAGGACCGATAGCTTTTGGATCATCCATGTTTGATAGCATAGCAACCAAGCCAATCAAGGTTCCAATCATTCCCATGGCCGGTGCGATATCACCCATGCCTTTAAAGAATGAAGCCCCAAAATCGTGGCGCTCTGACGTCATTGATATATCTTTTGCTAGTGTTTCTCTAACCACCTCAATATCGTGACCATCAACCAGCATATCGACGCCTTTTTGCATAAATTCGTTAGCGATTTCTGCTTCCTCTAATGCAAGAAATCCCCCTTTACGCGCTGCATCAGCCATTTCTACAATTTTTTCAATGAGCTCTTCTGGCGACTCAATTTTAAACATGAATGCTTTGCCAGCAATTTTACCTGCACCGAAAAACTGACCTAAAGTAAACTGTGACAAGACAACAAATAAGGTCCCACCAAATACGATCAATATTGATTGGACGTCGATGAACATGCTCAAGCTGCCACCAAGAATCATAGCCATAACTATGAAACCAATAGCGCCCAACATACCTATGACGGTTGCTAAATCCACTCACTCTTCCCCATTTATGCGCAGTCAGTGCTGTTAATGTACAAATATTCTATCGGCCATAGATAGAAATACTAAAACGACATTATTGAAAAATATCACATTTATTTGTTTTTTATGAAGTGTGTTCACTACTAATGTGTAACTCGAAGCGTTTTGCGAATATCTACGCTAATCGGCTCGAGTAATGTCCTAATTTCGACTTCACTTTAGCAAGTAATCTAACCACTAATGTCGAATATAGCACAATTTCTCCAATTTCAGCTTTTCCAACTGAATGAAAAAGAAGCTATGCCATAGTGATATTGGCGATATACAGACAAACCATTTGACCCTTGTGCGGCCCTCGGTTAATGTGCGCGGTATACGTATTTTGGCCACTATATTGAGTGTTTTTATGACGAAAGAAAAAGCATCAGCGTCTTTTGAAGAAACCTTATCAGAACTCGAAGCTATCGTTAACGAGATGGAAAACGGTGATCTGCCTCTTAATAAAGCGCTAGAAAAATTTGAACGCGGCATAGCACTTTCTCGTCGAGGCCAGCAATCGCTTGAAGATGCCGAGCAAAAAGTAAAAATACTACTTAGTGAACAAGGCGAAGAAACGCTTCAAACTCTTCCTGAAAATGAACAGCCGTAAGTCGTTCATTTTTAACTAACAGGCAATCTATGAATTTTTCTGCTTTGCATCAGCAAGTCAAACAACAAACTGATGCATCACTTCTTACATTAATAGACGAATTACCCGATTATGCGCCGCGCTTGAAAGACGCGATGCGCCACGCATTACTCGCTGGCGGCAAGCGTATGCGTCCGCTTCTGGTTCAGGTTGTGGGCAACACGTTAGACGTGCCAAAGAAAGATCAGATGGCCATCAGCATGGCTATTGAGTGCGTGCACGCTTACTCGTTGGTTCACGACGATTTACCAGCCATGGATGACGACGACTTGCGTCGTGGTATGCCAACTTGTCATATAGCCTTCGATGAAGCGACGGCTATTTTAGCTGGCGATGCGCTTCAAGCGCTTGCATTTACGGTATTAGCCGATGCGCCGCTAAGTACACATGCTGAAGCGAAGCGTGGCCAATTACTGTCTGTGCTTGCAAAAAGTGCGGGTTACGTTGGCATGTGTGGTGGCCAGGCTATTGATTTAGCAAGTACTGGTAAAGCCATCTCGTTAGAAGAGCTAAAACAACTCCACAGGCTGAAAACCGGTGCTTTGCTAAAAGCCTGTGTCGAAATGGTTGCCATCGTTAGTGAAGGCTTACTGCCTCAAACTAAAATTGACTTAATGGCTTATGCCGCGGATATTGGGCTAGCATTCCAAGTTCAAGACGATATTTTAGACGTCGAAGGCAGTAGCGAACAATTAGGTAAACCTGCAGGGTCAGACGAAGCATTAGGGAAAAACACCTTTCCAGCTAAGCTTGGTATGGAAGGTACTAAGCGAGAATTAGAAATGCTTCACAATAATGCACTTCAAGCATTGGCGCGTTTACCCTACAATACTGACAGTTTAATTGCGTTTAGCGAGCTTTTGGTAAAACGTGACCATTAGCCACGCGCCATGTTGAAAAAGATAATAAGTAAATGAGTTTAGATCTCCAACATTACCCAACGCTTGCGCTTGCGCAAACACCTGAAAAATTGAGGCAACTGCCCCAAGAGAAATTACGTGAACTAGCCGACGAATTACGTGAGTACTTACTAAATAGCGTAAGCCAAACTAGTGGCCACTTCGCTTCAGGTCTAGGCACGGTAGAGCTTACAGTCGCGTTGCATTATGTATACAACACGCCCGTTGACCGTTTATTATGGGATGTAGGGCATCAAGCCTATCCGCATAAAATTCTTACCGGCCGTGCAGAACGCATGAGTACCATTCGCCAAAAGAATGGCCTACACCCTTTCCCTTGGCCCCCTGAAAGTGAATACGACACCTTTGCCGTTGGGCATTCTTCTACTTCAATAAGCGCCGCGCTTGGTATGGCTGTGGCTGCCGAAAAAGAAGGAAAAGATCGTAAAGTAGTGGCGGTTATTGGCGATGGCGCAATGACAGCAGGTATGGCTTTCGAGGCACTTAACCATGCCGGCGATATTAAAAAAGACATGGTGGTTGTACTTAACGACAACGAAATGTCTATTTCTGAAAACGTGGGTGCATTAAACAGTCACCTAGCACGTTTGCTTACGGGCAACTTTTTCAATTCTATACGTGATGGCGGTAAAAAACTGTTAAGCAACGTACCGCCTATAAAAGAGTTTGCCAGCCGTGCAGAAGAGCACATTAAAGGCATGGTTGTGCCGGGCACAATCTTTGAAGAGCTTGGATTTAATTACATTGGCCCTATTGACGGTCACGATGTAAACGCAGTGGTAGACACCCTTCGCAATATGCGTAACTTTGAAGGTCCTCAGCTTTTACATGTCGTCACTAAAAAAGGTAAGGGCTACGCCGTTGCTGAAGAAGACCCTATTAAATTTCACGCGGTGCCAAAATTTAATCCGGCAGATAACGCTCTGCCAAAGTCGAAGCCTTCTGCCCCTACCTACTCAGCTATTTTTGGAAAATGGCTATGTGATATGGCCGCGCAAGATCCTAAGCTTATGGCGGTGACTCCCGCTATGCGCGAAGGTTCAGGCATGGTTGAGTTTTCTCAGCGTTTTCCAGAGCAGTATTTCGATGTTGCCATTGCCGAACAGCATGCGGTGACCTTTGGTGCCGGACTTGCAAAAGACGGAATGAACGCCGTAGTAGCCATTTATTCTTCATTTCTCCAGCGCGCCTACGATCAATTAATTCACGACGTTGCAATTCAAGACTTACCAGTACTATTTGCTATCGATAGAGCGGGTATTGTGGGGGCCGATGGCCCTACTCACCAGGGTGCGTTTGATATAGCTTTCCTTCGCTGTATTCCAAATATGGTCGTTATGGCACCGTCAGACGAAAATGAGTGTCGTCAAATGCTCTACACCGGTCACAAGCTGCAAAAGCCTACTGCAGTGCGTTACCCTCGCGGTGCTGGCATGGGAGTTACACCAGATGAAGCCATGACAGAACTTGAGATTGGTAAATCACGTACTTGTCGTGAATCATCAAAGGGTCATTCTGAAAGCGTAGCTATTCTTAACTTTGGCTGCTTGTTGCCAAACGCACTTGAAGCGGCAGAGGCAATCGACGCCACCGTCATCGATATGCGGTTTATAAAACCAATAGATGGCGACGCCGTTTTAAAAGCTGCAAATGAACACAGCGCACTTATCACGTTAGAAGACGGCTGTATTATGGGTGGTGCTGGCAGCGCAGTGCTTGAGCACTTACAGCAGAATGGTGTTTTAAAAGCGGTGAAAATGTTAGGTCTGCCTGATAGTTTTATCCTGCAAGGTACACAACAGGAAATGTACAAAGAGCACGGCTTGGATGCTGAAGGTATCGTTGCTGCGGCGAATAGTCTTAAGGCTGAATAGTTTGCTGTAAAACTAGCCTAATAAAGCAAGATGTTTTGCAGACCGAGAACATAAAAAATAAAGCCCGCTAATTGCGGGCTTTTTCCTAATGTTTTGTCGTTGTCGTCTAACTTTCATCTGAAGCGCATTTATCAGAGCGGCTTTGAATGTTCAAAACTAGCTAGAACACCGCCAGGGCTGCTGGCCAGAACACCATTAATAAATGTAAGCAGCCACATGCCATAGCGCCAGCGAGAAGATCATCTAACATAATGCCTGTGCCGCCGTGTAAGCGCTTATCTATAACGCCTATTGGCCATGGCTTTAAAATATCGAAAAGCCTGAAGAGAATAAACCCAATAAGCAAGGATGACGCTGAAATAGGTACAAATAGGAAGGTCACAAACATGCCCGCTATTTCATCCCACACGATGGATCCGTGATCGTGAACCTGCATATCCTCAGCGGTCTTACCACACAGATAAATACCTACAATTGAAAATATAAGCGTGACCGCGATGAAAGAAATTATGGAAATCTGGCTGCACGCTATAAGAAGCGGTAATGCAGCAAGAGAGCCAAATGTTCCGGGCATGAAAGGAGTTAGCCCACTGCCAAAGCCTAGCGCGAGAAAATGAACAGGATTTTTCATACTCACTCTAGCGCGATATTCAGCCTGCATGCTTCTTCCTTTTTATAACTTTTGCTGGATATAGGTTGCCTAAAAGGCGTGTTCGTAACCAGAAGTATTAGTCGGCGTATACTTTTCATTATCTTTGAGCAATGAAAGTGTGCCGTTGTGACCTGTTAACTGTCCGATACACGTGGCTTTAACGTTAGTACTAGCCAACGAGGTTTCAAGGCTTCCGCGCTGCTCTTCACTTACGGTAAAAATAAGCTCATAGTCATCACCAGCCGTCAACGCGTATTCGATAGCTTGTTCTGATGTGACCGCACTTGTAAGCGCGCGTGACAGCGGTAAGCGCTCCACATGAACATTCGCACCGCAGTTAGACGCTTTTAAAATGTGTCCTAAATCTGAAATCAATCCATCAGAGACATCAATGCACGACGTTGCAATACGTCGAATCGCTGTTCCCACCGCTACTCGAGGGGTTGGGAAGTAATGGCGGTTTACCAATACGTCTTTTGCTTCACCACTTACACTTAACTTATTTTGCAGAATATCTAAGCCTGCTCCTGCATCACCAAGCGTTCCGGTAACGTAAAGCCAATCACCCGGCTTCGCGCCACTGCGCGTTAGTTCTGAACCAGGTGGTATAAAACCTTGTGCAGTAATAGTAAACGCCATGGGGCCTTTTACAGTATCGCCACCAATAAGCTGGACAGAATAGTACTGAGTAAGCTCGTATAAACCAGATACAAAGTCATCTAACCACTCTTCTTTCACTTCAGGAAGAGATAGGGATAGACTAATCCAAGCTGGCTCCGCGCCCATAGCAGCCAAGTCGCTCAAATTAACAGCAACTGTTTTGTATGCCACAGACTTTGCGGGCGCATCTTCAAAAAAATGCACTCCAGCGACAAGAGTATCGGTAGTAACGGCAAGCTGTTGGTTTTCAGGAACCGTTGTTACAGCACAGTCATCACCAATACCAATAACAACGTCTTTGCGTTTGTGGCCACTGTTTGAAAAATAGCGGCCGATAAGATCAAATTCTTTCACGGTAATTATTAAACCCTTTCAGCGGCAATCCATGCCGCCACGGTAAGGTTAGTCGCGCTCGTCTTTACGCAACGTGCGCACTGCTTTATCCAGTGCACCATTAATGAATTTATGGCTTTCTTCAGCACCAAATGCCTTAGCAAGCTCAATCGCTTCATTAATAATTACGCGGTAAGGTACGTCAATGCGTTCGGTCAGTTCCAGCGTCGCAATGCGCAAGATCGCTTTTTCAATAGCGTCTAACTCTTCTGGCAAACGGCCAAGGTAAGGCTTAATGGTTGCATCAAGGTTGCTTGCGTTGTGGGCAACACCACGAAGCAAGGCTTGAAAATACGCCATGTCTACCTTTTGCATGTCGTTACTGGTGGCTAGCGCCAGTTCAACCTGCTGGATATCGTTGTGACTCATTTGCCATGAATACACGCCTTGAAGGGCGAGTTCACGGGCTTTACGACGAGCTGAAACTTTCACTTAATGTTTACCTTAAAGCTTTTCAACAGCATCGATAACGTTAACCATTTCTAGGGCACCTAGTGCGGCTTCCGCACCTTTATTGCCCGCTTTGGTTCCAGAACGCTCGATAGCTTGTTCAATTGAATCTGTTGTGATTACGCCAAATGATACGGGTACGCCGTATTCAAGTGATACTTGCGCAAGGCCTTTATTACTTTCACCTGCTACAAAATCAAAGTGTGGCGTGCCGCCACGAATGACCGCACCAAGTGCGATAATGGCGTCAAATGACTTTTTCTCAGCTAATTTCTTAGCAATAACAGGTAACTCGTATCGCCAGGTACACGTACTACCGTGATATCGTCGTCGCTTACTTCACCGTGACGCTCAAGCGTGTCTAACGCACCTTCTAATAAGCTTTCAACAACAAAGCTATTAAAGCGTGATACAACGATAGCAAACTTCTTACCGGTTGCTCTGATATTACCTTCAATTACCTGCATGGATTCATTCCTCGAGAAAAAACGGCGCGAAGTATACCACAACTGCGCCCAAACTAAATCGATTGTTTCTTTAACTTCAACTATTCGTAAACGGCTGCTTTGTGCTTAACAAAATGCGGTGGCGGAGCGTACAGGGATGTATTCACCGCTTGTTTGCGACGAGCATTCCCTCTGCACTTTTACTGTTGCCTACACCCCAGAGCTAGTCGTGTACGTACTCCACCACTTCAAGGCCGTAGCCTGACAGTGCGTGGTATTTAATTGGCTTACTAAGAAGACGCATTTTGTGTACACCCATCGATGAAAGAATTTGGCTACCTACACCTATAGTACGCGACGAACCTTGCCAGTCAGCGCCAGTTGGGCGTTCGCCTCTATCTTCTGCAGCAAAGCGGCGTACCTGGCTTTCAATATGCTCTTCTTTACCTAATAGCACCAACACGCCGCCTTCTTCTGAAATTTTACGCATGCCATCAGCTAGCGTCATTGAGCGGTGGATACCGCGCGTCGAGCCAAGAAGATCACTAAACGTATTGTGAAGATGTACACGAACAAGTGTCGGCTCATCTTCGTTAATGTCGCCTTTTTTAAGCGCATAATGAAGCTGGTTGTCGATGCTGTCTTTAAACGTGTGAAGCTCGAAATCGCCGTACTCGGTCGGCATGTTGCACTGAGCGACTTTCTGAATGGTCGTTTCGTTTAAATTGCGATATTCAATTAAATCAGCAATGGTGCCAATTTTAAGGTTGTGTTTTTCAGCGAATTTTTCTAACTCTGGACGACGAGCCATAGTGCCGTCTTCATTAAGAATTTCTACAATAACACCTGCTGGCTCTAACCCTGCCAAACGTGGCAAATCCACACCCGCTTCAGTGTGACCCGCGCGATTAAGTACACCGCCCTCTTTAGCAATTAATGGAAAGATATGACCAGGCTGAACGATGTCTGTCGCCTTAGCGTCTGTGGCGACTGCCGCTTTAATTGTAGTTGCGCGATCTGCCGCTGAGATTCCGGTTGTCACGCCGGTTGCTGCTTCAATAGACACGGTGAAGTTGGTAGAAAACTGCGCTTCGTTTTTATCAACCATTAAGGGAAGATTTAGCGTGCGGCAGCGCTCTTGAGTCATTGGCAAACACACCAAGCCACGAGCGTGAGTAACCATAAAGTTAATGGCTTCTGGTGTGACATGCTCCGCCGCCATGATTAAATCACCTTCGTTTTCCCTATCTTCATCATCCATCAAGATAACCATTTTACCTTGGCGAATGTCTTCAATTATTTCTTGTGTAGTGTTAAATGCCATGTTGTGTGCTTCTTGTAGGGTTATTTTCTTAAAAATCCGTTCTCGGCAAGGAATGCCATGTCGATGCCTTTACTTGTTGGCTCAGCAGCTTTATCGCCTAACATTAATCGCTCTAAATAGCGCGCAATAACATCAACCTCTAGGTTTACCGCTGTGCCCACTTTATAGCTTCCCATAATCGTTTCTTGCAACGTATGAGGAATTATCCAAAGCATGAATTCCGCGCCATTGACTTCGTTCACGGTCAAACTGATACCGTCGACGGTGATGCTGCCTTTGTGCGCAATGTATTTCGCTAGTGCTTCAGGCGCCTTTACCCAGAACTCGACATAATCTGAGTGCTTGATAATTTGCGTAACCTCGCCCACGCCGTCCACGTGACCTGACACGATATGACCGCCTAAACGGTCGCTAGGGCGCATCGCTTTTTCAAGATTAACGGTTGAGCCTGCACTGTAATGTGCAAACCCGGTTAGTTTGATAGTTTCGGCAGACACGTCTGCGCAGTAATAATCGGGCCCCATATCAGTTACGGTTAAGCAAACTCCATTGGTCGCGATACTGTCGCCAAGGGCGACATCAGACATATCAAGCGTAGGTGACGCAACGGTTAGGCGAATATCGTTGCCACGGTTATCAAGCTTTTTAATAGTACCTAGCGCTTGAATAATTCCAGTAAACATAAGGTTCCTCTTTAATCGCGTTAACCACGAGTGTTGCTAACATCAGGGCGATAGATAAGCTTAATATCGTTCCCCACCTGACGATTTTCAATAAGCGAAAGCGAAATACATGTATTTAAAGACGTAAACGCTGGCAAATTAACCATACTTATTCCCTTATCACCTAAAAGCTTAGGCGCTTGGTAGCAAATTAGCTCATCCACCAGCCCTTCGCACAACAATGCACCGGCTAAGCCTGGGCCCGCTTCCACCCATACTTCATTATATTGCTTATCGCCTAATGCAGACATTAGTGCATGTAAGTTTAGCTTACCGTCTTTTTCATCCACCACTAGGTAGTGCTGTGCTGCCGTATCTGGATGGGACTGAGAAGTAGCTGTTAAGGTAATATTGCCGTCGTTAAATAACGCGTAGTCTCGACTGAGTTCACTTTTACTATCAACCACAACACGGGCAGGCTGTCGAATGTGCTCAAGAGGATAGTCTGTGAACTGCGCCTCTTGTTCTCTAACTAACAAACTAGGGTTATCGGCTTTTACTGTACCCGAGCCTGTAAGTACCACGCAGCTTTGCGCGCGGTAGCGCTGCACATCGCGCCTCGCCTCTGGTCCAGTAATCCATTGACTCTCACCGTTTTGAAGGGCTATCTTTCCATCTAAGCTAATGCCTAATTTCAGACGAACAAAAGGCTTGCCGGTAAGCATGCGTTTAATAAAACCAGGGTTTAGTGCAGCAGCTTCTGCGGCCATTACATCACTGACCACTTCAATGCCTGCTTCCTGCAAGATGCTTATACCGTTACCGCAAACGTTTGGGTTAGGGTCGGTCATGGCTATAACCACCCGCGCTACTTTTGCTTCAACCAAAGCCACTGCACAAGGCGGCGTGCGGCCAAAATGACTGCAAGGTTCAAGGGTAACGTAAGCCGTCGCGCCTTTTGCGCCGTCTTCTCGTGTATTAACTGCTTGTCTTAATGCATGTACTTCAGCGTGAGGGGTGCCAGCTTGGATATGATATCCCTGACCTAATAGCTGATTGTTTTCATCAACAATTACGCAACCAACGCGAGGGTTAGGAGAAGTGGTATAGCGCCCTTGTTGGGCAAGTTGAATGGCTTTTGCCATCCAATGATAATCGTTTTTAACCGTTTCGTGGTTCACTTGGATTCCTGTTGTAGCCCTAAGTGCCTGAGATTTTGGGTATGTCCGACCTAATCCCCTAATCGTGCAATTTCTTCTCCAAATTCACGAATGTCTTCGAAGGAACGATAAACGGAGGCGAACCTGACATAGGCAACTTTGTCGAGTTCTTTTAGGGCTTTCATTATAAGGTTGCCAAGCAGTTCGCTACTCACCTCACGTTCACCCGTTGCACGCAACTGTGACTTCAGTGAAAGGATACACTGTTCAACCTTTTCAGTGCTAACAGGGCGCTTTTCCAGTGCCCGTTGCAAGCCTGCACGAAGTTTGTCTTCGTTAAACGGTTCACGAGAGCCATCGCGCTTTATCACGCGGGGCATGACAAGTTCGGCACTTTCAAAGGTCGTGAAGCGCTCGTGACACACCATGCATTCGCGGCGTCTACGCACTTGTTGCCCTTCTGCAACCAAACGAGAATCAATGACTTTTGTTTCTTGTTCTGAACAAAAAGGGCAAAACATAAATATTCCTTAAATATTGCGTACTTAGTCTAATCAATCGAACCTAGACTAGTTAGTCCAGCATTAGTATCAAAGTACGCAATAAAACACAATCCTATTTATTTATAAACAGGGAATTGTGCGCAAAGAGCAACCACTTCGTCTTGAACACGCTTAATAACTGACTCATCGCCCATGTTATCTAGAATGTCGCAAATCCAAGTAGCAACTTGCTTAGCTTGTTCTTCTTTAAAACCACGGCGAGTAATCGCTGGACTACCGATACGAAGACCACTGGTTACAAACGGTGAACGCGGGTCATTTGGAACCGAATTTTTGTTAACGGTGATGTTTGCTGCGCCTAAGGCCGCGTCTGCATCTTTACCCGTAATGTCCTTATCAATGAGGTCAAGAAGGAACAAGTGGTTGTCAGTACCGCCAGAAACGATGTTATAACCGCGCTCTTGCATTACAGAAACCATAGCTTTCGCATTAGCAACAACCTGCTGCTGATACACTTTAAATTCTGGCTGTAATGCTTCTTTGAAAGCAACCGCTTTAGCCGCGATTACATGGCAAAGAGGGCCACCTTGGTTACCTGGGAATACCGAGCTATTAAGCTTTTTGTAAATTGCTTCGTCGCCACATGCTGACAAGATTAGACCACTACGCGGGCCTGCAAGGGTTTTGTGCGTAGTCGTTGTTACTACGTGTGCGTGAGGAAGTGGATTAGGATAAACGCCAGCTGCTACAAGACCTGCAACGTGCGCCATATCTACAAGCAAGTACGCGCCGATGCTATCTGCAATTTCACGGAATTTAGCCCAATCGACAATACCTGAATAGGCAGAGAATCCACCGATAATCATTTTTGGTTTGTGCTCTTTAGCTAGCGCCTCAACCTGAGCATAGTCAATTTCACCGGTTTCTTTGTTCAAACCGTACTGAACAGCGTTGTACGTTTTACCCGAAAAGTTTACGTGTGAACCGTGAGTCAGGTGACCACCTTCGGAAAGGCTCATTCCCAATACCGTATCGCCGGCGTCAAGTAGCGCCATGAATACAGCAGAGTTTGCTTGTGAACCAGCGTGTGGCTGAACGTTTGCATAGTCTGCACCAAATAGCGCTTTTGCGCGGTCAATGGCGAGTTGTTCAACAACGTCTACATGCTCACAACCACCGTAGTAACGCTTGCCAGGATAACCTTCAGCATACTTATTCGTAAGCTGCGAACCCTGTGCTTCCATTACACGTGGACTACAGTAGTTCTCAGAGGCTATTAGCTCAATGTGATGTTCTTGACGCTCAACCTCTTTAGACATTGCATCGGCTAACTCAGGATCGAAGTCGGCTATATTCATTTCGCGAGAAAACATGGGGGCTCCTTAACTGCGGTTTTTATATGGCGTTACGCACTGATTGCTCAAATTCGAGCCATATTCTAGTCATTTTCGGTTACTTGTATACCGCTTTATGACCAAATTAATATAAATGGCACAGGTTTAACGTAATACCTGCGCCAGCGCGAGATCAGACCTGTTTTTCAAGGGCTTTAACACGGTCAAATAAACTACCAATTTTGGCTAGGCGAACTGTATTTTTACGCCAGTCGCGGTTAGTTTGTGCTGGCTGACCAGAAGAATAAACACCCGGTTCAGTAATATCTTGTACAATCATGGTATAGCCAGTTACCTGAACATTGTCGCAGATGCTGATATGACCGTTGATGCCGACTCCACCGCCAATAATCACGTGTTTGCCAATGTGACAACTGCCGGCAATACCGGTCGCGCCGCAAATGCAAGAATGATCGCCAATAATGCAGTTATGGCCAATTTGTACTTGATTGTCGATAATAACGTTGGTGCCTAACACCGTATCTTCCATAGCACCGCGATCAATACTGCTGCTCGCACCAATTTGACTGTCGTCACCAATACGAACTGATCCAGTTTGCGGAATAGGTATCCAAACACCCTTGTCGTTTGCATAACCAAAACCCGCAGCTCCAATTACCGTTTGACTGTGAATTGTCACGCGCTTACCAACGACGACGTCGTGATAAATGGTCACATTCGGGTGAATAGTACAGCCTTCACCAATGTGAGTGCCTCTGCGGATAACGGTATTCGCGCCAACCGTAACTCTATCACCCAGCACTACGTTATCTTCAATAATAACGTTGTGCCCTAGCGACACATCACTGCCGATACGTGCAGACGGCGCGATAACCGCTGACTCAGCAATGCCTGTAGCAACCGCTGGTGTGGTATCGAATAGTTGCGCGATAAGCGCAAAGGCCGCGTGAGGGTTTGCCACAACTAATGCAGGCACTGGGCTGTCACCTTTTAGGCTCTCGTGCAGAATAACCGCGCCGGCATTAGTATCTTTCAACTGTGGTTTATATTTAGGGTTGGTCAGAAACGAAATTTGATGCGATGCTGCACCAGATAGCGTGCCCACTGCAGAAATAGTGATATTGCCATCGCCCTGCACTTCCCCACCTACATGTTTGGCGAGCTCATCCAGACTGTATATGCGTTTATTCATAGCGGTCATCTTAATTGCCTGTTCAGAAATATGAATAGTATTGAGTCTATCGCTTTGGGTTCTCTATCGCTGCCTGTTAGCTCACCCAAAAGCCCCTGTTTACTCATGCTTATAAAATTAAGTTTACCTTAAATCAACTCGCCAACCGATGCATAAATCGATATTTTTAACTTGAGCGTTCAAAATATCACCAAGAGGTACAAGACCTAACGTAAGTGGCAAGGGCTTGTTGACCTTTGATGAACAGCAAAGGTCAACAGGCCCTAGCATAAACTACCCTGTTACGAGTAGAATACGCCACAATCACTTTTTTATTTTTCACCGCTTATTCAGCGAGGATAGAGCATGGCGCAATACGTTTACAGTATGCATCGCGTGGGCAAAATCGTCCCACCTAATAGACACATTTTAAAAAATATCTCACTTAGCTTTTTTCCAGGCGCCAAAATTGGTGTGTTAGGTCTAAACGGTGCGGGTAAATCAACCCTGCTTCGTATTATGGCTGGCGTAGATACCGATATCGAAGGTGAGGCACGTCCACAGCCGGGGCTGAAAGTAGGCTATCTTCCACAGGAACCTCATCTTGATGAAACCAAAGATGTTCGTGGCAATATCGAAGAAGCCGTGGCCGATGTTAAGCACGCACTGACTCGCCTAGACGAAGTCTATGCCGCTTATGCAGAGGCAGACGCAGATTTCGACGCACTTGCTAAAGAACAAGGTGAGCTAGAAGCTATCATTCAAGCGAAAGATGGCCACAATTTAGAAAATGCCTTAGAGCGTGCTGCAGATGCCCTTCGCCTGCCAGCTTGGGATGCGGACGTAAGCAAACTATCTGGTGGTGAGCGTCGCCGTGTTGCGCTTTGTCGCTTGCTTTTAGAAAAGCCTGAGATGTTGCTTCTTGACGAACCGACCAACCACTTGGACGCGGAATCAGTGGCATGGCTGGAGCGCTTCCTTCACGATTATGAAGGTACAGTGGTAGCTATTACCCATGATAGATATTTCCTTGATAACGTGGCGGGTTGGATTTTAGAGCTTGACCGAGGTGAAGGTATTCCATGGGAAGGTAACTACTCTTCTTGGTTGGAGCAAAAAGAAAACCGACTTGAGCAAGAAGAGCGCACCGAAACGGCACGTATGAAGAGCATGAAACAGGAACTTGAGTGGGTACGTTCAAACCCGAAAGGTCGTCATGCTAAAAGTAAAGCCCGTATGGCTCGTTTTGAAGAACTATCGACCAGCGATTACCAAAAGCGTAACGAAACTAACGAACTCTTCATCCCACCAGGTGAGCGCTTAGGTGATAAGGTTATTGAGGTCAGCAACCTTAAAAAGTCCTATGGCGATCGTGTACTAATTGATGATTTAACGTTTAAAGTACCGAAAGGTGCAATCGTAGGTATTGTTGGCCCTAACGGTGCGGGTAAATCGACCTTATTCAGAATGCTTACCGGCGCTGAGCAACCTGATTCAGGTAACATAGATTTAGGTGATACCGTTCAGATTGCTGCGGTAGAACAGTTCCGCGACCACATGAACGAAGAAAACACTGTGTGGAAAGAAATTTCTGACGAGCAAGATATTATTCGCATTGGTAACTTTGAAATTAACAGCCGCGCATACTGCAGCCGCTTTAACTTCAAAGGCACCGATCAGCAGAAGTTTATTAAAGACTTGTCAGGTGGTGAGCGCAACCGTGTACACCTTGCAAAACTGCTTAAAGCTGGCGGTAACGTATTGCTGCTGGATGAGCCAACCAACGACCTAGACGTAGAGACACTTCGCGCCCTAGAGAACGCGCTGTTGGAATTCCCTGGCTGTGCCATGGTTATCTCGCACGACCGCTGGTTCTTAGACCGTGTTGCAACTCACATCATAGATTACCGCGATGAAGGTAACATTAGTTTCTTTGAAGGCAACTATTCAGACTACGAAAGCTGGTTGAAGCAGGAGTTTGGAAAAGATGTAGTTGAACCCCATCGCCTTAAATATAAGCGAATGTCTAAATAAAGGTAATGTAGGGTAGACATTTCCTTACCTTTAAAGCCCAAGAGCCGCTGTCATCGATAGCGGCTTTTTTATTTGCCTGCTTTTCGTTGCGAACGCGAGAAAATTAACCAATACTAATACCAGTTCGCATAGATAATTGCCCACTCAGAAGGCACTGGTATAAAAGCGTATACAAAAATTAGGTATTTCAGTAATGACAGACAAGCGTCAATTTCAACGGGTATCACTAAATGTAAATGGCACACTGGCACATAACGACATCAGTATTGATGTGGTAGTCAGCGACGTTTCTTTGCAAGGCATTAAACTTCAGGCAACCGAAACTGCATTGTCGAACCTACCGTTCGACAGCCATGAACCTTATGTTGCTACCTTTCAAGCAAATGATGACAGCCCAGTCATTACCCTTTCCATCTCGCAGCTATATCGCCACGCGGACAGCAGGCAGGAGCTTGTTTCTTTAGGGTGCAAAGTAGAGCGTATGGATGTGGACAGCATAAGCGCCCTTCGCCGTTTAATCACCTTAAACAGCGATGACGCGAGTATTGAAGAAAAAGACCTTAACGCATTGGTTAATGCGGTCTATCAAGCGCAAAATTAAAACCTAGAGAGACTACAGGTACTAACTACGCTGTAGAAAAGTCCATACCGTTTAAATTGCGCAAGAAGCCGTATTCAATTAGCTATCTTGCACAATTCAGGTTGTTAACAAAAACCAGACTTTCGCCTTATTCCAAGGCATCTAACGCTTCGGACAAGCGTGCTACTGGCACGACTTTCATGCCGTTAATGGTTTGTTTTGGCGCGTTAGCTTTGGGCACAATGGCGCGTTTAAAACCATGTTTCGCGGCTTCGATAATACGCTCTGTCCCATTGGGGACTGGTCGAATCTCACCTGCTAATCCTACTTCACCAAATACAATTAAGTCTCGTGGTAACGAGCGATTTCTGAAACTTGAAATCATCGCCAACAACAAGGCCAAGTCAGCACTGGTTTCAGAGACGCGTACACCACCCACCACGTTTACAAATACGTCTTGGTCGTTCATTTGCACGTTACCGTGTCGATGGAGTACTGCTAAAAGCATAGACAAACGGTTTTGATCTAGGCCCACTGCTATTCGCCTTGGGTTAGACATCTGCGAATAATCCACTAAAGCCTGTATTTCAACAAGTAACGGACGGGTACCTTCCCAAATGACCATAACACTCGACCCTGGCGTTTCATTTTCACCTCGACTCAAGAAAATAGCAGAAGGGTTGCTTACCTCTTTCAATCCTTTTTCTGTCATGGCAAATACGCCCAGCTCGTTGACTGCACCGAAGCGGTTTTTGTGGCTTCGCAGAGTACGGTAACGACCATCACTTTCCCCTTCCAGCATCATAGAACTGTCAATACAGTGTTCAAGTACTTTAGGGCCCGCTAAGTTACCATCTTTGGTAACGTGGCCAACGATAAACATGGCAATGTGATTTTGCTTGGCAAAGCGCGTTAAATAGGCGGCGCTTTCTCTTACTTGGGATACGCTGCCCGGCGCAGATTGAACATCTGACACATGCATAACCTGAATAGAGTCGATAACCATAATTTTAGGCTTTTTGGTAAGCGCCAAGTCGCAAATAGTTTCCACATTAGTTTCAGCTAGCATCATTAGCTTGTCGTCAGGAAGATTCAAACGTTTAGCACGCATTGCCACCTGTTGAAGGGACTCCTCCCCAGTGACGTAAAGGGCGGTTTCGCTTTTTGCCATTTGACACATTACCTGCAGCAAAAGCGTACTTTTACCTGCACCAGGCGAACCACCAATCAACATGGCTGCACCTGGCACTATACCACCGCCTAATACTCTATCTAGCTCTTTAAACGTTGAAGAAAAGCGCGGCAATGATTCTAAATCGATGGCATTAAGTGTTTCGATTCTGGCAGCGGTTTGCCCTGCATAACCTGAGGTGGTTTGACGAGCTACACTTTTAGCACTTGCCACCACAAACTCACTTATCGTGTTCCACGCTTTACATTCAGAGCATTGCCCTTGCCAACGGGGGAATTCTGCCCCGCAGTCAGAACACACATAAGCGGTTTTACGTTTTGCCATATTCCAGTTTTATCCGTTGCTTAAAAAGAGTATTCTAACACTTAACAAGGGTGAATTAAGCACAAACCTACGGTCAGTTTTCTGACTAAAAAAAATCCCAAAATACAACAAATTTAAGGGTTAATGAGTTTTGCTGATTTGCCGATAACAACTAAAATAATGATACTTAACAACAAAGTTGCGCATTCATGAGTCAAGATTTAAAGCAATATGCTGATATTATCGAACAGCTAAAGCCCATGGTTAATGAACCTGAGTTTAACCAGGTATTGCTTCAAACTGCATCTGACGTACCTAAAGAAAAACGCTTTCTTATTAAAATGGAAGTGAAGAGGTTAGCTAAACCTTGCATGCGTACCATAGATTTGCGCGGTCACGTTGATGGCAAGTGCAAAAAATACGCACACGAAGGGCGTAACCACTACATGGACGACGTGGCTGTTGATAAGTTCGAAGAACAACTTCGCGTATTTGGTAGATACACTTACGGTGTATACGAAGCCGTCCAAAATACTGAGAACAACTTCCGATTAATGCGCGAGAAAGAACTTGTGCAAGAACGCGCAGATAAGGATAAACCTGAACTTAAAAAGCGTTCAGCGGTATTAGAGCAATTCAAAGTCCCTACAGTCAACCTTCTTGATTACAGGCAGCGCAATACCGAACGTATGAATTTTGCTGTTGCTGTTGAGATATTTAACAGTGCAAATCAGTCTATGCGGGGCTTGAGTGTAGACGTATCTTTAGAAGGTCTGCAGATTAAGCTTTCTAAAGACTCTTTTTTTGAGAAGGGCGAAACGCTTTTTATTTATTTCAGAGGGCTTGAAAACGAGTTTGCCATGGATAAGAAAAATGGCATTGCGTACAAGTTAGTAAAAATAATAACCAAAAATGATGTTAACTATTTAGCGCTTCAGCGGGACAAAACTCACCCAAACTTAGCATTTGATAAGTTCTTAGAAAGCTTTATCCACGGTAACAAACGCCGCTATAAAGTGAACATGACGAACACCATCGAAGCGATAACCAGTAAAACCTGCGAACAATACTTTTCTCCTCGCAGTCCTACGCTTCCCGTTTTTATTGACGTCGTAAACGAAACTTTGGTGCCACGCTATGCAATGGTAAATGAAGTAAACCGAGAAACCGTTCAATACTGGCACGACGAAGAAGAAAACTGTCGGCTAAACTTTTTGCTAACGCAAGAAAGACTCACCCGATTACTTAACAAATCTGATGAAGTTCGAGAAATTTTTGTTTTCAGCTTCACGCATTTGCACACTGACAAAGTTTATTTTTATTCAGCCTCTTATGAAGAGTTACTGCAAAAAGAAGTATTATCACGTGTATTTTTAGGGTTTGGCTCAAGAAAAGCGAGTTGGAGAGTTTTTAAGATAACCCTGACAGACATTGTTCCAGAACAAGCGCATATTCCGCTCTCTATCCCAGATTCCGTTGGCAATAAAGTTAAAAAACTCAATACTCCGCCTTCTGCTCGCTTAATGTCAAAACTTAAAAACTTGCGCTTTCTTGCTCATGTCACAGACGTAACCTCTGTAACAGGGCAAGAGACATATAACGAACTAAAGTTCAATCGAGACAACCTTTCGCATTTGAGAGTATTCGGTCACCCCAGAAATCGTGCGGCTTCAAATATTCATATTGTTCGCTTTAAATACGAAGAGCAGCGCATTGAAAGTCGATACCAGTTAAGAACGCAAATTGAAGCAAGATTTAATGGCGAATCGACGCTTCACCGTGGGATCAGCGAAGACATTTCAGTTCACGGACTAGGCCTTCGAGTTGAACTAGCAAAAGACTATAAAGGCAATTTAGAAGGACGAGTTGAAGTTGCATTCCCTCGCCTTCAAGAAATAGCGAACGCCTTTGACGTCATGCATCTTCAATATGAAATTATTTATCACAATGTGGAGAAAAACATCCTTCACTTGAAAACAGCCGCAGGCGAAGAGGGCAAAAGCGCACGTAACTTTTTTGAAGAACTCATCAAAAAGAATAAGGGCAACCTTAAAGTCGATAACGATGATGAAGAAGTTCCGGGTATGGGGCAAGCACTGCGCTGTATAAACGCAAGAAACGCGACCTCTTTATCTTTTCTCATGAGTAAAGAAGGGGTACGCTATACACCTCAGGCTTGTATGGTTGGTAGACAAGACGAGCGCATAACTACCCTTACTACGCAATACGCCGAACGGAACAAAGTAAATCTTGAGTTTTTGTTCAGGGATAGAAAACAGGACTCTCCATTTGTACAAAGCGGTATTAAAACGGTTAAACTTGAGAATATGCCTTTGCGACAGGAGCTATTCATATCATTTGATTCGTCGCAAAAAGAACCGCGCATGGCGATCATTCCTCGTTATTCACACAAATTTGAAAGCAATGATCAACGCCGTGCGTTTATCAAAGAAGCCATGGTACGCGGCCAATTTATAGCTATACACGTTATGCTTACAACAACTGGCAAACCCGATTTAAGCATGCTTCAAACCGAAATTAACTATGTCACCATGTACGCCATGCATAGAGCCCGTGAGTTAGAGAAGAAAATGTGGAGTATTGCAGCCTGTTCTCACCTTGTCGACGTGACTGACGAGGTGCTCATAAGATACGGTTTTACTATGGAAGACATTACGGCAAACAAAACACTGAAAAGTGAAGTCCATCCTAGTGCTTTAACAAGCAATGCATAGGTAAGATTCAATATTTCAAGCTTCTACCGCCGATCGCGCTTGAGCTTAATAGCTTTAGCTCTAGGAAATAAACCTCTGAAATTAACCTATTGAAAACGAGGACAATAGGAAAAACGCATTTAAAAGTAAGTTTGTGACCAATACCAGTAGAACGCTAGTAAGTTTGAAATTGCAAACTAGCGCTTCTCTACCAATTCAAGTTATTTGTCTAAAAAGTACAGAAGACTGTGCAAACTACCAATGCGTATTGCCACATCCGCTTTTTCGTTTACTAACGGTTTGCCGTGACACGCTACACCTAGCGCAGACTCAGCCATCATAACTAAATCGTTTGCGCCATCTCCCATAGCAACGGTTTGATTAGACGGTATTCCCCACTGTTCAGAAAGCGCTTTGACCGTGCGTGCTTTTACATCAGCGTTGATAATTTCGCCTTCCACCTTTCCTGTTAAGTGCCCATTTTTTATTGCTAATGTATTTGAAATCGCATAGTCGAGGCCTAGCCTTGCTTTTAGGTGATCAGCAAAAAAGGTAAACCCTCCAGATGCGATAGCTAACTTCCAGTCATGTTTTTTCAAGTGATTAAGCAACGCCTGAATACCAGGCATAATAGGAATGCTGTCGCGTATTTGATTAAGATGTTCAATAGGTACACCCTCTAAACACGCTACCCTGTGTGTTAAGCTATCGTTGAAAGCAATTTCTCCGCGCATGGCTTTCGCTGTAACTTCGGCGACTTGCTCGCCGACACCGGCAAGTTTTGCTATTTCATCAATACACTCAATGGCAATAACAGTACTATCCATATCCATTACAAGCAGTCCAGGCTTAGACAAGGACGGTCGCGAGGCTTGCAATCCAACATCAAGGCTATAAGCATCACTAACATCGCCAAGTAGCGACTTTATGTGCTCCGGCTTTGCGTTGATTACCTCCCCTCTTATCTCGATGGCATCATCCCCCATATGCTGATGCAAATGATGAAACGCAGCACTGGCTGGCGTAAACACCGCTTTGAGCTTTTGTAGCACACCGTCTAGTAAATAAGGGGTGATAGCTTGGCCGATAACAGTAAGCGTATGTGAATACGCGTGATTATTGTGCTCATTGCTGACAATGTTTGACAGAGATGATGCAAAATGAACATCGTGGTTACTAATATCTATGATGAATGTGTCTTTCATAACTCACACAGGAAACTGCGGTGATTGGAAAATGATGCTCTAATGCTAACCAATTAGGCTAACTAATAAAATATCCTCTTTAAAATTATTTAGATTTCACCTACTGTTAGGCAACTTATCGTATTTATGGAATTCCGCATTGGCAGACGTGCTTAGCAAAGCCCCTTCACAATCAAAGAGCAACCCACATTCTTTGTATACAGCACTGAAAAGGCTTTTTCACACGTTGATTGTAAGCACGGTTTTCGCGCTAGTCATTGTGTTAATACTATTGGTGCAACAGTATCAAAATGATTGGTTAACCGTACAAACTCGTTTTTCAGGGGAAAGTATCGCCAGGCAATACGCCAAACTACTACAACCGGCGTTTATTATTGACAACGTTCCTGTTGAAGAAAATGAATCAAGCAGTAGTTCAGTGTTATCAGGTAATTTCTCTCAACGAGAATACATTGAAAGTGTAGCTTTAATATTGGCCAACGAACCGCATATCCTCGCCTTATCTGTGTTTGATAAAGACGGTAGATATATAGCACCTCTTCCTCAAATTGACAGTGTAGTGGCATTGAGCCAAATGCAAAGAGTAACACCGCTCACCTATGTTGGCGCAATTACCGACAACAGCGGCAATTTGATGGGCTATGTGAATATTCATATGGATACACAGGAAGTATTAAAAAGCCCGCTTACACTGCGCTATCAACTGGCTTTTATTGCGTGTATTTTGGTATTTTTAGCTCTCTTGTTAGGCATATACCTCACTCGTGCATTTTACAAATCTCGCCCATGGTTTGTTCAGGTAATTGAATCTAAAAGGAACAAATCAAAGCGTTAAAGCGAATATTTACAACGTTTCAAATCCTTAGGCACTGGAGTCGGAGTTCGTGTTGAAGAGTTTAGCGTAATTAGCCGTTGTAGTAGATATTACCTCTTCTCGCGACACACCATAATTGTTGCTTATAACATCGATGACATCAGCTAAATAGCGAGGTTCGTTAGGCTCTCCCTGTCTGCCATACATAGGCATGTCTGGGGAATCAGTTTCTAAAAGCAGTTTATCGAAGTGGCAATCTAATAAAAACTTAAGGGTATCTCTCGTCTTTTGTGCCCGCTCATATGTAATGGTGCCACCTATCCCTAGGTAAAACCCTCGCTCGATATATCCTTTGGCTGCTTCGACACTGCCAGAAAAAGCATGCACAACGCCGACACCTTGGTACTTGACGTACTTAAACGCTTCAAGTAGTAAATGATGGCTTTTTCTGTGATGCAAAATAACAGGAAGCGATGTTTTATCGGCAAGCTTTAAATGGGTGTGAAGCACTTTTTTTTGAACCGCTAACGGCACGCTTATGTGCCCGTCGATACCGGTTTCTCCCACCGCTTTTACTGAAGGGTGCAGCGCGGCAGCAGCCGCTTCAAGCTGCTCAAGGTTTTCATGAATTGCCTGCTCAGGTATGTCAGTGGTAGAAGCTCTACTAGTGTGATTGCTGTCAGTCAAAAAATAGGGATGGAGACCTAGCGCGGTATCGATAGGCAAAACGCTGCTGTAATGCTCACTAAGCGCTTGGAGCGCCTGCCAAGATTGCGGATTTATACTCGGGGCCATAATGCGAGTTAGCCCAGCTGTTTTGGCATGTTCTAACGCGACTCGAAGGTCTTTTTTTGATGCAAGCAAGTCGAGGTGGCAATGGCTATCAATCATACTCTAGGCGCCCCATCCTCTCTTATCTCGTCTAATGCTAGTTACGAAAGACATCATTACGTGGCACCTGCGTCTAACTAATTTATTCGCTAAGCAGACCAAAACTTCTTACTAACGGAAACAACGTTTGCAACGAATTTCTACGGCATCAAGCGCTGTGTTACCCATGCGCCATTTTCGGTTTTATTATATTCAAAGCGGTCATGTAGTCTATCTTCCCCGCCCTGCCAAAACTCAATTTGATGAGGCACAACCCTGAAGCCGCCCCAAAAGTCCGGCACGGGTAATTCCTTATTGGCAAACTTATCCTTTAGCTGTTTAAACTGGGTAAGCAAAAGCTCTCTGCTGCCAATTGGCTTGCTTTGCTTAGACGCATACGCTGCTAGCTGACTGTCTTTAGGTCGTGAAAAGAAGTAACCCGCATTTTCAGAAACAGAGAGTTTTTCAACGCTACCACAGACGCGAACTTGGCGTTCCATAAAGAACCATGGAAAGTGGCACGACACTTTAGGGTTTACAGCTAACTCTTGCGCTTTTCTGCTTCCTAAGTTCGTGAAAAACACAAAGCCCTTTTCGCTGACATCTTTTAACAAAACAATACGTTGAGAGGGTTGACCGCTTGCATCAACGGTTGCAACCGTCATCGCGGTAGGGTCTGGAATTCCAGCGTCAACGGCATCTTTAAGCCATTTATCGAACAAAGTAAACGGGCTCGAGGTTATATCTGACTCACTCAAACTGCCTTTTGAGTACTGCCTGCGCATATCTGAAATTGCCATATACCTCTCCTGAAAACAGTTTTTCGTTCTTACTAAGCTTGTGCAAATGAAAGAGTAAATGCCTGCTATAGCACCTATGCTTACGGTTGTTACCAAAACTACTTGGCAAAAATACTGGACATAGATACTTGCCGATATAACGCTAGTTACTGCTAACTAGCGTTGCAAAGACAATGAAAACTTGAACTAGAAGTTACTGTCGTCGCCGTAACCTAGTGAGCGCAATGCACGCTCATCGTCAGCCCAACCTTGTTTCACTTTAACCCATAGTTCAAGAAAGACCTTGTTGTCGAACAAGTTTTCCATATCTTTTCGCGCTTGCTCACCAATGGTTTTTAAGTGCTTACCGCCTTTACCGATAATCATGCGCTTTTGAGTTTCACGCTCAACCAATATAAGGCCGCTAATGCGATAAACACCATTGTCAGCCATTTTGAACTGCTCTATTTCTACCGTGGTAGAGTAAGGCAACTCATCACCGGTAAAGCGCATTAGCTTTTCGCGAATTATTTCGGCAGCCATAAATCGGCTTGAACGGTCAGTGATGTAGTCTTCAGGAAAGAAAAACTCACTTTTAGGTAGAGACTTGGCCACCAACTTTCTAATTTCGTCAACCATTCTGCCCTGTTTAGCACTAATAGGGATCATGTGCTCAAACGGGTGTTTTTCACCTAACTTTTTGAGGTGAACCATAAAGTTCTCTTTGTCCTCAACCTTATCCATCTTGTTTACGATAAGATAGCAAGGAAGGTTTGCTTGCTTAACTTTACTTAACACCATTTCATCTTCGGCGTTGAATCGGTCCCCTTCTACGACAAACAGCACAAGACCAACTTCAGCAAGAGAGCTCGATGCTGCGCGATTCATGTAGCGATTAATAGCACGCTTTTCGTCTTGGTGGAGCCCTGGCGTATCAACATATATTGCTTGGTAATCACCATCTGTATCTATGCCGAGAATGCGGTGACGAGTGGTCTGAGGCTTGCGCGAGGTAATGCTTACCTTTTGCCCCAGCAGACGATTAAGTAAAGTTGATTTGCCCACATTAGGGCGACCCACTATAGCAACTAGACCACAGCGAGTTTGGATATCGGGCATGTCAGGCAAATTCGACTCATCATGCGTTGTCATCAAGCTTCTCCAATGTTAAACGAGCAGCTTCTTGTTCTGCTTTACGGCGGCTATTGCCAGACGCCACTACGACTTCTTGTAGACTTTCTACTTTGCAGCTCACTTCAAACGTTTGCGCATGATCTTTGCCTGCAATAGACAACACTTCATAGGTTGGCAGCGCCTGCTTACGGCCTTGTAAAAACTCTTGAAGACGCGTTTTACTGTCTTTAGGGTGCGCATTCGGGTCAAGCTTGTTTATGCGGGTTTCCCATAAACGATCGATAACACCGCGTACCTCATCCATCCCTGAATCAAGGTAAATGGCCCCTAAAATAGCTTCAACCGAGTCCGCTAGTATTGAACTTCTGCGATGACCACCGCTTTTAAGCTCACCGGGGCCCAAGTAAAGTAGTTCACCTACACAGGCCTCTTTTGCTAATTCGGCTAGCGTTTCACCTTTCACTAAAGTTGAGCGCATTCGAGTAAGCTTGCCTTCAGGCACGGTTGGAAAACGTTTAAACAGCGTTTCACCGACAATCATACCCAAAATAGCGTCACCCAAAAACTCTAAGCGTTCGTTGTGTTGTTTGGCCGCACTGCGATGGGTGAGTGCTTGCTCCAATAAAGCTTCATTGGTAAATGTGTAGCCTATCGCCTTATATAGGCGACGATATTTATCAATTCCCTGCATTAATGAATGCCACCTGCTCGCTCAAATCGAACGCCTGTTGGAACCCACGTAGGAAGGATATCCGACGGACTGCGTTCAAACTCAAATGAAATCCAAATAGCCACAGCTTTACCAACCAGGTTCGCGTCGGGTACAAAACCCCAAAAACGGCTGTCGCGGCTATTATCACGGTTATCGCCTAAGACGAAATACTGACCTTCCGGCACTATCCACTCATTACTGCGGGTTCCAGGCTGGGTGTAAAAATTAACCGGAGAAATTTCGCGAACTGGATGGCGTAAAATGTCATGTTCTACTGTGCCTAGATCTTCGGTATAACGCATAAGCTGCGCCATGTCTTGTACAAACTCGCCACGCTCTTGGAATGTTAATGGTACCGCTTTAAGCTTTGAACAATTTTTACCAGTCTCGCATTTCGGTTTAATATAAACCTGCTTGTTTTGATAAACTACAGTATCGCCCGGTAAGCCAATTACACGTTTGATGTAGTCTATTGATGGGTCTTCAGGATATTTAAAAACCACTACGTCTCCGCGCTCTGGAACACCGGTTTCGATCAGCTTGCTTCTGAAAACTGGGTCCTTTACACCGTAGGCAAACTTTTCAACTAAAATGAAGTCACCCACCAATAAGGTAGGCATCATTGAGCCAGATGGAATTTGAAACGGTTCGTACAAAAATGAACGCAAGACCAGAACGAAAGCAATAACAGGAAAAATCTGTTGCGAGGTATCAACTAAGTACGGCAGTTGAGGATCTTCTCCATAGCCTGCGCCTTCTGCTGTTGCCGCAGCCTGTAAACGCGCTTTTCGCTTTGGCGCAAACACCAGGCTATCCACTAGCCAGATTAGTCCTGTAACTAAGGTGAGTGCCACCAAAATCAAGGAGAAGTAATTTGCCATTATTTGCCCACCTTCAGTACTGCAAGGAACGCATCTTGTGGCAATTCAACATTACCCACTTGCTTCATTCGCTTTTTACCTTCTTTTTGTTTTTGAAGTAGCTTCTTCTTACGACTTACGTCACCGCCGTAACACTTTGCAATTACGTTTTTACGCAGCTGTTTCACTGTACTTCTTGCAACAACGTGGTTACCGATTGCGGCTTGAATAGCAATATCGAACATTTGGCGTGGAATAAGCTCACGAAGCTTCTCTACCAACTGACGTCCACGACCTTGAGAGTTTTCTCTGTGAGTAATTACCGCCAATGCGTCTACACGCTCACCGTTGATGAGGATGTCAACACGCACCATGTCTGAGGTCTGGAAACGCTTAAAGTTGTAGTCGAGCGATGCGAAACCACGACTGGTAGATTTTAAACGGTCGAAGAAATCGAGTACCACTTCAGCCATTGGCAGCTCGTAAGTTACCGCTACTTGCTTACCGTGGTATGTCATGTTGGTTTGCATACCGCGCTTTTCAACACAAAGTGTAATTACATTACCCAAGTATTCTTGTGGCACAAGAATGTTAGCCTCAACCATAGGCTCACGAATTTCTGCAATATCATTTACCGGCGGCAGTTTAGATGGACTATCTACGGTAAGTGTCTCGCCCTTGGTCGTTTCTACTTCGTAAATTACTGTAGGTGCTGTGGTTATAAGACCTAGGTCATATTCACGCTCTAAACGTTCTTGAATGATTTCCATGTGCAGCATGCCAAGGAACCCAATTCGGAACCCAAAACCAAGCGCAGCAGAGCTTTCTGGCTCATAAAATAGTGACGCGTCGTTCAAACTTAGTTTCGCAAGAGCGTCGCGGAAGTCTTCGTAGTCATCAGAGCTTATTGGGAAAATACCAGCATAGACCTGCGGTTTAACCTTTTTAAACCCCGGTAGCATTGCTTCGGCAGGCTGACGAGCAAGAGTAATGGTATCGCCTACTGGTGCACCTTGAATGTCTTTAATGCCGGCAATAATAAAGCCCACCTCACCGGCTCTTAATGTTCCTGTATCTAGCGGCTTAGGCGTAAATACCCCAATCTTGTCAACCTGATGTGTTTGTCCATTCGACATGATTTGAATTTTGTCTTTCTTGGTCAACTGGCCTTCGACAATACGTACCAGTGAAACAACGCCTTGGTAGTTGTCGAACCAAGAATCGATGATCAATGCTTTAAGCGGCGCCTCGCGGTCACCTTCTGGTGGCGGGATTCTATTTACAATGACTTCAAGCACATCTTCAATACCGATACCGGTTTTCGCTGAGCAGCGCACGGCGTCAAGCGCATCGATACCAACGATATCTTCAATTTCTTCTGCAACGCGATCTGGCTCAGCTTGAGGCAGGTCGATTTTATTCAACACAGGCACCACTTCCATATCCATCTCGATAGCGGTATAGCAGTTTGCCAATGTTTGTGCTTCTACGCCCTGACCGGCGTCAACAACCAATAGCGCACCTTCACAAGCGGCAAGTGAACGAGATACTTCATAAGTGAAGTCAACATGCCCTGGGGTATCGATGAAGTTAAGCTGATAAGTTTCACCGTCGCGCGCTTCGTAGTTCAGCGTCACGCTTTGCGCTTTAATGGTAATACCGCGCTCTTTTTCCAGGTCCATTGAGTCAAGAACCTGTTCGGCCATTTCGCGATCGGTTAGCCCTCCACAGTGCTGGATTAAACGGTCTGACAGCGTAGACTTACCGTGGTCAATGTGGGCGATAATACTGAAATTACGAATGTGCGATTGTTGCATAATGCTGGAAATTACCTGCAGAAAAATTCATTAAACAAAAAATGCTGCTTGCCTTGCTTCAAGGGTTATACGCAGCGCGTGCGGATTTTACCCATTTCTGGCGCGAAAAGCGAATTGACGTAGAGGAAAATTAATTACTCTCAACAAACTGAGACTACGGAAGTGGCAACCTAACTTAACTTTTGCCATCCAATCTGAAATTTAAAGCTTCTCACGGCTTCTTGCTACGGGCTTTAGTAAAGTTTTCAACCCAGTAATTAAGCCTTAAGCTCTTTATTATATTCCAGCGTTTCACTCAACTGTGGTTTTGTTGACCTAGTAATACAGGTTGGTATTTTGTGCGCTCTACACGGTGTAGTTTGTATGCTATAAGCTTATAAACAAAGAAGGTTATTAAAGCACTGGGAAGCATAGGCCATAATTCATGGGTAAAGCCGGAACTGATAAGTAATGAGGTTGACGCTAAATATGCCCCAATAAACGCTATAAGCGGCAACAAATACAACCATGCCGATGCACTTAAAATACCCGCTTCGGGAATACCAACTGTTACCTGCTGTCCAACACGAACAGGCACGGGAGTACGCAACGTCAATTGCTGAGTTTTAGGGGCAATAGCACGAGAAATAACACCTGTGCCACAATCACTTTGAGCCTGACATGCATTACAGGTTGATTTAATTGCCGCTTCTACTGTAACCGTATCACCGTCAACGGCAACTACGGTGGCTGTTTCTTTTATCATCGTGAATACAATACGTTGTGATTAATTTATATAGCCAAGAGTTTACGTCACTATTCGGTTGCATTGGTAATTGGCCTTAAGGACGTAGCAATAGCGTTGGCAGTTTGTAGAGGAATTTCACCCACCACGGTTACCTGAGCTTTCCCGTCAGTTAGTGTCAGAAATGTACTGACTTCATTTCGTAGCGCAAGCGGTTCACCTAACGCATCTTCCGCTGGCTGAACATAAACGGATACATCCACAAGACCGTCAGAGAAAAGTTTATATTCCACAACCTGACCTGTTAAGGCCAACCGTCTTGTATCTTGTTTGATTTCTCGCATTCCAGAGGGTAAATAAGTGACATCCCATTTATGCGAACGGCTAGGCGCGTTGCTCAACGCCATTGGTGCTGGTAACGATGCAGTGTTTATTTTTGAAAAGTACTCGGCAGGTTCAGGGGATATTGAGAATGCGGTGACCTGAATTTGTTCCAATAGCGCACCTTGTAAATCAAGCATATTTAGTTTTAGTAGCATTCCAGACGATTCATCAAGCCATAGCTGATAACCAAACCGCGTGTTATCTCGGCTAACTATTCGAATTTGCTGAGATGAGCGCCCTGCCACTCTCGCTCTTCCTACAGCTACAAACTCATAGGCTTCAGCAAGTTGTTCAGGATGGTAAACTAAAACATTGGGAATTGGCCCGTTGATATGCTTAGAACGCAAACTGTAAGGTTGGACATCGGGTTCAAACACACTTACCACATCATTAACGCGAATAAGCTCTCTGCCTGGCCCATTTTGAAGGTTTAACTGTTCAAGCTCAGAGCCATCTTCCATTATTCCGTGACGCCATAGGTAAGGAACGGTTTCTTTTCCTGCTACCGTTTGCACAAAAGACACTTGATAATTGGCATTAGTAATAATATTTTGAAGCTCTGCAAGCCACTGGTTTGCTGACTGAGGCTGCGATAGTTCAGGCGTAAATTGCTCTTCTAGAGCACGCTTGCCTTGCTTTTGATTATCGTATTCTTGTTCAGATTCTTCCGGCTTTGAGTTTTCCTGCTGAGCAAGCGCTTTGTCTGGAACTAAATTGGCTTGTGATTCACTATTTCCACCATTGGTCGTGTGAGCAGGTGCACTAGAAATTGTTGTATTTTTCGCTTCTTGCTCAAAAGAAGCAGATTGGGCATGTGTCGGCTGAATAGCCGAGCCCGTAATGAAAAAAAGTGCAAAGATAGAACTACAGCGCATTTTTCCCCGCCCTTAAAACAAACATACCAGCAGTATATGCTGGTATGATTAAAATATGAAACCGCGTTTGAATTGCAATATAAAGCACTTGAACACGGTTTTATTTGAATTCGCTTTGCATAATGACAGCGCATTCGCTGATTAAAATCATTACCGTTTGGCCGGTTTCTAATTTAAATCTATCGAATGCACCACCGATTTAATGCGGAGTCAAACTACGGACGCTCAGGGCCGTCAGCTTCACCCTTGCTTTCGTCTTCTTGCGCCTGCTTAAGCTTAACTTGCTGCTCGTGGTCCGCAATAAGCGCATTAATTTTACGTTTTTTCTCAAGCATCTCATTCATGTCGTTACGAGGTAACGTTCGGGTTTGCTCCAAACTAACTGGAGACAACCCACCCTGAGGTGCAATAGTCGGCGCTGTCATAAATGGCTCGGTAGGCGCTTCTTGATTGGTGTACTGGACACCAAAAATAACTGCCACTGCCACAGACGCAGCTACTGCAAACTGGCCTGACTGCTTCGCAAACGGAACAACGTTGCCAATTAATGGGATCGACTGCCAACGCGAGCGTTTAGGTGCGACTATAGCTGGCTCGTTTTCAAGCGCAGCTGCTACGCTTGCGGTGATGTCCAACTGAGGAGCAACGCTTGCCTCTTTTCGCATTGCACCGCGATACACGTGGTAACGTTGCCATTTGGCTTGAAGCGCTTCATCTTGCTTAATAGCATCGATGATGTCATTGCCTTCTATCTCACCATCCATGAATGCGGACAATTTTTCTTGCTGTTGCGTCATATATTCATTTCCAGATCAAAGTGATCGTTAACTACCCTAACACAGCTGTTAGTCATCGTAGAAAAAAGAAAGTTCATCTTTTTTTGATTTTATTTCTTTTTAATTTTCTAACAACGGTTGAATAACTTTATCAATCGCCTCACGAGCCCTAAAAATACGGGATCTTACCGTACCAACGGGACACGACATAACGTTCGCGATTTCCTCATAGCTCAACCCTTCAATTTCACGCAGCGTAATCGCCATGCGCAAATCATCCGGTAGCTTTTCCACTACCTTAAATAGCGTTTCTTCGATTTCCTCAGATAATAAGCTTCGCTCAGGTGTAGATTGCTCTTTTAATGCATCACTACCTTCGTAGAAGTCAGCTTCGTCAGCATCAACATCGCTTGCGGGTGGCTTGCGACCTTGAGATACAAGATAGTTCTTGGCACTGTTTACCGCAATGCGATAAAGCCAAGTATAAAATGCACTGTCGCCACGAAAATTAGGTAAAGCGCGGTATGCTTTAATGAACGCTTCTTGCGTTACATCAGCAACGTCACCGGTGTTTTTCACATAGCGAGAAACGAGATGCATTACCTTGTGTTGATAACGAGTTACCAACAAATTGAACGCATTTTTATCGCCACGCTGTACTTTTTCGACCAGTTGTTGGTCGGTTATCTGCTCGCTCATTCGAGCCATTACTCCCTACTTCAACTACACAATAGCTCTAACAAGCATGTGTATAGACGCGTTCTTTTTACAAAAGTTCTGTAAAAGCATTAAATTTTTTAAAAAATGCTTATCTCAGCGGGTAAGAATGATTGTGTTTTACGATTCATCCTTTAGACTTGCCGAACCTTTGCTCGTTTGAATTGATATAAAAATACATGAAATCTGTATCGTCTTCACTAACTTCCACATCAAACGCAATAGAACATCGTTGTGATGTATTGATTATTGGGAGTGGCGCGGCAGGATTAAGCTTAGCACTTAAGCTTGCCGACCATTGCCAGGTTATTGTACTAAGTAAAAGTGATCGCAATGAAGGCTCTACGCGCTACGCACAAGGTGGTATTGCTGCAGTTTTTGATGAACAAGACTCCATAGACGCTCACGTTAAAGACACACTAGCAGCAGGCGCAGGGCTTTGCGAAGAGTCCGCCGTAAGGTTTACTGCAGAACGAGCAAAAGCATCACTTGAGTGGCTCATCGGCTACGGCGTGCCTTTTGATACAGAAAAAAGTGAATCTGGTGAGGAACGCTTTCACCTTACCCGAGAAGGTGGACACAGCCACCGGCGTATTTTGCATGCCGCTGACGCCACAGGCGAAGCACTTCAAATAACGCTTAATGACGCCGTGTCAACGCATCCCAATATCCACGTGTTTGAGCGCTATAACGCCATTGACCTTATTCCTTCAAAAGAAGAGAAGAACAGCGTAGTTGGGGCGTATGTGTGGAACAGACAACAAGAACACGTAGAAGTAATTCGCGCACCTTTCGTTGCGTTAGCAACCGGTGGTGGCAGCAAAGTATATCAATATACATCTAACCCAGACGTATCGAGCGGCGACGGAATTGCTATGGCTTGGCGCGCGGGTTGCCGTGTAGCCAATATGGAATTCAACCAATTCCACCCAACCTGCTTATTCCACCCGCAGGCACGTAATTTTTTAATTACTGAAGCGCTACGCGGAGAAGGCGCGAACCTTTGCCATGCCGATGGCACCCGTTTTATGCACAAATTTGACGAGCGTGGCGATTTGGCTCCCCGTGACGTAGTAGCCCGAGCTATTGACTATGAAATGAAGCGTTTGGGTGCTGACTGTATGTATTTAGATATTAGTCACAAACCTGCTGATTTTATCGTTAAACACTTCCCTAACATTTATCGCAAGTGCCGTTCTCTTGGTATAGATATTACCCGCGAGCCTATTCCAGTAGTGCCAGCTGCCCACTATAGCTGCGGCGGGGTAATGACCGACTTCAACGCTAAAACAGATTTGAATAATGTCTACGCTATCGGTGAAGTGGCTTACACGGGTTTACACGGTGCTAATCGTATGGCTTCTAACTCTTTGCTTGAGTGCGTGGTATTTGCCAGTGCTGCAGCAGAAGATATTATTAAAAACCTACCAAGTGCAGATTGTGAAGAATCTATTGCTGCTTGGGATGAAAGCCAAGTCTCCAACTCAGATGAAGAAGTAATCATTCAGCATAATTGGCATGAGCTTAGACTGTTTATGTGGGATTATGTAGGGATTGTACGCACTGATAAACGTCTTGAGCGTGCTATGCGCCGCATTAAACTGCTAGAGCAAGAGATAACTGAATACTACTCGCACTTCCGTGTAAGCAACAATCTACTAGAGCTTCGAAATCTTGTTACCGTTGCCGAACTTATTGTGCGATGCGCTATGGGGCGAAAAGAAAGCAGAGGGCTACATTTTAATTTGGATCATCCGGCACAGGTAGATAGCCCCGTACCGACAATTCTTATTCCAAGAAAACAGCTATCAGGTGCTGACGTAGGTTCATTAATTACACAAGATAGCTTTACTGATGCTGACTAACCTATAGGTTAAAGTTTCTGGGAAAAACATAGAAACACGTAAACTAGAGAAACACCCTCTGTAAACACTCAGTTTACGTTGAAAGTGTTCTAAAGTACCTGCTGCAATGAATAATAAAGAACAAAAAAAGAGAGCATAACAGTATGCTCTCTTTTTTATTTTTCTAGCATTCGCAGCCTAATAGACTTCAATGACAAATCTTCACAAACCGCTCTTTTGACTACACCTTTTCAAAACTCAAACTCGCAGATAAGTGCACAAGGCTATCGTTACTATCGGTGACGTCTAACAATACACTGTTGTCAGTTTTACAGTGTTGTTGAATATGAATATCATTAGGCAAGAAAACCGGCTTTTTAAAGCGACAGCTAACTTCTTTCACTACTGAGGTTTGGACATTCTCTTGATGACTCACAAACGCCGAAACTGCGCGTGATAATGTCCACATACCATGTGCTATTGGCTGTTTAAATCCAAAGGCTTTGGCAGAGATCGCTGACAAGTGAATAGGGTTATAGTCACCCGACATCTTTGCATAGCGCCGACCTGTATCGGCTAGGGCACTTATTTCACCAATTAGTGCCCTATCCTCTAAATCACAATCATCATGTAAGTCAATTTTCGCGCTAAGTGGTGCTACATGAACAGCCTTCACTTTCACCAAGTAACTACTTATTGCTTTATAAACTAGGTTCCCAGACTGAAGTGCTTCTAACATGATATCCACTTCCCACCCGCGATTATGAGGTCTCACCTCGTGAAAGCGCACACGACATTCGAATGGCTCACTCAAATCACAATGATCTGACACAGATATTTTGTTAGCAGCGTGAATTAACCCTAGCAAGGGAAATGGACTTTGTTTGTCAAGTAAGCACTGCATTTGCAATGGTAAAGAAAGCATTTGTAAATAAAGAGGATGAGCGTGCTCACTTGCCGGCCAGTCGACTTCTTGGCAAAAAGCAGCATAATGCATGTTGTCAATATTAAGCGTTTTAGTATATATGCGTTGAGGCAGCGTAGGCGGTTTAAACTGCATAAGTTGCCTAGCATCAACGCGTTTGAACAACGCTTTGGTATACTCACGAATCATCTATTTAATTCCTTTAATGCATTGCTTTTCGGGCCAAGATAATGGCTCTAGATAATCGGCGATAGTCTGCCTCGCAGCATTCACCCTTTAAGATCCAAGCTAAATGGCTATTGTCTCTTTCAAACCATTTACGTTTCTGGCGCAGCACATTAATGCATAGCCCCCATGTAAAAAGCTGAGAAGAATGATGAATTTTCATCGCTGTGCCGTAAGCCAGAGCATCAACTAAAAGGCTACGATTCGACATATTAGTTGAAGGGGTGCCGCTGTTGTTAACAAAACGAATAATACCATCGCTCGTCAAAGAAAAAGCATATTCAGTAACAGAAAACTTGTTACTAAACGCGTCATTAAGACGCCAGCAAATCGCTAGCGCCGAAGCAGCAACAACAATCGCTAACATTGTTGGATAGCTCAACCAAGACCATACATATTGAGGGAGGTTGCTCATTACCACTATAAAACAGACAGCAACACACCCGTCCCCCATTAATCTTCTAAACCTATTATGGGTAACGCAAACTCTATACTTTGACACGATTGACGATAGTCGCAACCATAGCGGCTAGTTCAGGATCTTCACATTTCTGATGCCCCATAATCCACGCAAATAGATCGGGATCATCACTGGTGAGCAAGCGTTCGAATGTTTCCTGTTCCTCATAACTAAGAGAATCAAAGGCTTCTTCCACAAAAGGAAGTAAAAGTACGTCTAACTCTAGCATGCCTCTGCGGCATGCCCACTTTAATCGGGCTAATCTTTTTGGTTCAAACATATATCTTTTTTACCGTTTTTTATTCGCTGATAATAATACCATGCCCAAAGCAAGGTGATCACTGCTCTTTTGGTCGGATAGACAAACTAAATAGAACTTAATCTTCACCTATTAGTGCGCATTGCCCTTGAATATTGATGGTTTTACCATACCTTGAGTACATACAGCGAATTTTCTACGTGGTAAATATGACATCTATCGCATCATTACAAAGCCTTCCAAGTGAGTTTATGGTTCAACTTTCAGATACCATGATTATTTCACTAGAAGGGGAACAAGCGGACAGTTACTTGCAGGGGCAAATTACGGTCAATGTTAACAAGCTTGACGAAAATACAGCACGGCATTTCGCCCATTGCGATAACAAAGGAAAAACCTGGTCAACAGGGTATGTAACGCGTCATTTAACTAAGTTACTAATGGTTACGAATGAAGATGCGGGCAGCCACTCATTAGCACAGCTAAATAAATACGGGGTGTTCTCTAAAGTCGATATTATTGATGACACCCAATTATACCGTGCTTTTTTCATTTCATTAGATGCTGCTAAAGCTGATGAGGTGAATACTACGTTAAGCCAGCTTTTCTCCAGTGATGATTTAAAACGACTGCTTGAGAGCGATAGTTCAGACACAGTCTCGCTTCAAAAAATTGAAAGTGAGTACGGCGTTGCGTTTTTTGCCGATACCACCAGCAAGGGGATTATTGTTCTTGTAGATGAAAATGGCGGCAAACAAATAAATAAATTAGCGGAGACGCAAGCTGTAAATTGCTACTCCCAAGTTGTTTTTGACGCCATTCAAATAGAAAGCGTACACGCTCTAGTGCAAGGAGATGCGGTGACCGAGTACGTGCCACAGATGATTAATGTACACGCGCTCAACGGCATCGATTTCGATAAAGGCTGCTATATGGGGCAAGAAGTGGTTGCAAGAACACGCTTCTTAGGTAAAAACAAACGTGCTGCCTACAGCTTTAAGCTTGAAGAAAAAGTAGATATCACACCTGGTGACACCCTTGAAAAGCAGTTAGGAGAAAATTGGCGTATAGCGGGCAAAGTACTGAATGTTGCGTCGCTCGGTAATGAAACTTGGTTTATTGCTGTGTTAAATAACGATACCACCACCGAAGATTTACACAGACTGGCTGATAATAACGCCATTACCTGTTACCCTAATAGCTTGCCGTACAGTATTGAGCAACAAGCAAGCAATATTGTGAAAAAACGTCGATAAGCAGTTTTTACTGTATTCATTTATTGCCCTTCTTTTTATCAATAGGGCCAAGATAGGATTTGTTATGACAATTACTTCTGACAGCGTTGTAACGCTACACTACACCGTATCTACCGAAGACGGCACAACGCTAGACTCTTCAGAAGGGAAAGCACCGCTAGTTGTATTATTAGGTCGTCGCTTCTTAATTGAAGGACTAGAAGATTCACTTATCGGTAAATCTAAAGAAGATAGCTTCAACGTTTCTGTAACCCCTGAAAAAGCCTACGGCGAACGTGTTGATGAGCTAGTGCAAACTGTTCCTCGTTCAATGTTCGACGGTATGGACGTTGAAGTGGGTATGTCCTTCCGCGCGAATACTCCGCAAGGTGAGCAGTCGGTAATTATCATCGAAACAACTGATGAAGAAGTTGTTGTTGATGGTAACCATCCGCTAGCCGGTATCCCGTTAACATTTGATGTAACAGTTGTTGACGTGCGTGATGCGACGAAAGAAGAACTTGAGCACGGTCATGTGCACCAAGAAGAAAGCAGCTGCTGTGACCCGAAAACAGGTGAGTGCTCGGAAGATAAGCACTAAATTTGGGTTAAAAAGTACCGAAAAAGGGAGCCAACGGCTCCCTTTTTTATGCGCTATAAAATCAGGTTTTAAATAGCGTCTTCGTTTTGTTCACCAGTACGAATACGCACAGCGCTTTCAACACTATAAACGAATATTTTACCATCGCCTATTTTGCCCGTTTTAGCAGAGGACTGAATGGCTTCTACCGCTTGCTCAACGCGGTCATCGTCTAGCACAAGTTCAATTTTGATCTTAGGTAGGAAGTCTACTTGATATTCAGCTCCGCGATAAAGTTCAGTGTGGCCTTTTTGGCGACCGAATCCTTTAACCTCTGATACTGTCATCCCTGCGATACCGACTTCAGCTAGCGCTTCCCTAACATCGTCCATTTTGAACGGTTTAATGATAGCTTCAATTTTTTTCATGACTACAACTCATCGTAAATTGTTGGAATTGGTACACGCTTATGCTGTGTACGCTCATAAATATAGAGCAATTTCTCTTCCACTTCTGCAGAAACAGGCTTGCCTTCCAAAAAGTCATCGATTTGGTCGTAAGACATGCCTAGCGCTTGCTCGTCAGCTTTTTGCGGCGACAAGCTTTCTAAATCAGCGGTTGGCGCTTTGGTGATTACATTATGCGGTGCACCTAAATGGGCTGCGACTGCACGTACTTGGCGCTTACTTAGGCCAAACAAAGGCGCTAAATCGCACGCTCCATCGCCGTATTTGGTATAGAACCCTGTAATATTTTCAGCCGAGTGGTCTGTACCTAACACAAGGCCATCCACCATTCCCGCAATGTCGTATTGAATAACCATACGGGTACGCGCTTTAACATTACCTTTTACAAAGTCTTGTTTCGCATGGCTTTCAGGAAGAAGGTTGGCATTAGCAAGCGCTTGTGAAGTAGAGGCGTGAATTGCGTCTGCGCCTGGTTTAACGTTCACTGCTAGCGAATGGGAGGGCTGAATAAAATCGATAGATTTTTGCGCATCTTCTTCGTCAACTTGGGTGTCGTAAGGCAAGCGAACCGCAATGAACTGATAGTTTTCATGATGTTCGTCATTTAGCTCGTTCACTGCTAACTGTGCTAAGCGACCCAACGTACATGAATCAATTCCCCCACTAATACCCAGTACCAGCGAATTCAAACCTGAAGTAAGCAACTGTTTTTTGATAAAAGAGACTCGACGTGCAACTTCATATTCGACGTCAATTTCAGGCAGCACTTTCATTTCATCAATAACTGCTTGTTTTTGCATTGTAATATCCACGTATTTTTGAGGCGTCCTGGAACTCGATTCTACGACAATATCACGTCAGATGTTAGTGGTATCCTCGCATCTATTTGATTTACCTTGCACTTGCTGTACAACAGAAAGTGCAAAGGAACTTTATTTTATTGTTTTTAAGCGTAGGCACCGATTGTGTGAAATAGTTAACCGTAAGGCGTATGGTCAACTATTCGATATCACGGTAAAACATACCTTAGCTACTGTATTTTAGTTTACCCTAAAAAATGGGCCAGTAATGTATATTTATCGCGTAGTATCGTTACATCGAAGACAGAATAAAAAAGTAAATTGAAGGTGAACAAGTTTTTTGCTCAAAGCAGCCCTAGAGGCTTAGACACCCTAAGAGCAACAATTTTACCAGCGGTTTGTATGGCGCGACTCATAAGTAAAAATTTAGAAAAATTCGGAAAATAGCAGTCTCACAATGATAAGAACAAGATTAAAAATATATCCAAAAGCACTTGTTAATCAAAAAGGGCTTACGCTGCTGGAAATGCTGGTTGCCGTTGCCGTGCTTGCCATTATTCTTACAACTGTGGCGCCCAGTATACAAAGCATTCTAATCAAAAATAGAATCACTTCAGATTTAAATAATTTAAGTGCAGTGGCGCAGCGCGCCAGATTCACCGCTGTCGATGAACAAGCGAGCGTAGTCTTATGCCCAACAGAAAATTACACTGCATGCACAAGTAGCTGGAAGAAGGCAAAAATGGTGTTTGTTGACGCTAACGGGAATGGTAGTCGCGATAGTAGCGAGACACTAATTGTTGCAAGTGATCCGCTAAATTCAGCAAACGCTATTTATGGGATAACAGGGAGTTTAGTATTTGATGAGCAAGGTGGTATAGATAAGGCCGCCACAATTACGCTGTGTCCAAAGGATAATGATACCGATTATGCATCTGCCCTATTACTCTCGCTGTACGGCAGAATCTCGGTGGCTGTAGACAGCAATGGCGATGGAACGAAAGAAGACCTAAATGGCGATGCGTTAGCCTGTAGTTAATTGCCGTAGTTAGAGCTCACACTTACTGGCCGATGTTAGTATACGCAGTTGATAGGCAGGGATTTTTACGTTACTACCAGCACCCTTTTGGGGCCAAAGACGTTTCACTAATTTTATAATCCTACAACTGTCATTTTGCTTTTTAAACAATAGCGTAGCTGCCACTTCATATTCACCACTTTGACTCATCGTTTGTACAATACTGACTTTGTCGATATTAGCTTGAGGCAGAGCAGTTAACGGTAAATAAACACCTGACTCTAACCAACTTCTTGACTGCATTGACTGTATTGATAACAAGTACGCTTTAACTTGATTTACTTGGCTTAACTGCCAACTTGAAATTATCGCTGTTGTACTAACTAAACTTAATACACTAACAATAACCAGCACAGTTAATGCCTCAACTAGCGTAAATCCAGCCTTAGAAATTCGATTTTCTAACCCAATGCCATTCCCTTCCATAGTACAGCTTTCTCTTGTTAAGTTTTTCAGTACATTAAGCCTATCAATTTAGCTCTAGCACTATTACTGGACTTACGCATGGCTTTTCCCAAGGGAAAAATTAAAAAAAGAAAAGATAATGGGTACAAGCGCGCAAAAGGCATGTCGCTCATTGAGTTACTTATCGTAATATGTCTTACAAGTATATTGTCGGTAAGCGCGGTTCCGTCATTTCAAACGTGGCTAGAACAAAACGATTTCAAGCATTTCTCTTCGCAATTAGCCAACTCTGCAAAGCAAGCGCGTATTTATGCGCTAACCCAAAAAAAGCCCTATTACCTAATCACAAAATTTGAACATGCGAGTTGCGTAATAATCAGTGACGATGAAAACTGCACCTGTTCAACATACCCAAACTGCGCGGTAAATAACGCCGCGTTTTGGGAAATCCCGGCAAAATGGAACTCAAAGCTAACAACATTAAACGCCAAAGACAAAACCGTAGCCTTCAATCAACACGGTACACTTAATTTCGGCAGCGCCACCACGTTTAAGCTGTCCAGTCATCATTTTGATGCAAAAGTCACCATTAGTCCTCTGGGTCGCGTGAAGTTATGTAGCGAGCAACGCATTACAGGTATCACGCTATGCTAGCCTTTCCAAATACTTTAAACGGCTTAAATACAAATAAAATTGGTGGCTATAGTATTACAGAGCTTATGGTGGCCTGCACTTTATCGGGCATACTGATAGCAGCACTAACGACCTACAGTGTACAGTCTCACGTTAGCTTATCGTCACTACAACATGCTACCGCAATAGAAGAAGACGCCCGAGCACTACAAGATACTATTTCGCGGCATTTAAGCAGAGCAGGATTTATTGAAAACAGCAGCACGCTTACGCCGTTTTTAACTCTTGCTAGTACCAGCTATTCACTGCAAAACGTGACTCTTGGACACCGAGCTGGTGAAACACCTAATAGCTGCATTACGTTTTCCTATGATAAAAACCGCAGCGGCGTCATTTCTGCGGCG
Source organism: Alteromonas sp. ALT199 (assembly GCF_018619335.1). Lineage (GTDB taxonomy): Bacteria > Pseudomonadota > Gammaproteobacteria > Enterobacterales > Alteromonadaceae > Alteromonas. Next base: position 31,390 of record NZ_JAHHDX010000159.1, on the reverse strand, counting down.
CAGGACGAACTGTTTGGGTACCGACTACACGATAAGTCAATTGAATATAGAGTTGGAGGAAAAACCTGTGCGCAAGGTGGATGGTTTGACTTGACCGACCCAAATACTGTCGAAGTGACCCAATTTGCTGTAAACGCATTGCACAAAAATAGCTGGGGCGCGGCTTATGAAATTAACATAAGCCTACAGAGTCTGATAAACCCAAATGTAGTAACAAATAAAACGTTCGTGGTGGAGACGGTTAATGAGAGATAAAGAGAAAGTAAAATGGAAATCTATTACCTCATACACACAAATTTTTAAGTGTAAGCCTTACTTTTTAAAAGCGAAGCAACAAGGTATGGCGGTCCTAGCCATTGTCGCCATACTACTGAGTGTGGTGACTTTTACGACCATAACTACTTCGCAAAATGTTCAGCAATACTATGCCATACAGAAAGTCAGACAAGATACAGTAAGCTCTCACTCAATATTAAAAAATCACCTTAAAGAGGTGGCGACGGCACTTCGAACGCAAAGCGTTTCAACGGCACTAAACACATCAAATAAGCCCTTTATATCAACCACAGTACATGAAGAAAGCCTAAAGGGTGCTGGACAGCAGCTTCTCACCCACTACGAAGTAAGCGTTTCTCACAATGCAGAAAACATTAAATATAAAGCTAGTTTTCTTCGCTACCCTGCCCTTTTTAGGCTGCCCACCGCAGCTCAGCTATTTTCATGGGATAACCAGCTAACACAATGGTTGTTTAATCGTAGTGTGCCCGAGCTAAGTGCAGCATTTTTTCCAAAAAGTGTGACAGCTTCTCATTGCTACAACTTGGTAGATGCCAGCGTCTATTGGATAAATGGTGACTGCGTTTTAGCCGGTAGTGACCTAACACATACATCAAGTTTAGCGCCTGCCTTGTTAATTGTGGTAGATGGAGACCTTACTTTAAGTACGAATACCCATTTTTTTGGGCTAATCATCATGCTCTCCACAACCAGTGCTACTCATGAACTTCATCTGGCACATTCAAGTTCAATTAAAGGCGCATTTGTATCTAACACTCAGTTACAAAAGCAAATTTATGGCCTATTGACGCCTTCAGCGCAAGTACTTAGCAATCTACAAGCTAGCACTCAAATGGCAAAAATAATCCCTGTTCCAGGAACCTGGTATGACATCAATTAAAAAGCTGCAACAAAGAGAATTCAAAAGCGTATTGGCAGTTACGCCCTTTACTGCACGTAAAAATGATAGCTCAAACTCTCCCCCATGCATTGCATGTAACGGCGGAGTGTTAATAGAGGTACTCATTGCCCTTTTTATTTTCATGACCTCTAGTACTTATCTACTTTCAAGCGAAATTAAAACACGGGTGCTTTGGCAGGCAACGTTAAAGTCACAAGGCGAACAAATACAATTGTTAAATACTGCGAAATTGGCTCTCACGCAAGATAACGTAGAGCAACGCTGGGAGGATATAGCCGTATTTGGTATTCCAACCATCACACCTTAGCGCGTTATATTTTGCTAAGGTGCAATAATGAGGTGCACTAGTTAAATATTAACAAGACCAGCAAAACTCACTGGAATCAAGAGAGCCATTATTGTTTTTGTCCCACCCTTTTCTTCCATCGCTAAAGTAAAACAAGGTTCCATCTGCCGCTTGACCTGAACCCGTTACAGGGGTTGCCCTCAATTCATAATCGGTCGCACTTGCAGATTGAATAGTTAAATTATAACGACGGTTTGCCGCTGGTTCAGAAGACGGAGAGTGCGTTGAGAAAATTGAAGGTGCCCCCGTGTCGCCGCCACTAGCCCCAGCACCTTTGTAACTAAAAGAGCCACTGTGATGACGCTCCATTGCGGACGCTAAGCCTAGTAAATCTGCCTGACCTGTACCGCGATAGCCATCAGCAATAACGCCCTGATACGACGGATAGGCAATGGCGGCGATTATTCCAACAATAGCCACCACAATCATAAGTTCAATAAGTGAAAAGCCCCTCAAGTGCATTTTTACCTTCATTATCATTCCCTTTCTGTTTCTGAATGCCAACTACCGCGCTGAATACGTTCAAATCTTCCGTATATATTTTCAGCCAAACATTCAAATGCGCTGGCACAGGCTACGTCATTACCGTCTTCATCGACTTCTATTACTGCCGACACACACTCAGTCCCTAAACATACAACAGGGCTAACAATATCTTCTATGAGTATTTTGGTTTCAGGTGCAATCCCCGTTTGCTTCAAGTCGGTTGTGCGGTCATCAGCATTTACATCACCGTCATTGTTAACATCGGTCACAGCATTCCCATTGAACATACTGACGAGATACGCACGACTGTTGCCGGTAGGTGGTGCACAGGCGCTGGTACTACTAACAGCAGGAACATAAGTAGTAAAAAACACCTTGTAATCTATGATCAACGGTGACGAAAGTACTTTTTCACCATTCGTTGTTAAGTTCAAATACCATCCATCTTTATTGGCAAACGCAGCCGCAGCTAGCGCACGCTCACTTTCATCACTACTATTTAGTGCGTGACTGGTCGCGTTATACATTTTGCTCTCAGTCACAGTCGTCATATAAGTGAAATTGCCACTTGCATCCCGATTAAATACGCCAGTATCTTTAAGCATATAGAAATTATCTTCTACTACCGTATCTAGTGGAGATGCTCGCCATCCGCTACCTAGCGCAACGGCATAGTACAATTCATCACCTAATGCGATTTCAGATACATCCGGACCATAGTAAAAGCGACGATTGGTTTCTTCAGTATCACCACCGAAATCAGCAATACGCGCACCTTTTATAAAATCAGCGCCAGATTTACCGTTGTAGATGTCTAGGCGAAATAGCTGGCCGCCCGTGTCAGCAACATACATATGGTCAGCTTGTCCGTCGTTATCTCTATCAATTACAGAAATTCGCCCCGGAATACTGTAGGTCATATTAGTCAAATTAAGGTCAGAATCGGCGTTACTTGCATGCCATAACAAACTTCCAGTATCAGCATCGAACATGTAAATAGCATTGCCAACTACATCATTAGCTCTTAACGAACGATCATCCTGAGCATCATCGTACCCGCCACCAACAATCATTACATTTTTTACTTGGCCACCCATGTTTACTTCGGTAATGGTAGGTCTTGACCAGGTTTGACCAAGCTTACTTAGCTCCCCTTCACCACCTGTCAGTTGAAACTTAAGCTTAGGAGAGTCTTTAGCGGTGACATCAAATACATAATAGTTTCTACCGCCTCTACGCATGCCTACATAAAGATACTTTTTGTCATCTACAGTCCTTAGGACCATATCACCATCCAGCCCATATTCATGGTCTAACGATGGGGTATCTTTATAGAAGTGGTGTAAATTTTGTAGTAGCTCTTTTGGCATTATGGCAAAGTTCTCTTCGCCTGTAGCTGTATCAAACGAATGAAGCATGCCTTGGTTAGTCGCGACAAATATGGCCGAGTCGTTATTACCGTAATTAACGATAATAGGCTGCGAATGAATAGGGTCGCCCATTTGGGTTCTATAGTCACTTGTACTACCGTCACCATTACTGTCTTTCACATCGACACCACGTGCCCATTTTAATATCGCTTCTCTCAAATCACTGGCATCAGTTTCACTTTGAATAGCTAAATCTGCGGTAGTGATTGATGAGTTGTCTTCATGAAGGGCGTTATCTTCATCCACAATCGCCCCTACGCCGTCAAACACATAAACATTGCGGTTTATTCCCAATCGGCTTGCGGCACCACCCTCGCTCACCTCACTTCCATCAGCAAGTGTCGACCAGTAGCTATGCGAATTTTCAGCAAAGAAGCCTGTTTCACTATCCACCGCAGTATGACTATTCTTATCGAGAATTTCGTCTCCACTTAACCGGTAGCGCTTTAGGTTGCCAGGCCATATTGCACCTTCACTCGGTTTAAATAGTGCGAAGTAGAGCTCATCTAAGTGAGTAAGGCGATTTAGCTGGTTCACCGCAACACCAGGAGAGACAAATGTTGCATTCACGTCTTTTACAGAGCGTAAAATGGTGTTGAAAGCTTCGAGCAATTCGGTGCTGTTGTCTGCTTGGTAAAAGCCGCCACCACTTTGCAAAGCGAGTTGATTAAGGAAATTATTGGCCGTGTTGTTCGCCGCGAAACCTATTGTGTGCGTTATCACTCTCGGACCAATTACTGATGTAGAGGTATCGCTAATGTTTCTTACTAGATCTAGGCCGCATTTTTCACCACCACTACCTGTACAGCTTTCACCTAATAGGGTCTGAATTTTAGAAACACTATGGTTGTTGTTTGCCTCACCATCAGAGAGCAATACAATATGATTGTTGGTTTGGCACTGTAAGTCAGACACAGGTGAGATGTACGTTGCAGGGGTTGGAATTTGCTCGGTAATACAATCACTGTCAGATAAATTATCTTCTGTACACCCTGACGGTAAAATTGAGTCTGCGCCTATATAAGAACTACGATGACTTACCCTAGTGCTTTTTCTAACGGAGCTACTAACGCCATTCTCGCCACGTTTACGGCCGTAATCAACGCTTCGACCTCCGTAGTAGTTTGTAGCTTCTAACAGCGTATCAACAATGGGAGTAAACCCGTTTGCGCTCAACTCGTCAATCTTACTTATTAAGTGTTCACGTACCGATGCTGTTGCGCCTGGCGTCGCTGCTCCATTAAATTTAACAACGAGCTTCGGTGCCTTAGACGGCGAGTTGTAGGTGTGCGCACCTCGGTATGAGGCAAAATCGTCCATTACAAATGCCATATCATTGCCTGACTGCCAGCCTGAACGGTCGACTATTTGCTTAACTATACTGCTTATATCAGGCGTTCGATAAGTATTATTATTGTAAAAATCAGGCATTGACCAAGTAATACCTGATGTTTTTGGCAAATTCCTTAAACGATAGCGCTGGTTTGGATAGAAGTCTGACGCGTCATCGTTAGCTACACCGCGTATTCGCATACTCGGATTCCCGGTGGTTCTTGTGCTATAGGCAGTGAACTCTAAATATGCTTCAGCTACCTCTGCACCCTGTGGAATATTCACATTCCTAAAACGAACGCCGATGTAATCATTGTAAGAAGAGCTAAAGGTAAGCTCACTACCTGTAGCGGGGTACCCATTAGTACTTTCCTCAGAGTTATCTTTCGAGTTACCAACCTGATAAATCCCCTCACCTTGCACGCAGCCTGTCGCTGTAGAATCATCGTAAGACACAACTAATTGTGGCGCACCGCTTTGCCCTACATCACTAGCCCTTACTTCTCGCCCACTAGCAGTATCCGAACTTGAGCCCTCAATTAGAATGTTTATATTTTTTCCGCCACACCATGCAGATAAGTCAACAACCTCTTGTATGACCTCACTGATATCTGGCGTGGTAATGATCTCGCCTGAAGCGGGAAAGCTGTTGTCGGTTAGCCATTCAACATTTGCTGCTGTTTTTGTTCGTACACTGAGATTGTTATTGCTCGAGGAAAATTTGGTGCTCGATGCGGATGCTTCCGCTGAAAACACGAGAGAAGTCCCAGCTACGTTAAACCTTTCTGAAGTAAAGCGAATATTCGCACTGACAATAGTAGCCCCTTGAGGAATATTTAATTCAGTAAAACGCAAACCCGAAGTCACAGTTTGAGTGCCACTACTTAATAGCAAGTCATTACTTTCAGTGGTCACACTTCCATTTATCTCATGGGCATCGTGATCTTCATCGTTCGTCGAAATAACAATCTCGGGGCGTACTGACTCATCAACATTGCGAATTGGATAAAGAATTGGCCCCCCATAATCGGAGAAGCGCATTAGCCCGGCATTGATATTTGTGGCGGAACGAAGGGCGTCTTTGAGCGCGTTTTGGACTCGCAGCATTCTTGTTTGGCTGGTGTTATCGTAAGACCCCATACTACCTGATGAGTCCATGATAAAGAGTACATTTGGGTTATATGTAACCGCACTGCTAGAATTTCCTAGATATATATCAAGGTCATCGCCAAAAGCAGAAAAGCCAATGCAGCTAAATAGCGTAATCGAAGCAAGGTAATTAGTTATTTTTTTCATTGTGATACCTACTGTGAAGCTGGGCCAAAAACGGATGCAGCTAAGCTATTGGCTACAACTGTGGACTTCCCCGCAACTTTTCCGCAGCCTCTAATAATAAATACATGGCAGTTAACATTACTTCCACCTATAACGTTGCTCGAGCCTCGACATGCTTGCTCACGAATAAATGCCGTGCGAGACCAGCTTTTTGAAGATGCAGCGCTTTGATATGTACCATCTATTACGTGTCTCTCACCAACAGTCAAGCCGCCTTCGGTCATATACCTATCGGTCCATTGAGCATTGTCGAAACAGCTCATCGTATCTAACTCTGGGTCAAATTCATTACCTTGTCTTGCTTCAGAAAGTGGGTCAGTTTTAGTTGCATCAGTAAGCAGCATTTCATCTTCTGATTCAAAGAACACGCCTGCAATTGCCGCTTCAGCAGCATCGAAAGCTAAACCACTTTGTTGCATAGATACCGCCATTTTAGATTGCGAGAGACTGCTGGTAACCGCGCTTACGCCTAAAACAGTAATGGAAAGCAAAACAAGTAGCGCGAATACCATGACTAATCCTTGTTGTTTCATTGAGAACTCCTGACAAAATTTTTCATATTTCTTAGCGCTAGTGTCTTTGAGAAGACTTGATAATAGTGAGCCGTATCCATAGTTTTTGACGCTTCATTTAAAAGCGTATATTTTTGTGACTGGGTTTGCCTCACTTCATTTTGATAGCTTTTAAGCATAATAGCCCAGCGTAATGACACTACCTGTTGATTGAGCGATCTTAGGTTTTCAATATCATTGGCTGTTACATAAGTCACAGCTTGACCATTTGAGCTTGTAATCACGTCTGATACGCCAAACTGCACTTGAAAGCTTTCAATGTTGTCTAGCAGAGTAATTGTTTTGGGAGCTACAGATTGTGCTTTCAGCCCCCGAAGGACACGCCCATCGTAACCTGTGCATTTTAGCGCACTGCCACTCACAAAATAGTGATTAACAACGTGAAACTCGCGGCCTCCATAACCGTGCTGGTTGCCGGTGCAATCTTCATTATTTAAAAGACTTACAACAAGTTTATCGCTGCCACCGCTGTTAGTTTGCACACTCCCTAAAGTGTTGTTGGTAGGGAAATCACCGGCTACGGCAATTGGATGATTTTCAACATAGGCGGCTTCGGCAACGATATCCACAGACGTATCAACATCTGCTACAATTTGATCATAACGGCCAACTTCATAGAACTCTGCAGACAATCGAGCCATAATAAATCGCCCTGATTCTTGAACTTGAGCAACCGCTTGATTTAGCTTGTTGGTTACACTTGAACTAACTAAAACTTGAATTACTGCGCCAGAAATAACCAAGCCAAGAGTCAAAGTAATCATTAACTCTACGAGTGAAAAACCATGCTGCTTGCGCTGATAACGGCTGATCATAACGTAATGTCCTTAAATACACAGGCGTTGCTGTCTCCATCGGCTTTATTGCATCGCGAGTTCAGATTGTATTGTTGGTTGCCGGCTGATGACACAGGCCACATAAGCAAAACTTCAACACGGGAACCAGGACTACAGCTGTAGGTGTCGGCGGTATTGCTATCATCACAGGTTACCGACACGGTGGTTTGAGGGTTGGTTTGTACCGCAGAGCAAGATAGCGCCCAGCCGTCGTATTTGGCCATTTGAGCCTCGCTACACGTTTGTCCTTCACAGTTAGGGATGTCAGCAGGCCTAGTTAAACAGCAGCCATAATAGGGTTGAGAGGAGCTTGAGCAACTTAAACCTGAAAAATTATAGGTTGTGTCTGCGAAATAGTCGTTGTTTGCCACCATGCCATCGCCAATAGTCGCTGGACGAGCTGCGGCGCGTAATCTCTCTGCTACTTGCGCAGCTACCATTTCCGCCTGCGTTCGGCTAATAGCATCTTTGTTAGCAAAAGAGCCAGTAAATTGTAATGCAGCAACCCCTAGCAAACCTACCGCTAAAATAAATAGAGTGATTAAGATCTCTATAAGACCCACACCGCGCTGTGTGTAGATAGTGCATCCTTTCACTTGGTTTATCGCCACCGTTTTAACTCTCATCACTTTTGCCAAACCCCAAACATAACAATGGGTGTTATCACCAATTTAGTATAGTAAGACAAAAATGTATTACACTGGGTATCATTGGTTATTAAAACGTATAATTTTTAGCTACCTTTTTAGGTTGTAAACTTATGTTGTAATCAAGACAGACCCGTTAAATTGCAAACAACCACAGGTCGACAGTAGGACACATCAAATGCTCAGTGTTGCAAAGCCAGTAGGCATCACACCAAATCACCATCGCGCCGTGTGCATAAAAAAGTACAGTTGAATTCTATACCTTGCCCGATTTCTTCAATTTACGAGTAGCTAAATCTCGTTTCGACTTAAGGTATTATTATCTATCCGCAAGCCATTGAATTTCCAGTAGACAAAAGCATAAAAAAACACCGCAACATAGTGCGGTGTTTTCATTAAAGATTTCTACCCAAGCAGTATTAAACGATCTGTTTAACCCTTAACTCTTTGGGTACGGCAAATTCAACATTCTCTTCTCGCCCGGCTCGTTCAGAGGCTGAGACCGCGCCCCATGCTTTAAGCTTGTTTACCACACCTTGCACCAAGACTTCAGGCGCAGACGCGCCGGCGGTAACACCAATATGGTCAACGCCATCAAGCCACTCTTTCTGAATACAGTTGGCATCAGCAATCAAGTGTGCTTTAGCACCGATTTTTTCGGCAAGTTCACGTAGGCGGTTTGAGTTAGAACTATTCTGGGCGCCAACCACAAGTAAGACCTGACAGTCTTGCGATAAATCGCGCACTGCGTCTTGACGATTTTGAGTGGCATAACAAATATCGTCTTTTCTTGGGCCATTGATTTTAGGAAACTTGGCGCGAAGCGCGTCGATAACATCGGCAGTATCATCTACAGATAGCGTAGTTTGGCTACAATAATAAAGGTTTGTTGGATCTTTAACTTCCAGTGTTGCCACGTCAGCCTCAGACTCAACTAAATAAATTCCGCCTTCTTCATTGCTGTACTGGCCCATAGTACCTTCTACTTCAGGGTGACCAGCATGACCGATTAAAATACACTCTGTACCTGTTTTGCTAGCCCGGGTTACTTCCATATGTACTTTCGTGACTAAAGGGCACGTTGCGTCAAACACCTTAAGCCCTCGACTCTCAGCTTCCATTCTTACTGCTTGCGACACACCATGAGCAGAAAAAATCACTATACTATCATTTGGCACTTCGTGAAGTTCGTCGACAAATAGCGCGCCACGCTCGCGTAATCCGTCTACCACAAATTTGTTGTGTACCACTTCGTGGCGTACATAAATTGGCGGCTCAAACATTTCAAGCGCTCGCTCAACGATAGTGATAGCTCTGTCAACGCCTGCGCAAAAGCCACGAGGGTTAGCTAAATGAATTTGCATAACTAGTTTCCACCTTGTGCTGACACGCCAGGTTTGACATCAATAATTTCAACGTCAAAGATAACTGTCTGCCCTGCTAGCGGGTGATTGAAATCCACCGTTACAGAATCTCCGGCAGTACTACGAATAATACCCGGAATTTCTGAGCCGTCTGGCTGAGAAAAAGCTAATATCATACCTTCTTCAATCTTTAAATCAGCCCCAAAACGGCTTCTATCCATATAATGGATATTGTTAGGATTAGGCTCGCCGAAGGCGTCATTGGCCGCCAACGTAAAGGCTTTTTTATCGCCTTTCTTTAGCCCTAGTAAACATGCTTCAAAGTTAGATGTAAGGCTGCCGTCGCCCATAACCATTTTGGCAGGTTTATTGTTTACACGAGTGCTATCAGCGGCAGAGCCATCTTCTAGCTTTAAATCAAAGTGAAGAATAACTTCGCTATCAGCGCCAATTTCTAATGAATCTGTCATAACCTTTCCGAGTACTACTTAGTGGTTTCGCTAGTTGCAGAGTTGGCTTTTGATTCTACGCCGTTATCTTCACTTTTTTTGTCGCCATTTTTGAACATGTCGAGAATAAGTAAAGCTGCACCAATAAATATTGCACTGTCGGCAATATTGAATGCCGGCCAATGATAATTGTTTACGTAGAAATCTAGAAAGTCGATGACATACCCGTGTGCAAGACGGTCGTAAACGTTACCTAGTGCGCCACCTAAAATAAAAGCAAATGCAACCGGCAGCATTTTTTGTGACCGAGGTGATTGTTTAAGCCACCATAAAATCACCACACTTACTACAACTGCAATCGCAGTAAAAAACCATCGCTGCCAACCGCCCGCATTTTCTAAAAAGCTAAATGCCGCGCCGTAGTTGTGCACGTAAGTAAAATTAAAAAACGGCAATATCTGTATCGACTGATAAAGAGACATGCTGTCGATAACCGTATACTTGCTCCATTGATCAAGGATAAGCGCAGTTGCGCTTATCCATAAAAAGCGAAGCCCAGTTTCGCGAAAGAGCTTAAGCATAGTGACGCTCTTCTCCATCACCCTCAATGTTAGTCACACAGCGACCACAAAGCTCCTCGTGACCCTCATGTGAGCCTACATCTTCACGATGATGCCAGCAGCGAACACACTTTTCACCGCTTGCTTTATCAACGCTCAGCCATAAACCTTCTACGTCTGTGGCTTTTGCTTCAGACGGTGCATCGTCTACTTTCGTAAGCGTAACGCCTGACGTGATAAGGACGAAACGTAGCTCATCTTCAAGCTTAGCTAGTACGTTGTATAATGACTCGGTAGCATAAAGCGAAATACTCGCTTCTAGTGACCCACCCAGTTCGCCATCTTTACGCGCCTGTTCCATCGCTTGGTTTGCCGCATCTTTTACGCTTAGTACTTGATGCCATAGGGCATCGTTAAACGTATCACTTTGCGTAAAATTATTAAAACCTTCATACCAGGTTTCAGTAAATACAAACTCACTACGCTCGCCAGGTAACGTTTCCCAGATTTCTTGAGCAGTAAAGCTGGTAATAGGCGCCATCCAGCGTACCAATGCTTCAATGATATGATACATGGCCGTTTGGCATGAACGACGGGCCAGGCCATCTGCTTTGGCTGTGTACTGTCGGTCTTTAATCACGTCTAAATAGAAAGAACCCAGTTCAATTGAACAGAAGTGCGTAAGCTTCTGTGACACGACTAGTAAATCGTAATTATCATACGCTTCGATAAGTTCTTCCTGAAGTGCCTTGGCGCGAGCAACAATCCAGCGATCAAGGGCTACCATATCTTCTTCTGCAACCGCATCTTCAACAGCGAAACCATTAAGGTTAGCAAGCAAGAAACGTGCGGTGTTACGTACGCGGCGGTAGCCATCTGCAGCACGCTTTAAGATTTCATCCGATACTGCAATTTCACCGCGATAGTCAGTAGACGCCACCCATAGACGAAGGATATCAGCACCTAGCTTATTAGTGACTTCCTGAGGTGCCACAACGTTGCCCACCGACTTCGACATTTTTCTGCCGTGGGCATCTACCGTAAAGCCGTGGGTTAGCACTTCTTTATAAGGCGCGTGACCATGCATGGCAGTGGATGACATAAGCGAAGACATGAACCAACCGCGATGCTGGTCAGAACCTTCAAGATATAAATCGGCTGACGCGGGAATATCGTCACGACGGTCTACAACAAAGTAGTGAGTAACACCCGAGTCAAACCATACATCTAGGGTATCGGTCACTTTCTCGTAGTTGTCTAACTCGCTACCAAGCAGTACTGAGTCGTCTAAATCCCACCACGCTTGAATACCCTTTGCTTCAACTTCAACTGCAACTTTTTCCATCAATGCCGCAGACTCAGGGTGAATTTCACCGGTAAGTTTGTGCACATATAGTGGAATAGGCACACCCCAGGTACGTTGACGTGAGATACACCAGTCTGGGCGACCTTCAACCATTTTTTCAATGCGGTTTTGGCCCCACTCTGGGATCCATTTAGTCTGCTTAATTTGCTCAAGTGATTCAGCGCGAAGACCTTTCTTATCCATGCTAATAAACCACTGTGGCGTAGCACGAAAAATAATTGGCGTTTTATGACGCCAGCAATGCGGGTAGCTGTGCTCGTATTTAACGTTTAAGACAAGGTTGCCCTTCTCTTTTACCGTTTCGATAATTTCATCGTTAGCTTTAAAGACAAACTTGCCTGCAAATAGCGGTGTGTTTTCAAGGTAAACACCGTTATTACCTACTGGGTTGTACACCTCGATATCGTATTGCTTACCAACGTTAAAATCGTCTACACCATGAGCGGGCGCTGTGTGTACACAGCCGGTACCAGATTCGGTAGTTACGTGATCGCCAAGAATTAGCGGTACTTCAAGGTCTAAGAATGGGTGATTCACTTTTAGCCTATCAAGTGCTTCACCTGTACAGGTGGCTACTTCGCGGTAATCTTCTACACTGTATCGGCTCATACAGCTTTCAAGCAGGTCTTGCGCCACTATTAACCATTCGTTAGAAGGCTGAACTTCAACAATCGCATAGGTAAGTTCCGGATGTAAGCTAATGGCTCGGTTGGCCGGCAGTGTCCAAGGAGTAGTGGTCCAAATGACAACGCCTGCTTTGTGCGTAGTTAAATCACCTTCAGACACGCCAAATGCTTCTGCAATAGCGGCTACATCAGCTACTGGAAATTTAACGTCGATAGCTGGAGACACTTTATCTTTGTATTCAACTTCTGCTTCAGCAAGCGCTGAACCGCAATCTGTACACCAATGAACAGGCTTAAAACCCTTTTCTAAGTGACCAGAATCAACAATTTTACTTAGCGCACGAATGATGTCGGCTTCAGATTTGAAGTCCATGGTTTTGTATGGGTTATCCCATTCACCAAATACACCTAAGCGTTTAAAGTCAGACATTTGACCGTCGATTTGCTTCTGTGCATATTCGCGACATTTTTGACGGAATTCAGCTGCCGTTACTTTTTTGCCGGGCTTACCTACTTTCTTTTCTACCATCAATTCAATAGGCAGACCGTGACAATCCCAACCAGGAACATACGGAGAGTCGAAGTCAGAAAGGTTTTTCGACTTTACAATAATGTCCTTAAGAATCTTGTTAACCGCGTGACCAATATGAATATCGCCATTTGCATATGGAGGGCCATCGTGAAGAATAAACGGCTTTTTACCTTTTTTCGCTTCACGAATTTTGCTGTATACCCCTTTCTCTTGCCAGTCTTTAAGCATTTTCGGCTCTCGCTGAGCAAGGTTACCGCGCATCGGGAACGCAGTTTCTGGAAGGTTCAGTGTGGCTTTGTAATCACTCATAAAATTGTATTATCCGGTTACCTTAATTTTCACCCAATGCACTAAAACATTGTGAAGGCGATATTCATTTTGCGATGTTCAAATTAAAACGCTGAATTTAAAGGGTTCAACGTAAAACTGTATGTCGTTCTCACTACCGCGAGAGCGAAGTAATTTGCTTTAGCACAGCAGCTTGCTTATAGGTTTCGTGAACAAGAATCCATGCTTACGAGCCGAACTCAATGAAACAAACACGCGCAGAAACTTTTTGCGACTTTATCACGTTTAACTATGCTAATAACAGACGCGCTTGTGCTGCATCTGCCTGAATTTGTTCTTTCAACATTTCAAAAGAATCAAATTTTATTTCATCTCTTATTTTTGCCATTGGGAATACCGTTATGGGCTTTCCATATAAGTCAGATGACAAATCGAAAATATGAACTTCTAGCTGATTTCTTACGCCGTTAACAGTCGGTCTAGTACCTATATTCGCAACGCCATTAAAGTGCTCCCCATCTACGTCAACACGAACCGCAAACACACCATGAATAGGCGTTCTTTGGCGTTTCAACATCACGTTGGCCGTTGGAAAACCAATGGTGCGACCTTTCTTCTCGCCGTGAACCACCCTGCCGTGAATAGCAAAAGGGCGGCCTAACATCTCAGTAGATAGGCCAAATTCACTGTCGGCTAAAGCTTCTCGCACCGCGGTAGAGCTTATGCGGTGAGCATGCATAGTAAAACTATGGGTACTTACCACTTCAAAGCCGTACTGACGACCCGCCGCTTCAAGCATCTCAAAATCCCCCTTTCGGCCATTGCCAAAACGGAAATCATCGCCAACAACAAGAAATCTAACACCCAATTTGTCCACCAATAAATCGTGAACGAAGGTGTCGGCACTTTGTTTAGCAAACTCAGCGTTAAATCGAACAGCAAGTAGTCTGTCTACACCTTGTTGATGCAGCAATTCATACTTTTCGCGAAGAGGGCTAATACGAGCTGGCGCCATATCAGGCATAAAGACTTCTTCTGGCTGCGGCTCAAACACCATGACGGTGGCTGGAAGTGATAGCGATTTCGCTTTTTCAAGCACGTTGGCCAGCACGGCTTGATGACCACGGTGTACGCCATCGAACTTGCCAATAGTGAGCACACACCCTTTATGGTGCGGTTTTACATTGTATAGCCCGCGGATAAATTCCACTGTTAGCCACTACCTTTTAACTGCTAGAAAATCAAAGCTCGCGATTATAGCCGACCGCGAGCACAATACCAAGCATACGCGCCATTCTGACCCGGTGCCTTTTCGCTTATATTAATAATTCACTTAATAATTAACCGCCGCCGCTTCTGAAGTGCCTAGGTCGCATGCCCAGTACAACCATAGTAGTCATAAACAAAATGACAGACAGCGCAATTGTTATTCCTACTTCTAGCATTTGGGCTGAAAGGGATAAATCAAAGAAAGCTAAGCCTAGATCTCGGTAATAAATAAGCCCGCCCATAGCAGCACTCGCTATTACTACGCGCGCAATGAACAGCACAGATGTGCGGCTCAATGCAAACACACCTTGGCGGTGAAGCGTAATATAGAGCAAAGCGGCGTTTAACGTAGCTGACATACTGGTGGCAATGGCTAATCCTACGTAGCCAAAGGGTATCGCTAGAACAACGTTAAACACCATATTAGCAACCATACACCAGATGCCAAATTTCACCGGCGTTTTGGTGTCTTGACGAGAATAAAAACCTGGCGCAAGAATTTTAACAAGCATAAAGCTGAGTAAGCCAAACGAATATGCAGTAAGCGAGTAAGACGCCATGATGGCAGTGTCAGCGGTGAACGCTCCGCGCTGAAATATAACGGTTAAAATAGGTCTAGCCATCACACCAAGCCCTACGGCCGCAGGAATACCCAATAAACACACCATGCGAAACGCCCAGTCGATATTCGCGGCAAACGCTTTAGGGTTATTACTTACATGGTTTCGGGATAGCGTAGGTAAGATAACCGTTGCGATAGCGATACCGAAAAGTCCCAAAGGAAATTCAAGTAGCCTGTCAGAATAGTACAACCAGCTTATAGAGCCGGTAACTAAAAAGCTGGCAATAAAGGTATCGAACAACAAGTTAATTTGCCCTACTGACACACCGAATAATGCGGGTATCATTAAGGTCCGGACCTTAACCACGTTTTCGTCGTGCCAGCCCCACTTCGGCTTAACCAGAAGCCCTGCTCTGAACAAGAACGGTAGTTGAAACAAAAACTGAACGATACCACCAATAAAGACACCCCACGCTAGGGCGTAAGCGGGTTGCTCCAGCGTAGGTGCTAAGTATATTGCGCATGCAATAATGCACACATTAAGTAACACAGGGGTAAACGCAGCAACCGCAAACTTGTTGAGCGTATTTAATATTGCCCCTGAGAGCCCAGTCAGGGATATAAACGCCAAATAAGGGAAAGTAATTTTCAGCATCGTCGACGCAAGCACGAATTTATCACCGGCTTCATCTCCTTCAAGCCAAGCGACAAACCATCCAGTGCCAAATAGCGCGGCCAAAACTGGCGATGCGATAACCCCTATGATAGATACCACAAAAACGATAGCACCTAACGTTCCGCTAATTTTCGCAACAAATTCTCTTAGCTGTTTTTTACTGTCGTTCTCGTGAACTTCGGTTAATACCGGAATAAATGCTTGCGCAAACGCACCTTCAGCGAAGAGACGACGAAGAAAATTAGGAATTTTGTTGGCAAAGAAAAACACGTCTGCTGCCGCCCCATCGCCCATGAGCTTGGCTACGACAACATCGCGAACCAGACCTAATACTCGCGATACCAAGGTCATAATACTGACAATAAGACCAGATTTTATTAACTTCCGTGACACGTCACATTTCCAAAAAGAGGTAAAGAATAGGCTGAATAGCACAAGCCACTTGAAGGATAATCATAGGCTTCAGCTAAACGTTAAGAGGCAACAATAGGTTGCAAGCGAGCCATAATAACGAAAGGCCATGATAGGCGAAACGATTTATTCAAAATAGTTGTGCATCTTTGATAACTTTATTGTTATAATCCGCGCCCGATATGGGGTGCTGTCATTTTTGTGCACGTCTATCGCTTAGATGTCCGGAAAGAGTATCGTTACGAATCTCTTTTTAGAAAATGTCGCAGAAAAATGTCGCAAAGAATGTGCAACGTGTTGAGCATACTTTGTGTTCAATAGCTTGCGCGTTTTAACGCGAAACGATTTAAGTTTTAAATCGTTTGACATTTGGGCGTTTGGTAGGCACAATCCGCACCCTCGTTTTTGACATGAATTTATTTTGGGAGTTACACCTTGGCTAACATTAAGTCTGCTAAGAAGCGTGCAATCCAAGCCGAAAAGCGTCGCCAGCACAACGCTAGCCGTCGTTCAATGACTCGTACAAGCATCAAGAAAGTTATCGCTGCAATTGCAAGTGGTGACAAAGAAGCGGCACAAGCTGCACTTACTGCTGCTACTCCAGTACTTGACAGAATGGCTACTAAAGGCTTGATTCACAAGAACAAAGCTGCTCGTCATAAGAGCCGTCTAGCTGCACAAATCAAAGCACTAGGTTAATCTTTAAGATTAGTAGTTAAAAAAGCGCCTTTCGGCGCTTTTTTTGTATCTGTTATAAACGTTTATTTGTTGACGCTGAACAAGCGCTTTAAACCTACGAGCATTAAGTTCACCGGTAGACGAGCCTTTGATAACACTAAAGGCCCTTAGCTTGTTTAAAAGCCTTTAGCGGTATGCTCAGCCTAACAATACGCTTATCAGCTCATCTTTCTTATTGTGCTTGCCGGCGCTATACGCATTATCCAATGGAGGATTGCCCACGGCCAACTCGGCACAAATGCTCTTGCCTTTTCTTTGTTAATTGCATTCACCATCGCACGACAACCTACATCGGTATCAACGATAAAGGGAACCTTTTCGACCTTTTCATTTATTTCACTGCGAATAAAACCTGGATGAATACAGGTTACCTTGATCGGCGTATTCATTACATCCATTCGAATACCTTCGGTCATAGACGTTAGCCCTGCTTTTGTTGCCGCGTAAACGGTCATAGCACGTCTAAACCCGCGTACAGCACTTATAGAAGAAATCGTTACAAGGTGCCCACTATTTTGTGCTCTGAAGATCGCCATTGCAGCCTCGCACTGTGCTAATGCAGACACGAAGTTAGTCACTGCTGTTTGCTTATTGGCGTGGAAAAATCCCGTACCAATCGACGCCCCTTTCCCCATTCCAGCGTTGACAATAACTCTGTCAAGGGATCCCATATCGGCCTTAAATGCGTCGAACACTTCGAAAACCGCGTCATGCTCGTTTACATCCAGCGAGCGAATGTACACGTCAATGTTCGGGTTAATTGAAAGCAGTTCTTCTTTTAACTTTTCTAAGTTTTCTAAGCGTCTTGCGCAAAGTGCTAAGTTACACCCCTGCTTGGCAAATTCGATAGCCATCCCCTTGCCAAGGCCCGAACTTGCGCCTGTGATCAGAATATTGCGTCTTGTTGTCATTATTATTTTCCTGATGCTTTAATGGCTTTATTACAACGCCACATTAAGTAGTGAATGAAGATCCAGAAATTTTTAAAGGCTGGGTTGTTTGTTTGCTTGTGGTGATAACGATAGTAGATTTGCTGAGCAATACCGGCTAAGCGGAAAAGTCCGTAAACTTCATAAAAGGTAAAATCTTCTACGTCTATCTCCATTTCATTACAATAGTACGCCACCACCTGCTTACGGGTTAGCATACCGGGTAAGTGGGTAGGCTGACGACGAGTTGATTGTGCTAAAAAATCATCGTCGGCTTGTACCCAATACGCCAAGCTATTGCCCAAGTCCATTAGAGGATCACCCAAGGTAGCTAATTCCCAATCTAATACACCGATAATTTGCGTATAGTTTTCCGGCTTCAAAACCACATTATCGAACCGGAAATCATTATGCGTAATACAGATACGCTCTTCAGCAGGCATGTTATTTTCAAGCCAGCGCATAACTTTCTTAGCTGAGGGTACGTTCCACGTTTTAGCTTTACTGTAACGTTCGCTCCATCCGCTAATTTGGCGCTCGATATACCCTGCTCCCTTTCCTAAGTGTTCAAGCCCCGCTTTTTGATAATCCACTTTATGAAGTTCAATTAGACTATCAAGTACATTAGTGCAAAGCCGTTTAGTTTGCTGTTCAGACGTACTCAAGCCTCTGGGTAAGTTCTTTCTAGGTATAACACCAGTAAACTTCTCCATCACGTAGAACTCAGTGCCTAGTATGCTTTCATCTTCACAAAGCCCAAGCATTTCTGGAACGTACCGATACACAGGTTTTAGCGCATGCTGTAGCCGATACTCTCGACCCATATCGTGGGCCCCTTTTGCTTTTGTACCCGCCGGAGCTCTGCGCAAAATTAGCGATACTTGCTGGGCCCCCTCTTGATTGTTAGCTTGATAATCCAAGCAATACGTCCAATTAGAAGCACCACCTGAATATTGGGTTACATGAGGCAAACCGTTGCTATTTTGTATCGCAGCCGATAATGATGGATTGGATGAGCTAGCGTGCTCTTTAAGCCAGTTATGTACCGAGTCGACGTTTAACTCTTCGCCCTCGCGCACATTATCAGCTTTATCTACTACCTGTTGTTGCATATACCCTTCTTCTTTTAAATCAATTTCTAACCACTTACTAAAACGCACTTATTCAAAGGTGCTTCTATATTCGCTCGTCAGCGCAAAAATTCAAATTAATAAGCAATTCTGGGAACCTCGGCGATAATGCAAAAAAAAGCGTTTGTTTATTCTTTAACTTTGCTTTCCATTGCGCGTTTCATCGTTTTAGTTTGATTAAGCATATTGCTGATGTAACGCTGGGTTGGTAAGAGTTTCTTTAACAAGAAAGCCCGTTTGCCTAACTTGTGAGTAAGAATAAGGAATCTCTTTTGGCTAACTTGTTGGTATATTGACTCTGCAACCTCTTCTTTAGTGATATCTGCCTTAGCAAAAAACTTACTAATCATTTTATGCGAGGCTGGATTACTGCTTCTCATCGACTCATCTAAATTCGTTTTAAAGAAGCTGGGGCACACCACACTGACATCAATATTGTCTGGCGCCAATTCCAACTTCATGGTTTCAGAAAACGATACTACAGCAGCTTTCACCGAGTTATAGCTGCCCATATAAGGAATAGGTGTCAGTCCAGCTTGCGAAGCGATATTGATAAAGTAGCCACTACCTCGCTTTCGCATTAACGGCAATAGCGCGCGACTTACTCTCACCATACCAAGCACGTTAATGTCGAATACCCACTGCCACTGTTCAATGGTTTCATCTAAGAGACTACCACCTGTAGCAACACCGGCATTATTGAATACATAGTCAACGCTGCCCCAACGGGTTTCGATAGTTTGCGCTAGTGTTTGAACATCATTATCTGAAGTGATATCACAATGCATGTAAAAAGCATTTGCGCCTTTTGCGGTAAGCGCATTTACCGTTTCATTACCCCTTTCTATGTTGATATCGGCAATACAGATATCTAAAACACCTTTTTTGCTTACACACTTATCTGCCCATTTGAGCGCAATTGCTTGACCTAAGCCGGTTGCGCCACCGGTGATTAATACGCGCATGATGTGCTTCCTACTTGTTCTTGTTTCATTATTCTTTTTCTTTTCTATTTATTTTTGATAGTTCGTTGCTTTATAAAATTAAGGGAGCTGATGTCTGCTTTTGTGAAGTGGTACTGGTTCTGGTCCATTTCGCATTTTTCGCTTTGCCCACACAGCTAATAATGCAGGGCCTATGTACATTGCAATACCATAAACTCCAGGCGCAATTGCATAGTCAGGCGCATCTAAAAAGCTAATACATATCAGCATGGCAAGGGCCGCGTTTTGAACGCCAATCTCTATAGCTAAGGTCAAAGAGTCTTTAAATGCCAAATTAGATACCTTAGAAAGACCAAGTCCAAGGAGAACCGAAAGAAGATTAAGAGTTACACAAACTAAAAACGCGCTTTCAAACGAGGACGCTAAGTTTTGTCTTTCAGAAACAAGTACGCCAACAATCATAAGCAGCATAAAGTACATAGAGAACTGTCGAAAAAAGTTCTCGGTTTTCATGGCGAATGCCTCGTTAAAGCGGCGGATGCTCATGCCAATGACTACAGGTAAGATTGAAACTCCAACCAACCCTATCACCGTTTGAATGATAGAAAAATCAGGGGCATTTTCCTTTACAAAATAATCGATGGCAAACTGTATGATAAATGGCGTGGTGAATACGCACGCGATGGTTGAAATTGCGGTTAAGCTTACCGAAAGAGCTAAATTCGCTTTTGCAATGTGACTGATTAAATTACTGGTAGTGCCACCTGGGCATGCAGCTAAAACTAAAACCCCAACGGCAATATAGTCGGGCACACCAAAGGCTAAGCACAGACCTAGTGCTAAAAGAGGTAACAAGATAATTTGACCTACAAAACCTGCTACCACTGCTTTAGGCGATTTGAGTAATCTGCCGAAGTCAGCAAGGGTTAGTGTTAGCCCCATCCCAAACATAACGAATGCCAAAGCTAGAGGTAACAACACCTCAGTAAGTACTGATGCTTGCATGTACACTCCCCTTACACAAGAAGCCTCTATTAAAGAAACCTTTTATTAACATTTAAGCCAGTGTACTCTGTTTAATAATAAATAAAAATGATGCCTTATTATGGAAACCCATAAATTCTATGCATGGAAAATTAGACCTTAACCTGTTCGTTGTGCTACGCGCAGTTTACGACCACGGCAGTATTACGAAAGCCGCCAACGCACTGCATATTACTCAGCCTGCGGTGAGTCATGCGTTAGGCCGCCTGCGAGACAAATTTGACGACCCACTGTTTACCCGTCATGGGCGACAAGTTGCCCCTACGCCCTTTTGTCAAAGCATCATCACATCGGTTGTGACATCAATTGAAACTCTTGAAAACACGTTAAAAGGTAAAGTGAGCTTTGATATTAGCGATAAACCCCGTCAGGTGAAGCTCGGCCTTCGTGATATTTTAGAATCTATATTTTTCCCAACGTTAATTCCTGAACTTGTTAAGTTTACCCCTAATATCACGGTAGATAGCAGACAGGTGACTTGGCCAGAACTTGCTCCAGCGCTGGCTGGTAAAGAGCTTGATATCGTTATTGACGCGCTGGTTCCCACCAGCAGCGATATTCGTTCTCAATTTATCTGCGAGGAAACGTTTGTAGTGGTCTGTGGGCCAACAAACAGTTACTTAAAGAACCCAAGTATCGAGAACTATTCAGTTGCACAACATGTGCTTGTGTCTTTGAAAGATTCTAAGCTTGATACAGTAGACCTCGCTCTTGCCCAACACAATTTGCATCGAAAAATATCACTACAATGTGAACATTACTTTGCCGCTATTAACGTGGTTAGTCAGTGCGACCTTTTACTAACTATGCCAACGCGATTTGCGCAACAGTTGTGCAGCAAATTCGATATCGAAATTTCGCCACTTCCGTTTGAAGTCCATCCTCTCCCCGTACACATGTATTGGCACAAAAACGCAGACGACGATTTAGTAAATCTATGGATGCGAGAAAAGCTTTTAGAAGTGGCAAATAAGTTGGGGTTATAAAAAAGCCGATACATTGAGGTATCGGCTTACACTCACATCACTTTTCTAGAGCTAAAGAATTGGAAGCGTTAACTTACCCGATGCATTTTCCCCGGCTTTTGTTTGATATTCATAACTAAAAGTCGCACTCACTGGATTTTCAGCAGTATTATCCTCTAGATATAGGCCGATACTATCTCTGTAGATGTACTCACCGTCGGCTACTGTAGTACCTAATAGATAAGACATACCTGACTGGTTAGAAATCCTCTCATTTTGGGCCACGTTTATTGCAAACTGACGCTGCATATAAATGTTTTCATTTCGAACTAGTTCATACTGGTCAACAAAAGCGTATTCACTCCCATATGCAGTGTAACTTTCAAAATTGATGATGAGATAGTTGAGCGATTCAACTGACGTTGGCAGTAATATACTTACCGAACTACCGTAGTTGTTTGCCGAGTTTGGAACGCCGGCTGTGTTTTCACTAACGATAATCGAGCCATTAGAATAGAAATTACTGTTATCTAATTTTAACGCGTTAATATCGAACTGCGCAGTTTCATCTGCGGGCGTGGTGAACGAATAATCGTCACCATAAACATTTGCAGAAACGCCACCAGAGGTTGGAGAAACTTCCCCAATTGCAAAACGGTAGTTAGTATTAGCTAGTAAATCTGTTGCTGGAGTAAAGGTGTGCTTAACGCCGCCTAATGCCACATTCTGGCTTAGCTCCACGCTTGCTTCTTCACTTAAAATATAAGTGTAACCATTAGGAACGCTATCATCAGCAGACTCGTTACCGCGAACCATTGAAACTTGGTCATAGGTCAGGCTGACCTCGTCAAGATCTATGTCGACTGCTTCGCTGTAATACACTGAATAAGCAAAATTAGAAGGGCTTACATTCGTAGTAATAACCTCTACGGTTGCTTGGGGCTCAACTTCAGTTGGAACTAAGATTAAGTTAATAGTCTCCGAGTCGGCGACTGTATAATAGCTATTCGATTCAAACCCACTTGTATTAACGTTAATTGAAGTTTCACCTGTGGCATAACGTGTTGAACGACTGAGGTTGATACTGCCCGTCGAATAGGTGATATCACCCACTTGGAAAGAGGACATTTCAAATGAGATACCACCATCAAATGGAACGACCAACTCGTAAGAACCACTTTCTTCATCATATTCAGATGTGTACGTATCCTCAAACATATCCATCATGAATTCAGCGCCTGCGATAGGCTCGCCCATACCGTCAATTAGGCTTATTACAACAGTTTTCTCTTCAGCTGCAACTTCATCGTATTGACTAAGGCTAATTTCACCTTCCGTAAACTCACTTGCTTCGTAAATAAACAGTGTATCTCCAGAAATATTCACATTGCCGTTATTAGTGAAATCGAAGTCAGCTTCACCATCATCATCTATGTCGATATTCGCGCGCAACGTAACGTTCAAGTCACGCGGTAAAGTGATTTGGTAAGTTTGTGTGTCTTCATTAAATTCACTTTCATGGGCAAAATCAAACACGCTGCTGGTAGATGAACCGGAAAAAGAAAAACCGATGAAGCTAAGCTCGCTTACCGCTTCGCCACTTTGCGTGTCCGTAACGCTGAACTCTACTTCAACTGGTGCAGAAACCCCAATGATACCGATGTCATCGTACCCTTCGCCAGAGCTCACCGGACCTGTGGTAATAAAAAATGCGCGTTCTAAGTAACTTTCATCAGTGGATGACACTACAACGGTAAGGTCTGCACTTGCCGGTAGGCCTTCTAAGTTAAAGCCGCCGTTATCTAAAGTTTCGCCTTCTGCAATAGTTTCGCTTCCTTGATAAACTACTACGTTTAAGCCAGCCAGAGGCGTATCGGTTCGTGTGTCGACTACAGCGCCTGCTAACGTAACCGAAGTTTCACTACTCTCGATTTGCTCTTCAAGAAGGTTATTTTGCTCTGTAAGCACAGCGTTTTGTTGATTAAGTGCATCAACAACACCATCGTTACTATCGTCGTCAACTTCAATGCACCCTGTAAGAGCGAGTGATACGAAAAGTGGAATAGGAGCGAGCTTTTTATTAATTTTCATAGAGGGTCTCTTAGTTATTGCTTTACATTACAGTGGGAACTAAGGACAAAGAAAAAACGAGAGGATATTGATAACGGTCTGTATTCTGACTCCGAACTACCTTGTACGTTATATAACTTCATCCTTGTATTGTTAGATTATCCGATAAAACTAAGGTTTGCATGTCATTTATAACTGTAATTACCGCTTTTTTCTTATACTTTCGGATGACTTTGTAACACAATGGTCAAGCAAGCGTCACGGTAGTGTCAATATGCCAACCTATAGTGACGGTCCAAGACATCGTTTTTGGAAACCGCTATGAAAAAGACACACTATCGCACGCTTTGGCTTTCAGATATCCATTTGGGAAATCGCGATTGTAAAGCAGAATACTTACTTTCCTTTCTAGATAGCATTACTGTCGACACCTTATACTTGGTGGGTGATATTGTTGATATGTGGCAAATGACTAAGCAATTTCGCTGGCCAAAGGCACATAATCAAGTTATGCATAAGTTTATGCAAATGAGTCAGGAAGGCACGCGCGTAGTGTACTTACCCGGCAACCATGACGAACCAATTCAGTCATACTCTGGCATGGCCTTCGGTGATATAGAGATAGAGCGAGAGCTAGTACATACCACGGCGCAAGGAAAACGGTACCTGGTTTTGCACGGTGATCAGTTTGATGGTGAAGTGACAATGGGCAAGTTTCATGCGTGGATTGGCGATAAAGGTTACGACCTATTGCTCTTTTTAAACCGCGAGTTTAATCGCCTACGCGCATGGCAAAAAAGGGAATATTGGTCGCTGGCAGGTTACATTAAAAAGCACATCAAAGGAGCAAATGAAGCTATTGCCCGGTATCGAGAGGCTTGTTGTAAACGCGCCGATGACATGGGGTTAGATGGCGTAGTGTGCGGCCATATACATCACCCTGAAAGTACTTTCGAAAAGGGCATTCACTACATTAACGACGGTGATTGGATAGAAAACTGCAGCGCACTTTCAGAAGATATGAACGGTAATTTATCCATCATTCACTATCTCGATTCATTAGAGTCAGCTACGGTAACATCAATCACAACCAAAACTTCTCGCTCAAAAGCAGCATAGTAACCCTACATAGTTACCCTAGCGAAAAAGGGGCTTTAACAGCCCCTTACTATTGCTATTACCTATAGCTTCCGCGCAAATAAATTTAGCGAACTCGCAGCATCAACATCTTTTTAACACTGTAAAATAATTGCCATGAAACTGTGTAAAAAGCGTCACATTGCCCTGCTATTGTTCGCCAAAACCGAAAGAGAAACAGGTTCTATGTTTACTGTAAACGACGTACTGAACAAGCATTATCCTCAAGTAGCGAACAACCCTATTCTGTTTAAATCGCTGTCTTTCGTATTAAGACACCTACTCCACGAACGTGAAATTACAGAGTTTGGTGAAACCTATCCACACTATGAAGATATTGATTTTGTCGAGCAAGTGTTGGAATACTTCAATATCAGCTACTCCACTCGCGATGTTGAGAAAGAAAGAATTCCTAGTGAAGGTAAAGTGGTGATCATTGCAAACCACCCTATCGGCTCGCTTGATGCTCTTGCCCTTATCAAGCTAGTGAGCGAAGTACGACACGATTTAAAAGTGGTTGCCAATGATATGCTTATGGCCATTGAGCCGCTTCACGATATGCTGCTACCGGTTAACAATATGCAGGGCGGCACACCCAAACAGCATTTGTCTGCCATTCAATCACACTTAAATACTGACGGGGCAATACTGATTTTTCCCGCAGGAGAAGTTTCGCGACTGCGCCCGCAAGGCGTTCGGGATACAAGATGGCACACAGGTTTTTTACGCATTGCCAGGCACGCAAAAGCGCCAATTTTGCCGGTTTATATCGATGCGAAAAACAGCCCGCTGTTTTATAGCGTGTCCATGATATACAAGCCGTTAGCCACTGCCTTACTCGTTAAAGAAATGTTCAAGCAACGTAAGAAGCATTTGCCTATGCGCATTGGTGAACTTATTCCTTTTGAAGCATATCAGCAAACTAATATCCCCCTTAAAGAGCAGGTGAAGCTGTTTAAGCGCCACCTTTATCGCATTGGAAGTAATAAGAAAGGCGTATTTGAGACACAGGCTTCTATTGCTATGCCAGAAGACAGGAAAGAACTGGCGCGCGCTATACGAGAATGCGAACATCTAGGTGAAACGGGTGACGGAAAGTCTATCTACCTTTATCAACACAAGAGTTGCTCCCCAATTATGCGTGAGATTGGTCGCTTACGGGAAGTGGCCTTTCGCGCTGTGGGTGAAGGCACTAACAAACGTAGAGACATCGATCAGTACGACTCCCATTATTACCACCTTGTACTTTGGGATGACAACGATTTAGAAATTGTTGGCGCTTATCGGTTTGGTGATGCTGAACTTCTAACCGCACCAGATCATCCTACCGGGCTCTACTCTGCCACCTTGTTTAACTACAACAAAAACAACGACAAACTTTTCAAGGAAGGCTTAGAGTTAGGGCGAAGCTTTGTGCAGCCTCGTTACTGGGGCAAACGCAGTTTAGATTATTTGTGGTTTGGCATCGGGGCATTTTTAAGTCGCTACCCTAAATATCGCTACCTTTTTGGTGCGGTATCACTCAGCAACGCTTACCCAGAGCCCGCAAAAGATTTGTTGGTACAATTCTATTCTACATACTTTCCCGCAAAGTTTGGCGAAGCAACCTGTAAACGCCCTTATCAAATAACACAAGACACGTTGCACCAATTTACCGGAAACGATTACAAGGCCGAATTTACACAGTTAAAACACCTATTGGCCAACATGGGGGTTAACGTACCAACGCTTTATAAGCAATATTCTGAATTAGCTAAAGACGGCGGTGTGGCCTTCTTGGGCTTTAATGTCGACCCAGACTTTAACAACTGTATCGATGGACTAGTGGTGGTTGATGTGCAGACGCTCACTGATAAAAAGCGTAAACGGTATTTAACCGACATTCAGCTTAAAGCCACGGCTTAAGCCCTGCGTGTTAATGCGTTAGAAAAAGCATAGAAAATAGTTGATATTCATCGATACTACGATGCTTTACGGATTCATGAAGTATTAAGCGTACATGAGTAGACCGCATTAAAAACCACCTCAAAAAAGGCGAGCCCTTTACTAATACTAGGCAAAAGTGAAAAGGGAACGTTTACTTAACGCTCCCACTTTCTCAATGCTTTATTAGAAGTATCAGGGGTAACTATCGCCCACCAACATAATTGAGGATATAGGTATAGATATCCTCAAGCGTAAGCAAATCAGATAAATGAATGTGTTCGTTTACCTGATGAATAGTTGTATTAGGCACACCTACTTCGACAACTTGTGTAAGCTCACTGGCAAAAAAACGGCCGTCAGAAGTCCCACCAGAAGTACTAATAATCGGATAACGACCCGTGGTGGTCTTGATTGCTTTTTCAGCGCAAGCGATAAGGCAGCAATCAGTATTGCTGTTAGGTTTGCTTATATATGCCTCGCACGGTCTTGAAAAGCTCACGTCGGCTTCGGCATCTATATTATTAATAATATTACGAAGCAATGCAGATAAGCTTTTTCGATCGAACTGCCAAGAGTATCGAACATTAAACTCTATCCTCGCCGAGCTTGGTACAACGTTATCAGTGAAGCTTCCAGTATCCATGTGTGTAATTTGAAGCGTAGTGCCAGGAAAATCGTCACTACCAGTGTCGAATGGATACTGTGTTAGCGCATTTATTACGTTACTTGCTTTGTGAATAGCATTTATCGCGGTCTTTGGGTAAGCCACATGTCCTTGCTTGCCTGTAATATGAATAGTGCCTGAAAGTGAGCCTCTGCGGCCAATCTTTATCGCATCACCGGTTTTTGTTGATGCAGAAGGTTCGCCTACCAAGCACATATCAAGTTGCACATCTTTAGACGCTAAGTATTCAGCTATCCATTTTGAGCCCCATTCTGCTTCCCCTTCTTCATCACTGGTGATCAGCCACCAGAAAGATACCTTGCTGTTATCTAGAGAACCGATGGTTCGCTCTGTTGCGGCTAACATTGCCGCAATTGAGGTTTTCATGTCGGCAGCACCACGCCCATATAGCTTATTTTGGCTTATCACTGGGCTAAAAGGCGGGGTATTCCACTTATCCAGGGGACCTGGTGGCACAACATCAGTATGACCGCTAAATGCAAAGTTAATCGGGCCCTGCCCCCACCTAGCAACGAGGTTCTTAACGCCATTTATTGTGTGTTTTTCACACGTGAAGCCAAGCTTTTCGAGCTTATAGATAAGGTAGCTTTGGCAACCAGCGTCCCTGGGAGTAATAGACTCTCTTGCCATTAGTACTTCGGCAAAATAAATGCTGCGTGCTGGCGCTAAAGAAGGTAAAGGCTGAATTGACATGCATTAAAAACCTTTAAGAAATGTGGGCCTA
This sequence comes from Alteromonas sp. ALT199, assembly GCF_018619335.1. Classification (GTDB taxonomy): domain Bacteria; phylum Pseudomonadota; class Gammaproteobacteria; order Enterobacterales; family Alteromonadaceae; genus Alteromonas. The sequence continues at coordinate 2,813 of NZ_JAHHDX010000159.1, read as the reverse complement.
TTACACAAATGTAAAGTGACAAGCCAATAACAGATTTACGACAATGTCGTGACAGAAAGCTTAACTGAGCTAAATTAAGCAAAAGGGAAGAATGTTTATTTAGGCAGAAAAGCGTCTTGTACTATTTCGCTAAGATTTGTCTAAATCAGCGCACATTGATATAAATAGAACATAACTTATAGAAAGGCACTACTGTGTTAAAAATCATTGTTTTAATACCTCTCATTTTGTCATTACTCTGGTTTGGCTACTTACAGGTTAATAAGTACACGCTAGAACAAGGCAAGCAAGGTTTTCTGTACATATTCGTATTATCGGGTGTCATTGCTGCATTTTATACACTGATGCTGTTCTTAACGAATTAACGCCCTCTTTTAAATAAAGGGATTGTACCGGATCAAAAAAGCCAGCCTCTATAATGAGGCTGGCTTTTTAGTATTTACTGACGTTGCTGATTATCACAGCGACAGCTTTAACGCACTAGCGCTATAGTGTCTGTGAGATAGTCACTTCAGCGTTTGCACGTAGCGCATCAATATATTGTTGATAAACACGTTGACCTTGTACCTGAGCAAGGCGCTGTTTAAGACTTTCACCCAACTCATTCTCAAGCTCTGGCGCTGCATTTACACCTTCTAGCATAACAACCGCCACATCACCGTTCACCGTTGTTGCAACATCTACTTTGTCTTCGCCTTCAAGAGCAAGAGAGAAAAGCGTATCAACCAATGCGCGTGCAAGTGTACCACCTGCTCTTGGCACAGCCGCTGCAGTTTCCCAAGACACAGACTTTTCGGCTAGCTCACTTTCAACGCTTTCTCCCGCACGTACTTTTTGCGCGATATCGAACGCCCATGCTTCAGCGGCTTCTTTTGCTTTCTCAGCTTTTACCGACGCTTCAATGCCTTCGCGTACTTCATCAAGAGATTGAGTACGCTGTGGCTGATGCTCAACAACGCGCGCAACAACAACTGTTTCATCATCAAGCTCTATGATATCGCTATTAAGCCCTTCATCAACTAGTTCAGAAGAGAAAGCTACATCTAAAAGACCTGGGAAACTCAGCTCGGCAGGCGCCGTGTTACGACTAAATAACACTGACTCTTGCACTGGTAAATCAACCGCATTTGCTGCATCTTCTAGCGTGTCTGGCACCTCGAACGCAATTTCGGCTAGGGTATTTTGAAGCTCAAAGTACTTCTCCATTGCCGCATCGTAAAGAAGGGTATCGCGAATTTCGCTGGCCACTTCATCAAATGATTTTACTTGCGCTTCTTTAATGTCTGTTAACTTAATAATGTGAAAGCCAAACTCGGTCTCAACAACGTCAGATACATCACCCACATTTTCTAAAGCAAAGGCAGCTTCATCAAACGCTGGGTCCATCATTTCAGGGGTAATGAAATCTAGGTCACCGCCGTTCTCTGCCGAGAAGGTGTCATCAGAGTTTTCTTCAGCAAGTACTGCAAAGTCAGCACCGTTATCAAGCTCAGTTTTTAATGACTCTGCTTTTGCTTTCGCAGCGTCTTGGTCATCACCGGCTTCGATAAGAATATGTGAAACTCGGCGTTCTTCTTCAGTGCCGTAGCTTCCCAGGTTATTGTCGTAATATGTACGTACTGCTTCTTCATCTACAGAAACGCGACCTTTCAGGTCTTCAACGCTTAGTTTTACATAAGCGAGTTTCACCTGCTCTTCAGTATCGAAAGAAGCAATATTGTTGTTGTAGAAAGCTTCTACATCAGCGTCTGTTACTTCGATAGAATCGGCGAATTCGTCAGAGCTCACCAATACGTATTTTGCATCGCGAGTTTGACGTTGAAGAGCATTAGCCTGCTGCACTTCGCCATCTAGAGAAAATGAAGAATTCGTTAACGCTGCCGCCAACTGATTCTGGGTCATTTGCGTTCTTAGATAATCGCGGAAGTCTGCAACTTGAAAACCATTTTGACGGAGAATAGCTTGGAAACGCTCGTTATCAAACTGGCCACCAAACTGAAATTCAGGCATTTGCACTATCGTTTCACGAATTTGTTCATCGCTTACACGCAAACCCATATCGGTAGCTTGTTGCTGAATCAGTTTTTCAGCAATAAGTCTGTCCAGTACATTTTTTCTAAAATCTGCGAGATATTGTTCGCTGGAGAAAAGCTGCGCGATGCTTTCGCCGTACTGTGACTCCATTTGTGCACGCTGATTTTGGTATGCACGTTCTAGTTCTTGTGCCGAAATTTCTTCGCCGTTGACAGTTGCTACTGCTGTAGTACCTGATGATGTTAGGTAACTACCAACACCTGCGAATACGAAACTTAAAACGATAAGCGCAATTATCGCCATCGCCCAAGGGCCTTGAGAACCTTCTCTGATTCTTTCTAGCATGATTGTTCTTCAACTCCGTTGCTTACTACAGTTACCCTAATTCACCATCTGCTGGCAAGCTCAAGGTAAAATAAGCGCTGATTATAACCCAATGCCACCGAATATAAACGCCAAAACACACTATTTGTAATGTCTTTCGTCAAGTAAGGGTGTTTCACAAACATGTATAAGAAATAGACATGCCTGAAAGGGGTTATTCCTATTCTTAAAATATTGGGGTCAGAGTCGTTACTCTGACCCCAATATTGAATTCTTTCTTTTAGAAATAAAAAAGGCGATGGACTAGCCATTGCCTTTTTCTATAATTTTTTTGCTTAGTTACAAGCGTCTTTCAGTGCTTTACCAGCTTTGAAAGATGGAACTTTCGCTGCTGAAATCTGAATAGTCTCACCAGTTTGTGGGTTACGGCCACTGCGAGCTGAACGTTCGCGAAC
>NZ_JAHHDX010000010.1 GCF_018619335.1 Alteromonas sp. ALT199 | reverse complement strand
TTTCAATGATGAAAAAGAAATTGAGCAGGAAGGTCTTACGCTTCGTAAGCTAAGCGTAGGTACAGGTAGTTTGGCTTCTTTGAAAAGGGAACCACAACATTCACCTAAAGCCCGGTTTTTCTGCCGGGCTTTTCTTTTTGTGACAATAGTCATCGATTTATGACAGTTCCGTAATAAAACTGTCACAGAAAAATCCTATCCTACGCGCAGAAATTTATAGTCGGATACAACCGATTTCTTTTAACTTTAAAGGTTTGAATGTATGAAGCTTATCAATGCCTTGCTTGTAGCAGGTGCGCTAGCAGCGACACCCGTGCTTGCACAAGACGATGAAGTCTTAAAACCCGTTGTCGATGAGGCAGCGAAAATAAACGAGTCAGCGGCGAAATCGCAAGAAAAGATCAACGGTATTACCGACCAAATCGACAGCAAACTTCAACAGTTCAAAACATTGATGAAAGAAATCGAAGGCCTTGAGGTTTATAACACTCAGCTTCGCAAGCAAATCAATAACCAAGAGCAAGAAATGGCAGACCTAAACGCTGCTATCGATGAAGTGTCTGTTGTTGAGCGTCAAATTACGCCGCTAATGATGCGCATGATTGACGGCCTAGAACAGTTCGTTGCTTTAGACGTACCTTTCCTTCCAGAAGAGCGCGCGAATCGCGTCGCTGACCTTCGCGCTATGATGGACCGCGCCGACGTTGCTGCGTCTGAAAAATTCCGTCGCGTAATGGAAGCGTACCAAGTAGAGATGGACTACGGTCGCACTATGGAAGCGTACAGCGGTATTCATTCAATAAACGGTCAAGAGCGTGACGTTGAATTCCTACGCCTTGGTCGCACAGCGCTAATTTATCAAACACGTGATGCAAGCATGCAGGGTGTTTGGAACAAGCAAACTCGTCAGTGGGAAGAGCTTGATAGCAGCTACCGTACACAAATTACAAAAGGTCTGCGCATGGCGAAGAAGCAACTTGCACCAGACTTGCTAATGCTGCCAGTGGCAATTACAGACTAAGAGGTTGATGAGAATGTTTAACACAGTAAAACGTATCGCTGTTGGTCTAGCAGCCCTTAGCATCAGCGTTGGTGCTTTCGCACAAAGCGACCGTGCTATGGACTTAGACGCGCTTCTTAAGCAATTAGAAGAAGGTCAGTTCGCACAATCTCAGCAAAACAAACAGCGCGAGCGCGATTTCCAAGCACAACGTGCAGAGCAAGATCGCATTCTTCGCGAGACCCGTGAAAAGCGTGACCAAATGCTTGCACAATCTGAGCAGCTTGAAACACAGTTTGAAGAAAACGAATTTAAACTGGCTGACTTGAACGGTGCACTAGACACACGTCTTGGTTCACTAAAAGAGCTATTCGGTGTGCTTCAGCAAATCGCTGGCGACACCAAAAACAAATTCTATAACTCAGTTATTTCTGCGCAGATTCCAGGCCGCGCTGACTTCCTTGATCAAATGGCGCAAGACATGGGTTCAAGCTCTAAGCTTGCATCAATTGAAGAAATTGAGCGCGTTTGGTTCGAAATGCAGCGTGAAATGACGGAAGCCGGCAAAGTCACCACCTTTACTACCGATGTTGTTGAAGCGGGCGGTGAAAAAGTGAATAAGTCTGTAGTACGTGTAGGTCCATTTGCACTCGTTGCTGATGGCAAATACTTAGAGTACAACGGTGTAACAGGCACAGTGTCTGAACTAGTACGTCAGCCTGCTGACCGTTACATGAGCTCTGCCGCTGAACTACAAGGCTCAAACGGTGAACTAGTGCAGTTTGGTATTGACCCAACGGGTGGTTCAATTCTTGGGCTTCTTGTTCAAGCGCCTAACCTTCAAGAGCGTGTAGAGCAGGGTGGTGTTGTAGGTTATATCATCCTTATCGTTGGTGCATTCGGTCTTCTACTAGCTCTAGAGCGTCTTGTAACCCTGTCGCTTATTCGCATGAAAGTGAACAAACAGCTTAAGAGCAAAGAAGTAAACACAAACAACCCGCTTGGCCGTGTACTTAAAGTACGTGACGAGCATCCAAACGCTGATGTTGAAGCGCTTGAACTTCACCTTACAGAAGCAATTCTGGGCGAAGTGCCTAAGCTAGGCCGCAACCTAACTATCATCAAGATTATCTCAGTAGTTGCACCGCTTATGGGTCTACTAGGTACGGTCACGGGTATGATTAATACCTTCCAGGCAATTACCTTGTTCGGTACAGGTGACCCTAAGCTAATGGCTGGTGGTATTTCAACTGCACTTGTAACAACTGTACTAGGTCTTGTTGTAGCGATTCCAATGACACTGCTTTATGCAATGCTAAACACACGTTCTAAGAACATTGTGTACATCCTACAAGAACAAGCATCTGGCGTAATTGCAGAGCGCGCTGAGCGAGGCTAATCATGATCGAGTTTCTAGAAGCAATTCGCGATTTCACAGAAACAGGGGGCCAGGTTCTCCTGGTCATCGGTCTGCTGATATTCGTTATGTGGCTTTTGATCCTCGAGCGTGCGATGTATCTGATGGTTTGGCACAAGCAAGCCAAGAAAGAAGCGGTAGCAATGTGGACTGCACGTGCAGATCGCTCTTCTTGGTTCGCTGAGCAAGTTCGTCAGAAAACAATTTCACAGTTAACCATGCGCCTTAACGGCAGCATCCCAATTATCCAGTCGCTGGTAGCGCTTTGTCCGCTGTTAGGCTTGATGGGAACGGTTACCGGTATGATTGAAGTGTTCGATGTAATGGCGATTGCGGGCTCAGGTAATGCTCGTTCAATGGCATCAGGTGTATCGAAAGCTACTATCCCGACAATGGCGGGCATGGTTGGCGCACTTTCAGGCGTATTCGCCGCTACCTGGTTAACTCGTATGGTGAAATCAGAACGCACGCATCTTGAGGATGCATTGATTATTCAACGTTAATGCTAGCTAAGCGTTAAGGTAAGGTATTTATTATGAAGCAGCACTTTCAAAACCTAGTCGATGAGGAAGAAGCAAACATCGACATGACGCCCATGCTGGACGTTGTATTTATCATGTTGATCTTCTTCATTGTGACTGCGTCATTTGTGAAAGAAGCCGGTATCGATGTTAACCGTCCTGAAGCAGCCACTGCTGTTAAAAAGGACCGCGCTAATATCCTTATCGCTATTTCAGATAAAGGCGAAATTTGGATTAACAAGCGTCGTATTGACGTTCGCGCAGTACAGGCGAACATTGAGCGCCTACACGCTGAAAACCCACAGGGTACCGTTGTTATTCAGGCCGATAAAAAGGCCACAACAGAAACCTTGATAAAGGTTATGGACGCGTCGCGAGCCGCTGGCGTTTACGATGTTTCGATTGCAGCCCAAGAGCCATAAATCATGCCACGATATTTAATCGCATTTGCATTATCCCTTGCGATCACGTTAGGCCTGTTCTTCTTGATGCAATCGCTTATCAAGATGGGTGGCAGTGCACTAACTGAACCGCCAAAGGGAAGCGTGCTTGACTTCGTAAGAGTTAAGCAGGATGAACAGGTTGAGAAAAAAGATCGTAAGCCGAAAAAGCCACCTAAGCCAGAAGAGCCGCCCCCGCAAATGGAACAGCCACAAATGGACTCTCCTTCTCCAGATGCAGACGGCACGTCTATGGACTTTGGTGCAGAAGTGGGCGACGACATTTCGCTAGAGGGCGGGTTGGCCCTTGAATCCGGTGACGGTGAATATCTGCCTATCGTTAAGGTTGCGCCCGTTTATCCACGACGTGCACTTCAGCGGGGTATTGAAGGTTTCGTTATTGTTGAATTTACAGTAACTAAGCAAGGTGCGGTACGCGACCCAATTGTTGTTGAAGCTAACCCTTCAGGCATTTTTGAACAAGCGGCTATAGATGCTGCCATGAAGTTCAAATATAAGCCTCGCGTGGTTAACGGTGAAGCAACAGAAGTGTCTGGTGTGCAAAACCGTATTACGTTCCAAATTGACGGGTAACAGAACATGATGAGAAAACAGACGAACACCTTGCTTAGTGCACTGGCGTTTGCATTTGCATCGGCCACGGTATCTGTACCTACTATGTTCATTGCTTCTAACGCTATAGCGCAAGAGGCTGAACAGCAAGATGGACAAGCGATTAAAGCTAGCGATAAGCAAACACGTCGGGTCCCTACACTTCGCGGCAAAGTCTACGAACAGCTAGCCCGTGCGCAAACGGCAGCAGATGAAGCGGGCAATGTAGAAGAAGCTATTTCCATCTTGAAAGAAGTGGAAGATAAGTCTCACTCTATGAACGCCTACGAAAAAGCTATGATGTATAACTTTTTCGGCTTCATTTATTACAACAACGAAGACTACGCCAAAGCGTTGGAATCGTTCGCTAAGGTGGTAGAGCAGCAGCCTATTCCTGAAAAGTTTGAAATGACCACGCTTTTCAGTTTGGCGCAGCTTAACCTTATGCAGGGCAATTACGACGACACCATCACTTACCTAGAGCGCTGGGAAAGCTTGAATACTGGTCCAGTACCGGTTAAGAACAAAGTGATAAAAGCGCAGGCGAACTATCAGAACAAAAAGTACGACGAAGCTGCAATGTGGATTTCTGAAGCGGTGGCTGACCACGAAGCTGAAGGCATGATCCCCGATGAAGGGTGGTTAATTCTTCAACGTGCTATTTTTTATGAACTCAAGCAGCCTCAAAAGGTTAAAGACGTTCTTATTAAAATGGTGAAGTTGTTTGACGAGCCTAAATATTGGATCCAGCTAGCCGGTATGTACGGTGAGCTAGGTGAAGAGCGCAAGCAGTTGGCTATCATGGAAACCGCTTATCAGCGTGGGTTTGTAAATACATCGGCTGATGTGTTCAATATGGCCCAGCTTTATTACTATCACCGTGTACCTTATAAAGGTGCTAAGTTGATGGAGCAAGCGATGAACGACGGTGTACTTGAGAAAAACTTGCGCAACCTTAAGTTCTTAGGCCAAAGCTGGTCACTTGCCAAAGAGCAAGACAAGGCAATTCCCGTTATGATGCAAGCTGCTGAACTGTCTGAAGATGGTGAGCTAGATGCACAGTTAGCGCAAATTCTACTCAACGAAGAGCGCTTTGAAGACGCCATTGCTGCTGCAGACCGAGCGGTTGAGAAGGGTGACTTGAGAAACCCAGGTCTTGTTTACTTGATTAAAGGCATGGCGCTTTACAACAAGAAGCAATATGCCCTTGCGCTTAATCAGCTAGCGGAAGCAGAGAAACATCAGAAAAGTCGTGCTATGGCACAGCAATGGAAGCAGTTCGTACAGGGCGAAAAACGCCAGGCTGACGCCATCGCTGCGGAGCTTGGTGCAAGTTAAAGCTAACGTTTTAATTTATGGGTTAATTTAAAAGGTCGATAAAATATCGACCTTTTTTTATATCTTTATGGGTAATTATCTATGCGGACTGGTATTAAATTAAAAACCGCGAATCTTTTGGTTTGTTAGATAGCTTTTTGTAGTTGTTATAAGTGCCATTAAGTGACTAAGATTAATTAAAAGAGCAAATCCGTTGCTGGTGCCATTTCTCCTTCCGCCTCTAGCTGATTCCAATAGTTCTTGGTTTCTAAGATTTTCTGTTTGATCGAAAGGAAACACTCCACCAATTTCGGGTCGAAATGCTCGCCCGCTCCTTCCTGTATATGTTCAAATGCTTCTTCATCAGACCAGGCTTTTTTATAAGGGCGCTTCATCGTAAGCGCATCGAATACATCTGCAATTGCGACAATACGCGCACTTTCGGGGATATCTTCTCCAGCTAAGCCTTCTGGGTAACCTGTGCCATTCCACTTTTCGTGGTGACATAACGCAATTTTGGCTGCAAGGTTGAACAGCGGGGTATCGCACTGCGAAAGAATTTTATGACCAATTTGTGCATGGGTTCGCATTATTTCCATTTCGCCGTCTAATAGTCGTCGAGGCGCTTTCAAAATAGCGTCGGGAATACCTATTTTACCTGTATCGTGCATAGGCGCCGCTTGCGCTAACAGGCAAGCATCGTCATAGGGCCACCCCCACGCAATCGCTAAGCATTTGCTGTAGGCAGCCATGCGCCAAATGTGGTGCCCTGTGTCTGTGTCATTATAGTGTCCTGCCGCCGCTAACATAGTAATGGCACTTTGCTGGCTTTTGCTCAATTCTTCAGTGCGTTTTGACACTAAGTTTTCGGTAGTACGCATTTGGTGAGCAAGGCTGATATGTGTTTTCACGCGCGCAAGGGTAATACTTGGGGATACCGGTTTAGTAATGTAGTCGACGGCGCCAAGTTTAAACCCCTTTTCCTCGTTTTCGCCTTGGGTCAACGCGGTAACAAAAATGACCGGAATTTGACTTAGCAGTCTATCCGTTTTTAGCTTTTTACAAACTTCAAACCCGTCCATACCCGGCATCATAACATCTAACAATATTAGGTCTGGTGTGAATTGCTGCACTATTTTTAGCGCAACAGCGCCAGATGGCGCGACCTTAACATTGTAATAAGGACTAAGTATGCCAAGCAATATATCAATATTGGCTGGCTCGTCGTCTACAACGAGAATACTGAATCTATGCTCTACATTATTCTGATTGTTCATTGTTAATTTCATCTAAAATTTTATGCGCAACAGCTAGTGCTCCTTCAAAGTCATAAATAGAGGCTCGTTGCTTTAATTGGTTTATGCTGTGTGAGTGTACAGACTCACAATATCGAGCGGCGAACTCAGTGATATAGTCATTGGCTTTGGCATCGTAGGTTTCGAGTGCACTTTTAACCTCTGCCATCGAAGAAAGAAATGAGGCAGTATCGAAGCTAACACTCTTCTTTGATACTTCATTAGAGCCAGTTTTTACTATGGTATGGGCGATGAGTCGAAGGGTAGCATCTAACTCGAAGGAAAGGTTGGTAATATGCTTGGCAACAACGGTTTCAGCATTTTCCTGAGCATTGATTACAAGCTTTAAATGGTGTTCTAAAGTGTTCGCTCCAATCCTCTTTGCATCCTCTGCTAGGTTTTTTAAAAGCTGACTTTTTCCTGAGGGAGCATGGAAAATATCGAGCAAATCAGACATAACAGTTCGTTGGCTATACGTGTTGTAGAAAGACAATAGAGAGTCATCAAACTCATCGGCTTCGGCTAAAGGTAACACTTCGATGTAACCAGAGTGAATATGGATATCAATGGTGTGAAGAATCTCATTCGCCGTTGCGGGTTTGACTAAATGATGGCACATCCCCGCCGATAACGCTTTTTCGGAAGCTTCATGTGTCTCATCAGCACTTAACGCGATAATTGGCGTGTACCAATTTTCTTTTTTCGTCAGGGTTTCAGCTATTTCATAACCTGTTATGTCTGGTAAGTGACAGTCAAGTAGTATGGCATCAAACGTGTTTGACTCGCAAAGTGCCAGCGCATACTCACCGGTTGTTGCCGTTAATACATATATACCTAAATCTGTGAGTATCTGTTGACTTATTTCAACACTAATTAGATCATCATCGACCACTAATATTCGTTTTCCAGCCAAGCGTTTGATTCGCCATTTTTTGCTTTCTAGGCCATCAATTTCCTTTCTATTATTCGATACCTGTAAAGGCGATAAGGCCGATATTATATCGCTTTCGGTAAATGGTAGTTCTATAATTCTAATACCGTTCGGAAGGTTTTTACCTAATCGTTTTTTTACGTCGTCTTTACTAAATGGGGTTATCAAAACATCGCAGTTTAAGTCATGGTATTCCCCAAACTGCATATGATGAACAAAACTCTTCCAACTCGTCTCATCAGTAGATAAATAGGCGATAACAAAGTGCACCTGTTTCGGCAATAGTGCTTCCACCTGGTCAACTATCTGGCAGTTAATGTTGAGTCTTTCTAACGTTTGGCAAAGAATATGACATCCTTGCTCAACACTTTCATGTGTCTGAAGGCAAAGTACTTCTGAGGGTATAGATTTAGGAAGTAAAACCTGAGCGGGCCTCCCATCATCAATACAAACGGGGAGCGAGAATGCAAAGCAACTTCCCTCGTTGATTTGGCTTTCAAGGGTCAGCTCTCCACCCATAAACCCTACAAGTCGCTTACAAATTGCCAGCCCCAAGCCAGTACCACCGAATTTTCGAGAAATTGATGCGTCAGCCTGCTCGAAGGCGTTGAAAAGTTTTGCTTTGCCCGCATCGCCAATGCCCATTCCGGTGTCGCTTACACTAAAGAAAAGATGCTTACCTCGCTTATCGATTTTAAGTAGAACGTAACCTTTTTCTGTAAACTTGATGGCGTTACTCAATAAGTTAAGCAAGACTTGATAGATTTTTTCGCTATCCCCCTTGCATGGCGTGTTGGTATTGCAGCGAATATCAAAAAGTAACTGAAGCTGTTTTTGCTGTGCTTTTACTTGAAACACCTGCGCCAGCTTTTCAATCATTTTAGTTAACGTAAATGGCTCATCGAGAATATCTATTTTATTGGCTTCAACTTTGGAAAAGTCCAAGATACTGTTCATCAGTTCCAGCAGCGCATTTGAACTGCGCTGAACTTTCTCTAAGTATTGCTGGCGCTGGTCATTATCGGTAGTTTCTAAGGCTAAATGCGTCAACCCAATGATGGCGTTCATCGGCGTTCTTATCTCGTGGCTCATTGTAGCGAGGAAGTCAGTTTTCGCTTTGTTTGCACTTTGCGCTTTGGCATAGGCTTTTTGCAGCTTCTGTTCAATGGCTTTTTGGCCGCTTATATCGTTGAAAACACCCACATGCCCGTCGGGTTGACCTTCGTTATTGATTAGCGGTACCGCAACGATAGAAATAGGGAATAGCCTGCCTCGCTTATCAGTAAAAAAGTCTTCATATGAGGTATAAGACCCTCCTTCGCGAATAGTGAGGCTTACTGGGCATTGCTCTCTAGGTAGGAGGGTGCCGTCTCCCTTTTGATAATGGACAGTATCGTGAAAACGACGGTCTTGAAGTTCTTCTAAAGTCCATCCTAAAAGTCGAGTAGCGGCGGGGTTAAGAAATTGCGTCTTGCCCGCTGCATTTACTGCATAAACCCCTTCTCCGATACTATCGGTAATGCTGCGGTAAAAGGCACGTCCTTCAGAGAGGCGCTTTTCTAAACGCTTCTGTTGTGAAATGTCGGTCCCAATAACAATAAGGTGGTCGACTAGTGGTGCCTTTTTTACAACTGGAACCACAGTGGCAAATACATACCAAGGCTCTCCAGTTTTTCTTATGCTGTGAACCTCGCCTTGCCAGATGTTTCCAAGTACAAGTGAGTTAAAAATGTCGCGTTTATCAGTTTCGGGAATATTTGTAATATCGAACGTGGTAATGTTCTCGCCCACGATTTCAATTTCGGAAAAACCTGAGAATTCGCAGCATTTTTCATTCGCACTAAGGATATTGCCTTTCACGTCCATAGTTGCGACCATGCCATGCTTGTCCATAGCTTCACGTTCTAATAGTTGCCCGCTCACAATGAGAGCTCTTTTACAGAGCGTGAACAGAAACTAGGATTGAAATTCTGAGAGGCGAACAGTGTCGTAAATTGCATAAGTGCAACGAAAGTGAGTTAGATAAACCTAAGTTAACGCGAGAATGGTGAGCTTTTCAACAAAGAAGGCTTATCCTTTGGTAGCAGTTGTCTGATTATAAGTTAAAAAAACGCATAGGATTTCACACTATGCGCCTTTCGAACGTTTTTTGCCTATTAGGCAGAACGTAGTTCTCGACGGAGTATTTTACCCACTGTCGATTTGGGTAGCTCTTCTAAAATTGTGATTGACTTCGGAACTTTGTAGTTCGTTAACTGCGTCTTGCAATGTTCGATAACGTCTTCTGTCGATACATCACCAGATAACGTAATGTAAGCACACACTCGTTCTCCTGTTTTATCATCAGGCTTACCAACAACGGCAGCTTCCATCACGCTTGGATGAGAGGTAAGGACGTCTTCTATTTCATTCGGGTAGACGTTAAAGCCAGATACGATAATCATATCCTTAAGGCGATCTACTATTTTTACAGCGCCTGACGCAGTGCGTATACCAATATCCCCAGTTTTAAAGAAGCCATCTTTAGTCATGACCTTAGCTGTCTCATCATCACGGTTCCAATAGCCCATCATAACCTGTGGGCCACGTACCGCTATTTGTCCTGATTCACCTTCTTCTACGGGGTTATCTTTACTATCTAGTAGTGCCACTTCAGTGTCATCAAGTTCGTGCCCCACGGTACCAATTTCTTCTTTTCCTGGAATATTGAACGACACCACTGGAGAAGTTTCAGATAATCCATAACCTTCCGTAATAGTATTACCTGTGACATCTTGCCAAATTGACACCGCCGCCTGGGTAAGAGCAGTACCGCCAGACATAGTGAGATGTAAATTAGAAAAGTCGAGCTTCGCGAATTCTGGATGTCGACCAAGTCCGACAAATAGCGTATTAATACCCATAAAGGCAGATATTTTATGAGGCTTAAGTGTTTGAATGAAACCGTCTATGTCTCTCGGGTTAGGGATGAGAATAATGTGTGTGCCTTTCGCAAATAACGCCATCATACCGACCGTAAACGCATAAATATGATAAAGCGGTAACGGGCACACCAACACTTCTTCGCCGTCTTTGAAGCCATCACCAATGCGATCAAGCATTTGAATACAGTTAGCGAGAACATTATTGTTACTTAATGCTGCACCTTTAGAAACGCCAGTTGTGCCGCCTGTGTATTGCAGCATGGCGAGTTGGTCTAGCGTTATTGATGGGCGAGAGAACGGAGGTAGTGCACTGCCCACATCGATTGCTTTAGTGAATGAAATGGTGTTATCGAGTTCTGGCGCAGTATTAGGGTCTAGAAGCTCTGTCGCCGAGGTTGTGATAACAGTTTCGATACTTGTGTCATCTTTAATACTAGTAAACTTAGGAAGTAAGTCGCCTAAGATTACTAACGCTTTTGCACCACTATCGGTAAACTGGTGCTTCATCTCTCTCTCAGTATAGAGCGGATTCGTATTAACAACGACAAGACCAGCGCGCAGAGCAGCGTAAACAACAATAGGATTTTGGATAAGATTAGGAAGCTGTATGGCGACCTTAGTACCCGGAGTTAATTTCGCTTCGTGCACAAAGTAACGCGCTAACGCTGACGACTTACTGTCAATATCGGCAAACGTGAGGGTTTGTCCGAGCGCCGTGTATGCAGGTCTATCAGCGAACTTCTGCAAAACACTTTCAATATAGTCGGCTAGACATGTCACATTATCTGGGTAAGTTATCATGTTGCTTATTCCTAGTAAGGCAAGGGAAGTAGGGTCTATACCGTACATTAGCAAACTTAACTTTTTATTTACATCAGTGTTGGTTTATTTAGTAGTATAAATTGCAGTTATTAATGCCTGCCGGAACTATCACTTAATTGACTGTACATCCCGCCAGCGAGAACGCCTGCTAGGCATTGCGCAATAAGGCCTAGGGTTGAGCGAGCGCCGGCAATAAGAGTTACGTTCAACATGGGCTGCATGGCTAACAGCATCAACAAAAATGACAGGCCACCAGCGACAGTAAAAAGAACGAACCGTATTTGATTGATAGAAACTTTTGTTTTATGAAGGCTCAAGCGATTGACGATAAAGTGCGTTACTGAGAAAGCTAACAGTAAAGTGACGGCGATAATTACGCCGTAAGTAGGTAAGAGGCCTAAGGCATCCTGCCACATCATAAAAAGCCAATCGTTGACAGTCAGTTCAACGTTAATGTCCACCAGGCCCATCAAAACGGCAGTTGAGTGAAACACACTTGCAAGTAGGAAACCCACAGCCCAAGATGGGATAAAATGAAAAATAGTGCGGCGAGTTAGGTTTTTCATGTTTTACATTCCAAGGTTCGTCGCTCGATACCATGTATTAACCATCTACAAAGCGCAACAAAAACAATGAATGTAGGTATATTAATCTTAAAAGCGAATTGAGTTTAACAACAAAGTACACCATCGTAGGTTAAATTAGGTTTTGTTAGGTCAACGAGGACAATCACAATGATGTCAGGGCATATTATAAGAAACATACTGGTTTTCGCGTTAACTGGCTGTGCATTTACGCCAGCTCTTGCTTCAGGCCTTGTTTCTGACACTGCTGTTGAGCCTACAACTAATTTTGAAAAGCATGATGTCGCTAGCGATGTGTCTGCTTCTTTAGAGCGTTTTTCCAGTCATGTAGTAACAGAGGATTTGGTAACCTCGTTAGCTTTCCCGAAAGCCATAACGACAGTTGTCGACAAGGTTAAAGCAACTACGCATACATTAGTAGTGACAAGAGATGGCGAGCTTGTCATTGTTGATGATAGCGGCCAAGTTTCTAAGTTTTCTTTGGCTCTTGATGACTTGTATACTGAAGGGCAGGGCGGTGTGCTAGACGTTCTTATACCTTCTCAGTTTCCCGCCAGCCGCACTGTATTACTCAGCTACTCAAAGGGGAGCGAGGATGTTAACCGTCTAGCAGTTGTAAAAGGAGAGCTTTCACTTTCTTCCGGTATTACTAACATAGAGCCGGTATTCGAGGTAGTACAAACAAAAGATACGCCTGTGCACTACGGCGGAAAACTTCTTCAGCTTGAAGGTAGTGAATCAGGTCAAGAACAGGGCTTTTTAGTTACCACAGGTGACGGGTTCGATTACCGAGAGCAAGCGCAGGTTGTTAGTTCACAGTTAGGTAAAGTGCTGGGTTTCACACTTGCGGGCAAGCCGTTAATAAAACCTGCATTCCCAGACAACCCTTACGTATACACATTAGGGCATAGAAACCCGCAGGGCTTGGTAAAAGGGCCTAAAGGGCAAATATTTATGCATGAGCACGGCCCTGACGGTGGCGATGAAATAAACCTTCTGCAAAAAGGCGCAAACTACGGTTGGCCTATAGTTACGTTAGGAAAAGACTATTCGGGCGCCAGAATTTCGCCTTTTTCAACCTACCCGGGCATGACAGACCCTATTGTGGACTGGACACCATCTATAGCGCCTTCATCTATGATTTACTATTCTAATAAACAGCATCCAATGTTAGCTGATACCTTGCTTATCACCAGTTTGAAAGCCCAAGCCCTATATGCTGTTAATACAGTTTCAAATAACTATGTTTCTACAAAAATTTTTGATGAGCTTGGAGAACGATTAAGAGACATCGCGGTAGATCATGAAGGTAACCTTCTTCTATTGACGGACGGGGAAAATGCCAAGTTAGTAAAAGTCTCGCCTATTGATGACTAGGTCAAAAACGTTAAAAAAATGAAAGTTTGTTTCAATATTGATGGTAATTTGTACTGGTAGCACCATAAGTGGAGTGAATGTCTGTCATAAGTGCAACACTATTATTTATCTTTATTGGTATAACCAATCACTTTCGAGATCTTAAGGGTTTTAGAGTTAATTGTTTTTAAGTTATTGAAATTTGTTAGTAAATTGAAAATTTCTGTAAAGCATGATTTTAACGCTCGCGCTCTTGTAGATTTACGTAAATCTAGTTTGAGTGGGTGTATGCCTAACTGATTACTTTCAGTCATTACGTAACTGCTAAAAATCGGTTAAAATACCCCTCATTTTTATATGCGTATAGCTAAGACCGACTTAACACTACGCCCAAGTAAAACTAAGACCGAGAGAACTATATGAGTTTGTATTCAGAATATCTGGCAGAGATCGAAACCCGTAAAACGGAACTAGGTCTTAACCCTAAGCCAATCGACAGTGCAGATCTGCTGTCTGAAATTATTGCTCAAATTAAAGATACAACAAACGAGCACCGCGAAGACTCTCTAAAATTCTTTATCTACAACACCTTGCCAGGAACGACGCCTGCTGCTGGTGTTAAAGCACAATTTTTGAAAGAAATTGTACTTGGCGAAGAAAAAGTAGAAGAAATCACGCCAGAGTTTGCACTTGAGCTACTTTCACACATGAAAGGTGGTCCGTCTGTAGAAGCACTTCTAGACCTAGCACTTTCTGATGATGAAGCAGTTGCCAATCCAGCTGCAGAAGTATTGAAAACTCAAGTTTATCTGTACGAAGCGGATACTGAGCGTCTTGAAACAGCATTTAAAGCGGGTAACGCGATTGCTAAAGACGTACTAGAAAGCTACGCAAAAGCAGAATTCTTTACCAAGCTTCCTGAGGTTCCAGAGAAAATTGAAGTAGTTACCTATATTGCTGCTGAAGGTGATATCTCAACTGACCTTCTTTCTCCAGGTAACCAAGCGCACTCTCGAGCTGACCGTGAGCTTCACGGCCAATGCATGATTACACCAGAAGCGCAGCAAGAAATTGTTGAGCTAGGTAAAAAGCACCCTAACGCAAAAGTTATGCTTATTGCCGAAAAAGGCACAATGGGTGTAGGTTCTTCACGTATGTCTGGTGTGAACAACGTAGCGCTTTGGGCCGGTGAGCCAACAAGCCCTTACATTCCATTTGTAAACAAAGCGCCAATTGTTGCTGGTACTAACGGAATCGCTCCAATCTTCCTTACTACCGTAGACGTAACCGGTGGTATTGGTCTTGACCTTAAAAACTGGGTTAAGAAGACAGACGAAAACGGCGATGTGGTTCGCGATGCAAACGGCGACCCAGTGCTTGAAGAAGCTTACTCTGTAGCTACAGGTACTGTACTTACTATCGATACCCAAGAGAAGAAGCTATACAACGGTTCAGAAGAGCTAGCTGACGTATCTGCTTCATTTACTCCTCAGAAAATGGAGTTCATGAAAGCGGGTGGTTCTTACGCGGTCGTTTTCGGTAAGCAACTACAATCTTTTGCAGCACGTACACTTGGTACTGAAGCACCAGCAGTTTACGCAGCGTCTAAAGAAGTATCACACGAAGGCCAAGGTCTTACTGCTGTAGAAAAAATCTTTAACCGCAACGCGGTTGGCGTAAACTCAGATGCACCGCTTCACGCGGGTTCTGACGTTCGCGTTAAAGTAAATATCGTAGGTTCTCAGGACACTACGGGCCCGATGACTTGTCAAGAATTAGAGTCAATGGCTGCATCAACCATTTCACCAATTGTTGATGGTGCATACCAATCTGGTTGTCACACGGCGTCAGTATGGGATAAGAAAGCACAGGCTAACATCCCTAAGCTTATGTCATTCATGAACAACTTTGGTGTTATCACAGCACGTGACCCTAAAGGTGTTTACCACTCAATGACTGACGTTATTCACAAAGTGCTTAACGACATCACGGTAGACGACCGCGCCATCATCATTGGTGGTGACTCACACACTCGTATGTCAAAAGGTGTAGCATTCGGTGCCGACTCAGGTACGGTTGCACTAGCACTTGCGACAGGTGAAGCGGCAATGCCAATTCCGGAGTCTGTGAAAGTTACCTTTAAAGGTAGCATGAAAGAGCACATGGACTTCCGTGATGTTGTACATGCTACTCAAGCACAAATGCTTAAGCAGTTCGCTGGTGAGAACGTGTTCCAAGGTCGCGTAATTGAAGTACAAATCGGTACTCTACTTGCTGACCAAGCGTTTACATTCACTGACTGGTCTGCAGAAATGAAAGCGAAAGCGTCAATCTGTATCTCTGATAATGAGACTATGGTTGCGTCACTTGAGCTTGCTAAGACTCGTATCCAAATCATGATCGACAAGGGTATGGATAACGAAGCGAACATGCTTCAAGGTCTAATCGACCTTGCTGACAAGCGTATTGCTGAAATTAAGTCTGGCGAAGTACCAGCGCTTGCACCAGATGACAACGCTAAATACTACGCAGAAGTGGTTATCGATCTAGACCTAATTGATGAGCCGATGATTGCTGACCCAGACGTAAACAACGAAGACGTGTCTAAGCGTTATACCCACGACGTAATTCGTCCAGTTTCTTACTACGATGGTAAGCCAGTAGACCTAGGTTTCGTAGGTTCTTGCATGGTGCACAAAGGCGACATGCAAATTATCGCGCAAATGCTGCGTAACCTAGAGAAGCTTAACGGCTCTGTAGAGTTTAAAGCGCCGCTTGTTGTTGCGCCACCTACATACAACATTGTTGACGAGCTTAAAGCAGAAGGCGACTGGGAAGTACTTGCCAAATACGCAGGCTTTGAATTCGACGATGCTAAGCCTAAAGAAGCCGCGCGTACTAAGTACGACAACATTCTTTACCTAGAGCGTCCAGGATGTAACCTATGTATGGGTAACCAAGAAAAAGCTGAGCCGGGCGACACAGTAATCGCAACGTCAACTCGCTTATTCCAAGGCCGTGTTGTTGCTGACTCTTCTGAGAAGAAAGGTGAATCACTACTTGGCTCTACGCCACTGGTAGTACTTTCAACTGTACTTGGTCGCTTCCCAACAACTGAAGAATACAAGCAAGCGGTTGAAGGCATCGACTTAACTAAGTTTGCTCCACCTTCAGAAGATTTGGCTGTAGCACCAAAGTTTGAAGCGGACCTAGCAGTTAAGCGCGTATAAGAACTTACCGCTAAACAAAACATTAAAAAGCCCCAACCAAGGTTGGGGCTTTTTTATACCTGAACTAATGAGGTCAGAGTACATAAATAATGGGGTCAGAGTACTTTTTTAAAAACTACTCTGCTTCGATTGTCGAAAAATGTACTCTGACCCCATTTATTGGTTACTGAGGGGCGGTGGCTACGAGTTCATCGAGTATGCCAAGTAGTAGCTTTGTGCCGGTGCCTGAGGCAATTGCGTCAAATACATTCTCAACATTTTTACCGTGCTGACCGCCGGCTAAATCGCTAATTGAGCGGATAATTAACCAATCTACGTCGTTAACAAAACTCACCTGTGCGACGGTTGCTGATTCCATTTCTGCAACATCAGCCGTGTAGACGTCACGCAGCCACTCTCGGTATTTAGCATTGTCTACGAATACTGAACCTGTTACTCCATTTCCACCTATATCAACCAGTATTTCCTTACCAGATGGCATAGTGATAGGCGGGATCTTTGTGAGCGCGCGTTTTGCCATTTCTAACAATGATTTATCGGCAGTAAAATAGGGCATTCTTCTGCGTGTGTCCCATCCTTCTTTAACTACAGCTACCTCGGTAGGGTGAATAAAACCAATGTTTTTGTAGTCGGGTGCGTGCTTATCTGTCTCCCGTCGCGCTTTGTAATATTCGAGCTGTTTAGCGTAATAGTCCGGTAGCTCATAGGTGTTAGCGTCATCTTTCTTCGGATTGATATAGACAGATTCGTCATGGAAGTACCAACGTTCAGGGACTGCGATATCGCCTGGTGTATATTTCGGGTTTATGGCCCCTGCGATACCCATCATAACTAGCTTATCAATAGGGAAGTAGTCCAGTGCCATCTGTACGGTCATTGCTGCGTTGGTAATGCTGACACCCGTACTAAATACAACAATGGGCTCTCCTTTATAAGTACCTAACTGGTACTTTACCCCTTTAATATAAACCGTTTGCGTAATTTGAGCGTCGTCCATAGTCGCAAACGCGGCGTCAATGGCTTCAATTTCTGGCTCGTAAGCAGCAACCACGGCTGTCCATTTGTTTGTAACATTGGAAAAATCTTTTGGACCGTACTGACTAGTATCGTCATTTGCTAGAGACGATAGCGATATACACACGAATAAAACAAAACTACTTAAGCTCATATTGACCTTATTTAATTTATTCTTGCACTATTGAAGTGCAACTAATGGGGGGAAACGTGTTTAGAGCCAACGGATTACTATTGATCCGGTTTCATGCAATGTATTGGCAAAGTTCGGGCCAACAAGGAATAAGCACGTTATAAAATATTAGACATTAAAAGCTAATTTATAAAAGACACATCGCGTCGTGTATCCGATGAAATATTCATTGTTTGGTAAGCGGCGTGGGTTAATTTATTACTGGCCAGAATTAACGTTTAATACTTATACTGAGTTATCAGTTAGTTTATTACTAAAAAAATGCTTTATGTCTAAGCTGCAAATTTTAAAGCAAGAGTCATTTGATGAGATAACCTCCGCCCTACGACGCGCAGGCTTTAAAATTCTTCTGTTTTTTTCGTTACTTATTTTAGCGGTAATCACCATTGCGCAACCACCGAATGTTTATGTGGCGTCGTTTTTCGGTCTGTCGTGGTGTGCAATATCTATTGCAGGAATAACATTTCCTAAATATCAAGATGTATTAACCAAATTGTGGGCAGTGCTCACGATCCCCGTCGCTCCTTACCTTGTATTGAGTAACGGGATCATGCCTGCTACTTTAGTTCCAATTGCTACTATCTTCCCCATATTGCTGCTTTCCAATGGCTGGCGAGTAAGTGCAATGGTTGTACTCGCGTGCTGTACTTTCCTTGTGCCGCTTTACGAAGGGGGTTATGACAAAGGCCTTTGGTTAAGGCTTTGTGTGACCAACCTCGTTGTATCTGTTCTTATCTATGCTCTAGCGAGCCAATTAGAGAAAGCCCTTATAGAGAGTAAAAACAAAACCCTTAAGCTAAACAAGGCGCTTGAGAGCGAAAAGCAAGCGTCGGCTGCACAATCGCGGTTCCTCGCCACTATGTCACACGAGATTCGCACGCCATTAAACGGTATTTTGGGACTGACCGATGTGGTGCTTTCTCATGATATTTCGGAAAGTGCACGGCCCAATCTAAAAAATATTCAGCGTTCCGGACAATTATTGAATCGTATTCTAAATGACATATTGGATCTTTCTAAACTCAATGCTGGAAAACTTGCGCTGGAGATCATTCCCTTTGACCTAAAAAGTACTGCTAAAGATTGCGTAGCGTTTTATGTGCAATTGGCGCGAAATAAAGGTCTTTCACTGAGAATAGAAGTAGATAAAACATTAAATACCTGTGTTGCAGGAGACGCAACGCGCCTTTCTCAAGTGTTAAACAACCTAGTGAGCAATGCGATAAAGTTTACGCATCAGGGCAGTGTCACATTAGGGTTATCGAAAGGTGAAGCTTCAAAGACCCATCAATTTGTCAGATTTTCAGTTAAGGATACTGGGGAAGGGATCGATGCCTCTGAACAAGAGCGCGTATTCGATGCATTTATCCAAGCCAACAGCAGCATTAATCGAATGCACGGGGGGACGGGACTTGGTTTACAGATAGTAAAAAGCTTGGTTGAAGCTATGGGCGGCACAGTTTATCTGAAAAGCGAGGTAGGTCAGGGGAGCGAATTTTATTTCGAGCTACCGTTTGAAATTGTAGATAGTGTAATTGGCGTTGAAGAGCAGGGCAGCACGCCGTCGTTTTCAAACCTTACTGTTCTGGTTGCAGAAGATAACGACATTAACCAAGTCGTAGCAAAATCGTTGTTAGAAGATACAGGACTGAAAGTGGTCCTTGCTAATAACGGCAAAGAGGCAGTAAAGCTTGCACAGAAGCAGCATTTCGATCTTATCTTGATGGACTTACATATGCCTGAGATGGACGGCTCTGAAGCTGCTCTAGCGTTGCGAGAAGTAAATACAACTATTCCAATTATCGCGTTTACTGCCGCAGTGGTTGCTGAGGAAATAGACAAAGCGTTAGCGGCTGGTATGAATGGATATCTTACAAAACCTATCAACAAAGCGGAACTACACGCTGAGCTGAATAAATATTTGAGCGGAGGGAAGTCTACAGAGATCCCCCTTATTGCCGAAGGGTGATAAACAGAGTAGTGTGAACATGGAAGTGTCAATAGTCCGAATAACTTTTTGTTGTAGGTAAATAAAAATGCGCTTTGCCCTGTTAGGTAAATAGCTTTACTACGAAAAGCAAAGCGTCTTATAAAGGGATTTAAATTTGAAGTCACAAATACATACTATTATTGCTCTGCTATTTCTTGCTTTGCCGAGTTTTCCGGTTGACAGCGAAACAGGTAGGGACAGTCAGCGTTACGAACTGAAAGTAGAGAAGTTTCAATCTAAAGTGTTAAAGGAAGAACGAGAAGTCGTTGTTCAGCTTCCTAAAGGGTATGCCGAAAACCCTGACAAAAAATACCCTGTAATTTATCGGCTAGATGGTGCGGTTAATCTACCTTTAATGAATGCGGTACTTGAATCACTTCAATCTGAAAATGCTGCGCCGGAAGTAATTATAGTCGCCATTGAAAATACTGACCGTTTTCGAGATCTTTTCCCTACTGCAAATGAAGACCCAAACGGGCCTGTAGGTTATGGCGGGGGCGGGGCAAACTTTTTGTCTTTTATAACCACTGAACTTATCCCAATGGTCGAGAATAAATACCGGGTGCATGATTTTCGGGTGATAGCCGGGGGATCCGCTGGTGGTGTATTCGGGTTGTATGCGCTCACTCAACATCCTGAGCTTTTTAAGGCTGTGATTGCCTATAGTCCTGCGGTGTGGTGGAACTATGGCGCGCCGGCAAAAAGAACGGTTGCGTTTTTCAAATCGTCCAGCCAATTGGATCACTATATCTATACGTCTATAGGCAACGAACCGGTGCCAATGCGACCCTACTATGATGATATGATTTTGGGTATGCGGGCAAACCAACCTGCTGGTTTGAGGTGGGTAAATGATGCCTATGCCGGTGTTCGGCACAACTTGGTTACGGCAGCGTCTATTTTTAGTGCTTATCACAACCTGTTCTTGTCAGCTTATTTAAGGCCTGAACAGTTTAATGGTGATATTCAAAGCATTGGCAAATATTACGAGCGCGTTTCAAAGCAACGCGGGGAAAAATTAGAGGCACCTGAATGGGTAATTCGAGAATTAGGTTATCATTATGTGCGTTCTGAAAATTACGACAAGGCTATTGAGTTGTTTAAGCACGATATAGCTAAGTACCCCGAAATGCCTGACCCGTATAACGGCATAGCGTATGGTTACGAGCAAATGGGTGAGTATAAAAAAGCACTTGAGAGTGTAAACAAGGCATTGGAGCTTTCGACACCGCAGCACGATGGTTACCAAGTATATACAGATAGACAAAAGCGTTTGCAGTCTCTATTAAAGGAATAATGTACCTTGAAAAACAAAATCAAATTCACACATTTAAATTGGATCGCCACTGTAGTTGTTATGGCTGGTATTACCGTGGGAATGAGTGGGTGCAGTACCGTTACAACAGGGCAAACCGATCACTGTATTGAGCAAGCAAATAGTGCAGATGTTCACGGAGTGAACACTGCTGATGCGCAGCTTAATGCCTGCTTGGAAACTTACCAATTGCGCCGCGATAAAGAAAAGACGGTAGGCGAAGCCTTTGCTGAAGATGTGCTTATCTCTGTTATTGATATTATTACTGACTAAGGCTGCGATACGAAAAAACCTTCCTACGTACAGTTACAAAAAGACCGAAGGCAGAGTAATTTACTCTGCCTTTGTCGTTTTAGTCTCTTTCTAATGGCTTGAACGGGCTGCATTTAACAACTTATGGAAAGAGCCAATGCGTTATATTTTGACTGTTTTTTGTGTGTTTTTAATTACTCCATTTACTCAAGTATACGCACAGAGCAAGCTCGATATTGTTAAAGGAATTCAACTTGCCAAGCAGTATGATCATCAAAGCCGAACCGATATTGACGTTGCTGATTATTGGGTGAGTGAGAAGCTAGACGGTATTCGTGCAAGGTGGAACGGTACCGAGTTACGCACCCGTAATGGCCACAAGATATTCGCGCCTACATGGTTTACCGCTAACTGGCCCAAGGCAACCATTGATGGTGAACTCTGGATTGGAAGAGGGCAGTTTGAACTTACAGCTTCCATAGTACTTTCTAAGCTAAAAAGCGTTGGGTCGCACTCTGTAGACAGACCTTTAACTAGTACTGAAACTACAGTCGACACCATGACCGATACGCACGCATTGTTAAGCAAACGCTGGGATAAAGTAAGGTTTATGGCCTTCGACATGCCTGTAGCGGGCCAGCCTTTTGACAGTCGACTAAACATGCTTAACAGCCTTGTAGAGGCAACCCTCAATCCAACGTTTGCCGTTATCGCTCAATTTAAGCTTACGTCTATTGATGTACTTGAAGAAAAGCTGAAGCAAGTAACACAAGAAGGTGGAGAAGGACTAATGCTTCACCATGGGAATGCGTTTTACCAGTCAGGACGCAGTGACAACCTTCTTAAGGTAAAACAGTTTGAGGATGCTGAAGCGAAAGTACTGGCGCAACTTCCAGGGAAAGGAAAGTTTAGGAACATGATGGGCTCGCTACTTGTGGAAACATCCACTGGCATTCAATTTAAATTAGGAACAGGATTTTCTGAGGAAGAGCGCCAAGCGCCGCCGGCTGTTGGTAGCTGGGTAACCTTTAAGTTTTACGGTGTAACGAAAAACGGCAAGCCAAGATTTGCTAGCTATCTTCGCACTAGACCCCATTCGGATTTATCCCGATAGTACTGTGCCTAATTAGCGATGCAGTCTTATATCGAGCCTGTAGATAAATGTTATCTTTCGTTTACGATTTTCTTCAATTGAGAGCGTTTACGAAAAGCTAACTCCTTGTCTTCTTGCAATAAAACCTTATATCTTACTCATACCCTAATTGTTTACTTTGCCATGCCAATTACTTTTTAATCGCTTTTATCGTTCAAAAGTAATGTTATGAATAGCGATTATAAACGAATAAAAGGGGCTAGAAATTTAAAAAATTAGTCCGTGAAGTTATACTGTTGATGATTTATTAAACACTCCTTGCGTCAAGTGCGTACAAGACCGTTTACTCCCATTGCGCAAGCTAACTTAGAGGAAGAGACTGTGTTACAAGACTATCGCAATCACGTTGAAGAACGTGCAGCTCAAAATATTCCCCCTAAACCTCTTAATGCAGAACAGGTAGCAGCCCTTGTCGATTTATTAAAAAGCCCGCCTGACGGTGAAGGTGAATTCCTTTTAGAGCTACTTTCAGAGCGCGTGCCACCTGGCGTTGATGAAGCAGCCTACGTTAAAGCCGGGTTTTTAAGTGCCATCGCAAAAGGCGAAGACAGCTGTGAACTAATCTCGAAAGAGAAAGCCGTTGAATTGCTGGGCAATATGCATGGTGGCTACAACATAGTCACATTAGTAGAGCTACTTGACGATGAAGCACTTGCGCCTCTGGCAGCCAAGGAGCTAAAACACACGCTATTAATGTTTGATGCTTATCACGATGTGGAAGAGAAGCACAAAGCGGGTAATGAATACGCCACTGATATTATTAAATCTTGGGCTGAAGGCGAGTGGTTTACATCGCGTAAACTAATGGACGATAAAATTACTTACACGGTATTTAAGGTAACAGGCGAAACCAATACCGATGATTTGTCGCCAGCGCCTGACGCGTGGTCTCGTCCAGATATTCCTTTGCACGCTCTTGCTGCTTATAAAATGCCCCGTGAAGGACTAGAGCCAGAAGAGCCAGGTGTTACAGGGCCAATGACGCAAATAGAAGAAGTTAAAAGCAAGGGCTACCCCGTTGCTTTTGTCGGAGATGTAGTAGGTACGGGCTCGTCGCGTAAATCGGCCACTAACTCTGTATTGTGGTTCTTTGGCGAAGATTTATCTGGCGTGCCTAATAAGCGTGGTGGCGGTGTGTGCATTGGCTCTAAAGTCGCACCTATTTTCTTTAACACCATGGAAGATGCGGGCGCACTCGTTTTTGAAGCTGATGTGGAAAAAATGAATATGGGAGATGTGATAGATATCTACCCATTCGAAGGCAAGATAACTAACCACGAAACCGGTGAGCTACTTGCCGAATACAGCTACAAGTCGAAAGTTATTTTGGATGAAGTTCGCGCTGGTGGGCGTATAAACCTGATTATTGGGCGCGGTCTTACGGAGAAAGCTCGGGAAACATTAGGCTTGGGTCCAACCGACTTATTCCGCACGCCAGAACAGCCAAAAGACAGTGGAGCAGGCTTCTCGCTAGCACAGAAAATGGTAGGCAAAGCCTGTGGTGTTGAGGGTGTTCGCCCTGGTACATACTGCGAGCCTAAAATGACAACCGTGGGCTCGCAAGATACTACAGGCCCTATGACCCGTGATGAGCTTAAAGACTTAGCTTGCCTTGGCTTTACGGCCGATTTAACTATGCAGTCATTCTGTCATACTGCTGCTTATCCAAAGCCAGTGGACATCGAAACCCAGCACACGCTACCAGATTTCATTATGAATCGCGGCGGCGTTTCACTTCGCCCGGGGGACGGCATTATACACAGCTGGTTAAACCGCATGCTGTTGCCTGACACAGTAGGGACTGGTGGTGACTCGCATACCCGTTTCCCATTGGGTATTTCATTCCCAGCGGGCTCTGGTTTGGTAGCGTTTGCTGCAGCAACGGGCGTTATGCCCCTAGATATGCCTGAGTCTATATTGGTGCGCTTTAAAGGCGATATGCAGCCGGGCATTACCTTACGTGACCTTGTACATGCCATTCCGCTATATGGCATTAAACAAGGGCTATTAACGGTAGAGAAAAAAGGCAAAATAAACGCCTTCTCTGGCCGTATTCTAGAAATTGAAGGGTTAGAAAACCTAACGGTAGAACAGGCGTTTGAGTTATCCGACGCATCGGCTGAGCGTTCAGCGGCAGGTTGTACTATCAACCTTTCTGAAGAGTCGATAGCTGAATACCTGCGTTCAAACATTACCATGCTTCGCTGGATGATTAACGAAGGTTACGGCGACCCGCGTACGCTTGAGCGCCGCGCTCAGAAAATGGAAGAATGGTTGGCCAACCCAGAGTTAATGCGTGCAGACGCTGATGCCGAATACGCCGAGGTCATTGAAATTGACCTTAACGACATTAAAGAGCCGATTGTATGTTGCCCGAATGATCCTGACGATGCGAAAACCTTGTCTGATGTTGCTGGCGATAAGGTAGACGAAGTCTTTATTGGCTCGTGCATGACAAACATTGGCCACTTCCGCGCAGCCGGTAAACTGCTTGAGCAATATAACAAACGCTACCCACGCGTTTATGGATGTCGCCACCAACTAAAATGGATAAAGCTCAGCTAATGGAAGAGGGCTATTACAACATTTACGGTCGCGTGGGCGTACGCACCGAGATGCCGGGCTGCTCATTATGTATGGGCAACCAAGCAAGGGTAGATGCAGGCGCCACAGTGCTTTCAACATCAACCCGTAACTTCCCTAACCGTTTAGGTGATGGAGCCAATGTGTATCTAACCTCAGCAGAGCTTGCCGCGGTGGGTGCCATTGTGGGGCGCATTCCAACTGCCGAAGAATACATGGAATACGCCAGCAAAATTAACGCAATGTCGGGAGAAGTATTCCGCTACTTAAACTTCGACAAAATGCCTAGCTTTAAAAAGGCGGAAGAAGAAGCTAAAGCGCGCATTATTCCAACGTTGAATGTTGCTTAAAATAGTGTATAAACTACAAAGCCGGTTGCCTTAGTGGTGACCGGCTTTTTTTATGGCGAAAAGGAATGTCTAATGGGAAAATTTTTCTTTATTGTTGCTGCACTTGTATTAACCTTAGGGTGTGCAAAAGCGCAGGTGGACCCTGTATCGTCACTGAATTCAGTGGACTTCGAATCTATTACACTGGAGATAGGTGGCAAGCACTATGAAGTTGAGTATGCCAATACCTTTGAACGACGCGCTCAGGGTCTGATGTTTCGCAAAGCCTTGTGCGAAGACTGCGGTATGTTTTTTAAGTTTTCTAGCCCTAAATTTGCGGGCATGTGGATGAAAAACACCTTTGTTCCCCTAGACGTAGCATTTATCGACAGAAATGGCGTAATAACGGATATAAAACCTCTCACTCCCCATAGTTTGGAGTCGGTCGGATCATCGAAAGAGGTACTTTACGCGTTGGAAATGAACCAAGGGTGGTTTGCCGAGAATAATATAAAAGTAGGCGACCAAATAACGATTGATTAACCGTGCAAACCGCGGTTGTTGCTAGCGAATAGCTAGTTTTATTCTGGAGTTAAATATAGTGACAAATGCCTTATCGATAGCTAAGTTCGGTGGAACTAGCGTAGCGAATTACGAAGTAATGCAAAACTGCGCCCGAATTGTTGCCGGTAATGAAAAAACACGCATTGTGGTAGTAAGTGCTTCAGCAGGGGTAACTAATCACCTTGTTAGCCTAGCGCATACGCCAATGACGCAACAGCAAATTGAAGAAACCTGCCAAGCCATCGCAAAGATAGAGCACGCAATTCTTAATAAGCTTGATGACAAAGAAGCGGTAGAGCCTAAACTCAACGATTTGCTTGAAGAAATGCGTAGCTTAGCATTTCACGAAGAGATTCTTCACCGTGACGATTTAAAAGATCAGCTGCTTTCTATGGGTGAGCGGATGTCGTCATTGATGTTCTCTTCAGTG
This sequence comes from Alteromonas sp. ALT199, assembly GCF_018619335.1. Taxonomy (GTDB): domain Bacteria; phylum Pseudomonadota; class Gammaproteobacteria; order Enterobacterales; family Alteromonadaceae; genus Alteromonas. Next base: position 64,117 of record NZ_JAHHDX010000010.1, on the reverse strand, counting down.
CTTGCAGAGCAGGGTGTGAAGACCATGAACTTTGATGTTCGCAAAGTACTTCGCACTGACAGCGAATTCGGTGAAGGCGCGCCTCAAATCGAAGAAATTGAAAAACTTGCTAAACAGCTGCTCGCGCCAGAAATTAAAGAGGCCATAGTCGTTACTCAAGGTTTCGTCGGCGCCGACGAAGAAGGCCGTACTACTACGCTAGGACGTGGTGGCTCTGACTTTACCGCGGCACTGCTTGCAGAAGCTCTTGATGCAGAAGCGTGTGAGATTTGGACTGATGTAACCGGTGTATATACAACCGATCCGCGTATAACACCCGCTGCGCATCCGTTGCCTGAACTTAGTTTTGAAGAAGCGGCGGAAATGGCGACCTTCGGTGCCAAGGTGCTACATCCTGCAACCATGGAGCCTGCACTACGTAAAAACATTAAAGTGTTTGTAGGTTCAAGCAAAGAGCCTGAAAAGGGTGGTACGTGGATTGTAAGAGATTGCGAGCATGAACCTCCGTACCGTGCTATTACTCGTCGTAAAGAGCAAGTAATGGTAACAGTAAAAACACCGAAGATGATGTACGCGCAAGGTTTCCTTCAGCAGGTGTTTGCCATTATCGCTAAGCACAAACTCAGCGTAGATTTGGTAACTACATCGGAAATCTCCGTATCCTTTACTCTTGATAACCCAGCGAACTCTGTAGCTCAGCGTTTGAATAAAGAGACCATTGCCGAGCTTGAAACCATCTGTGACGTGAAAGTAGAAAAAGGCTACGACCTTGTCACCGTTGTAGGTAACAACATGCAAACGGCTATTGGTGTTTCAAGCAAAATTCTCTCTGCGGTATCAGATTTTAACCTTCGCATGATTTGCTTTGGCGCTAATCCGCACAACTTATCGTTTCTGGTTAACGAGACAGACAGTGATGTGATTGTTCGTAAGCTTCACTCGACGTTGTTTGAGTAAGTACTATGTTCGCGTAAAGCATTAAAAAAACGGTCGCCTTAAGGCGACCGTTTTTTGTTTGTATTACTTGTAGGAGGTTAAACTTTAAACTGCCTGATAGACTGCTGTAGCTCTTCGGCAAGACGCGCCACTTCATGGCTAGATTCAGACGTTTGCTGTGCACCCGCTGTTGTCTCTTCAGCAATGCCCACAATGGTTTCAAGCTTTTCACTAATTTCTTGCGATACTGTATTTTGTTCACGGGCAGACTGCTCAATTTGAGAGCTAACGTCGTGGGCTTTGTGAACCGCATCGGTAATGATATCTAGCGCTTGCGTAGCTTTTTCGGTTTGTGCAACACATGCAGCAGTCTGATCTTTACCTTGGTCCATCACAGATACTGCTTTTTCGGCCCCAGCTTGAAGAACTTCAATCATGGCATTGATCTCTTGCGTCGACTCCTGAGTTCGGCTAGCAAGAGTTCTTACTTCGTCTGCAACAACCGCGAAACCTCGTCCTTGCTCACCAGCACGGGCAGCCTCAATAGCGGCATTCAATGCAAGTAAGTTAGTTTGGTCGGCAACACCGCGAATAACGTCAAGAATCCCACCAATGCTTGCGCTATCTTGATGGAGCTTATTGATAACGTCGGCTGCTTCTTGAACATCACGAGACAAGATCTCAATAGTGTTTTTGTTCTCAAGCGAAATTTGGCGAACATTTTCAGCTTCGGCATCTGCATGGCGAATTTGGCTAAGCGTATCTTCGGCATTTTGCACAACAAGCTGCGACGTTGAGTGCATTTCTGTTGTAGCCGTTGCGACTTGGCCAATTTGTGATTTCTGATCCTGAATAGAGTGAGTGGTTTGTGCCGTCACTGCCGATGTTTGTTCCGACGCTGCAGCCAGTTGCTCTGCGCGAACGTTAATGGCAGTAATCAGCTCTTTCAGGTTACCAATTAGCGTATTACAGTTTCGTGCTAATAGCCCAAATTCGTCTTGTGCTGAATCGTCTAGGCGATGAGTAAGGTCACCCGATGAAGCAACAGTAAGTAGTTCGTTTACGCGATAAAGCGGGCGTGTAATAGCGCGAACGGTTACGTAACCAATGAAGGCCGCTACTGCAATAGAAATGATAACAACAACGATAACAAAGGTGTTACCCGTTGTAATAGCCCCATTAACCTGGCTTTCTATATGAGACGCTTTTTTATCAGCAAGATTAAGTAGATTTTCAAGTGCTACAACTCCCTGCGTGATGTTTGAATCAGAAGCATTAAGTGCCTGCTCGGCGTCATTTCTGCGCTCTAAACGCTCCACATGAAGCTGTACTACGCCATCGTTAGCTTTAATGGCGTTGATGGCATCGTTGACTAGGTCGTTGATATCATCAAGTGTACCTGAGTCGTCGCGGCCACCCGCGGCTTCAACCATTTCGCTTAGCTGGGTAACCACTTTTTCAACCACAAGGTCGACTTCGTTTCCGAGAGTCTGTGAGCGAACCAGAGTTTGAGTTTTTATGTATTCGTATGACACAGTGAGTAGAGAAAGAAGTGAAGTCTCAAGCTGACCACCAACTTCAGCAGCACGTCTGAGGTTAGGGTCGCGCTGTACTGCGTCTAAATCCGAAAAATCCAGAAGATAGGTAGAGGCATCGTCTGCATTATCTTCAGCATCACCCAGTTTGTCTTCTATGTTGTTGCGCAAGTCTAGGTACATTTGGTGATTTTTGTACATAGCTTCAACATTAGTAATGTACGCATCATAAGATTCACGAACACTGTTTAGCGTGTTTCTTAGTTCTGGTTCATTACTAACGGCTTGCGCTAACCTGTTATAATCGTTATCGAAGGTTTCTTTGGCTGAGTTGAACGATGCTCTTTTGTCCTTGAGCTCATTTAAATCTTCTTCAATATAGCTTTCGAAGGTAAGTCGACCCATATTCAAGAAGCTTGCTTTAAGTGCGTTACTGCCTGCCACAGTAGGCAGAGCAACATCGTTTACTTCTTCTGTCGCCGATCCTATAGAATTGAGGTTATATAGTGAAACAACACTTATAACGATTAGAAGTGCACTAATCGCTACAAATCCACCGATTATGCGTGTGGCTACCGTTATTTTCATCGGAACTCCTGGATGAGTGTTTTTATTTTTATCCCTAACGATATTACCCGTCTCAGCTTGCAAAATATAGCGCTTATACGCGCGTGTTTACTCGAATGCTGATTGTATAACGAGACTTTTTCGTCACTATTACAAGTAAGTGTATCGGCTACGATGACTTAATGTTTATTTTATTTAGCACTTAAGTCTAAATGATGCAACTGGTAGCACTAGTTGGCATAGGGAAATTTTCTTTTTTGTAAAAGACTTTTCGCTTGAAAACTTGATTACAAAACGCTCTAAGCAGAAACACTGACTAACGATGAAGTGTTTAGATTAAGAAGCGTCATGCTTTGCCCCCACACATAACCAGTATCCAACCCAACAAATTGATTACTATTTGTCTGGCCTGACAGTGCAGCCCAGTGTCCAAACACTACTCGTTGATCGTCGGCAAGTTTTGGGTTTGAAGCCGCAAACCAAGGATAAATTCCGCGTTCGGCGTCGGACGCCGGGCAAGGGGTTGACTTGTTGTCAAAGTCTAGCGTGCAATCTGCCTGTATGAATCGCATACGCGTACAAGCATTAACAATAAAGCGCAGGCGCCTTTCACCTGTTAAGGAGTCTGACCAGCAATCTGGCTCGTTACCGTACATGTTAGAAAGAAAGCTAGCGTAATTGTCAGACTTTAAAATATCACTGACCTCATCACTATAAGATACACATTCGTTAATGGACCACTTTGGGTAAAGACCGGCATGAACCATTAGTGTGTTTTCATCTATCTTTGTGGCAAGAGGAAATTGACGTAGCCAGTCTATTAGGTCACTCAAATCAGGCGCGTTAAGCAGGGTGTCTAGTTTGTCAGACTTTTTTGCCCTGCGGATACCGTTTACAACGGCAAGTAAGTGTAAGTCGTGGTTACCTAAAACGCTGCTGAAGTTGCTGCCGAGAGATTTCAAAAAACGTAATGTGCTTAACGAATCTTCTCCTCGGGCAACCAAGTCACCAACTGCGATTAGCTTATCATTGGACTCGTCGAATTTTACCTTATCTAATGCGCGACGAAGGCCGTCGTAACAGCCTTGAATATCGCCAATGACGTAGGTGGTACCTTGCGACATAAAAACCTTAATGAAGAATACTTGGAATGGCTAAACGAAAAACACTAATAGGAACGCGAAAGCGCTCACCGCTTTCTAGTTCCATTACATAGTAGCCTTCCATATTACCAACTGGTGTGTCAATGACTGCACCACTAGTATAGTCAAAATGATCGCCAGCCTTCATAATTGGCTGTTTACCAACCACGCCTTCACCCTCGACTTCTGACGTTTTGCCGTTAGCATCAGTTATCTTCCAGTAGCGACTTAGTAGCTGCACTGTGTGCTCACTATTGTTTTCAATAGTAATGTGGTAGGCAAACGCAAATTGCTTGGAATCTGACGGAAGATGGTCGGGAAGGTGGCGGGTTTTCACCCGCACCTTTATATCAAGTACATCCATAGAGGAACTTATTGCTCTTGTTGGTGCTCTTTCGCCGATACAGCGTTAGCTATAGTGGCAAAGTCATTAAGTGATAGCACTTCAGCACGGGAAGTTGGGTCTATCCCTAATTCACGAATTTCTTCCTCACTTAAGCTGTCTTTTAGTGAGTTACGAATGGTTTTTCGGCGCTGATTGAAAGCTTGGGCACAGACGCGTTCGAGCGTGTTTACTGACTCTACGTCCACTGGCGGGGCCTGGTGCGGAACAAGTTTTACCACGGCAGAGTCTACCTTCGGTGGCGGCTTAAAGGCCCCTGGTGGAACATTCAATACAGGAATGACGTGGCAGTAATACTGGGCCATTACCGAAAGTCTGCCGTAATTTTTAGAGCCTGGTCCCGCCGCTAGGCGAATAACCACTTCTTTTTGAAGCATAAAGTGCATGTCTTCGATACAGGAAGCATGATCAAAAAGGTGGAACATTAGCGGCGTTGAAATGTTGTAAGGTAAATTACCAAACACGCGAAGCTTCTTGTCCTTTATCGGCATTTCTTTGCATAGTGCGCCGAAATCCATAGTCATTGCATCTTGTTCAATAACCGTTAGTTTTTCGCCGTTAAAGGGATGGTGTCGTAACCGTTTAGCTAGATCTCGGTCTAACTCAATAACAGTTAGTGCGTCAACTTCCTCACAAACAGGATCTGTTAATGCACCTAAACCTGGTCCAATTTCTACCAAGTTTTGCTCATTTTTTGGCGCGATTGCTGCAACTATCTTTCCTATCACATAATCATCATGAAGGAAGTTTTGTCCGAATCGCTTTCTGGCCGTATGGCCTAAGTGTGTTTTACTCATTGTTGATGATGTGCAAGCTCAATGGCTTTTTCCAATGCTTTTCTGAAACTACCGGCGTCGGCTTCACCTGTACCTGCTAAATCTAATGCAGTACCGTGGTCAACTGAAGTGCGAACAAAAGGTAACCCTAATGTGATATTTACTGACGCCCCAAAACCCTTGTATTTTAGCACGGGTAAGCCTTGGTCGTGATACATAGCTAGCACAACATCGGCATTTTCTAGGTATTTAGGCTGAAATATGGTGTCAGCAGGAAGCGGGCCTGTAATTTTAAGGCCTTCATCTCTAAGTTCGTTCAGTGCCGGAATAATAGTATGGATTTCTTCCGTACCAATGTGACCATCTTCACCCGCGTGAGGGTTTAAACCGCATACGTATATATGAGGCTCTTTAACGCCAAACTTAAGCTTCAGGTCAGTATTAATGATATGGATAACTTTATTGAGGCGCTCGCGGGTTATCGCTTTTGCTACATATTCAAGAGGAATATGTGTCGTGGCAAGCGCTACATTTAGCCCTTCAGTTGCCAATAGCATTACAACATCAATGGTATTGGACTGATAAGCAAAAAACTCAGTATGGCCGCTAAAAGACACGCCAGCTTTGTTAATAATCCCTTTGTGTACTGGGCCAGTCACAACAGCATCGAAGTCGCCTTCTATATTCGCTTGGCATGCTTGGCGCAGAGTCTCTACAACGTAAAGTCCATTTTCGCTATCAAGTGTACCTGGTGTAACTTCAACTGCTTTATCTATTTGCTTAATAAACAACGAACCCGCAGCTTGTATCTGCGGGTTGTTTGCATCGTAGTCGATTAGCGTTAACGGAAGCCCTAAGACGCTCGCTCGTGCTTTTAACATGTCGCCATCGGCAAACACGACAAGCTGGGCTTGCCATGTTTCCTGGGCCAGTTTAATAATCAAATCTGGCCCTATACCTGCCGGTTCTCCCGGCGTTATTGCTATTTTAATTGGTGTGCTCATGAATAACTTATTATTAAGATTCGACAACTTCTACGTAAGCTGCGTCGCGCATCTCACGTAACCAGTTTTCGGTTTCTTCTGAAAATTTTCGGTTGAAGATAAGTTGGTAAGCTTTATCTTCTTTGCGCTTATCGGTTGCGTCATCCATGCGGCGGTCGTTAAGTTGAATTAAATGCCAGCCGTGAACCGTGCGTACTGGGTCACTATATTCGCCAGGCTCAAGCTGTGATAATGCTTCTTTAAACTCAGGTACATAGTTACTTGGGTCAGACCAGCCTAATTCTCCACCGCGAAGAGCAGACCCAGGGTCTTCTGAATATTCTTTGGCTAGCTCTGCAAAATCCGCTTCACCGCTTTGCAATTCTTCTTTAAAGCGCACTAGCATCTCTTTTGCTTTTTCTTCGCTCAAAATAATAGAGGGCTTTACAAGAATATGACGAGAATCAACTTCTTCAACGGTGACTTTCTCAATGCCGCGCGTGTCTAGTACTTTTAGAATGTGAAAACCAGCACCGCTTCGAATTGGACCAACAAGGGTGTCTTTATCTTTGTCCTGAATCGCTTCAGCAAATAGCGTTGGCATAGCATTAATATTTAGCCAGCCCATATCACCGCCTTCTAGCGCTTCGTTACCTGATGATGATGCGATGGCAATTTTTGCAAAATCAGAGCCTGATTCTAGTAGTGAAATAACTTTGTCTGCGCGCTCTCGTGCCGCTTGAATGTCTTCGTCAGTTGGCTCAGGAGGGAAACCAATCAGAATATGGCCTAAACGATACTCTGCCTGAGTTGCACCTTGTTGTTCCATAAGGTCTATTAGCGTGTCTATTTCTTGAGGCGTGATATAAACACGGCGACGAACGTTAGCTCGGCGAACTTCTCCCATGATAATTTCTTCACGAATATCTTCACGGTAGTCATCGTATGCGATGCCTTCAGCAGATAATTGAGCGCGAAGTTGTTCAACGGTGGCATTTTGATTAGATGCAATATTACCAATGGTTTGCTCAAGCTGAGGGTCGCTAATACGAATTCCCATACGCTCTGCCATTTGTAGCTGAAGGCTTTTCGTGATTAAACGCTCAATAGCCTGTGTACGAAGCGCACGGTCTGAAGGTAGCTGTTGATTATTGGCTTCAGCATTGCGTTTAACTTCTTGGACAAGTGCATCAATTTCACTTTCAAGCACAACGCCTTGGTCAACAATTACAGCAACACGGTCAAGCACAACTTCTTGTGCAACACTGTTAAACGAGAGTAGGGCACCTAACATCAATGCACGGATAATGAACTTCATACACACTCTTTTATTATTGGTTAATTGCTTTTAAGCGCTGCTAAGCGCTCAACTGCGGGTTAATTTAAACTATACGGCTGACGATAGCCAAACATACCGTCTTGAAGCATGCTTCTTTGGGTACCAGATGACCCAATGCCTTTGAAAATAAACTGCAGCGATATTCCAGAGTCGAAATCGTCTGTCGACTGCTCGCCACTATCGTTATAACGGTTATTTAGACTTCGCTGTGCGACCACGCGCACTGCCCAACAACATGACTCATACTGGATACCTGCATAGGTTTCCACACTTCTATTGCGCTCAAGATCGCGGTAAGTACGGCCAACCCACTGCCAATTCTCAGAAATAGGCCAGCTTGCCGAAATACCAATTTGATCTATAGTTTCACCACTGAGATCGCGAACATAGCGATGACTTAATTGAATAAAACGCGAATCATCTTTGCGGTATTCAATACCCACACTGCTTAAATCAACTTTGTCTGTGTCAGTGGTTACTTGCACATCAGAATGGAAGAACCAGTTTTGGTTGAAGCGCCAATCCATCTCAGCGGCCAGCGCTGAGCGATCTTCATTTTTGGTTGCAGCAATCACTTTGTTATCTTCAAGGTAGAATATCTGACCCACACTAAGAACAAATTGTTCCCTATTGTTTTTATCTAACATACGTGTGGTTGCACCAAGGGTAATTTGGTTGTTGTCGCTAATTCTATCAAGGCCAGTAAATTCCTGGCCTCGAAACAAGCCTTCAACGTCGGTTAAAAGTGGTGTTGAGTCATAAAAGCCAATTGCGGTTTGGTCTTCATAAGACGTGTAAAGGTACTGTACCTTGGGCTCAAGGGTCATCGACATATCGTCGCTAAACCAAGATGTGTCTCTTTCAAAATATAATGCGCCGTAAAGGCGAGCCTGACCAAGGGTACGCTCTACATCTTCTTTTAAATCAGTACCTTCAACATTGTCTTGTTGGTACACAGTTTGAAATAGCGTGGTTTCAGCAACGAGCTCTCCCCATGCGGCGCGCAGTGGCATTGCAAGAGTTGGTGCAATGTGGAATCGCGTTGCCGTTGGCGCGGTGTCTAACGTGTTGTCGAAATGGGCAACCTCAGAGTCAAGGTTAAACTCGAAGTACTCTGCGAACGCTTTGTTGTAGTTGACTTTAATCTCTGGCACAGCGCGATAGCTGTCTGCGGTATCACCTAACACTTCAAAATCTTTTATCTGCATATTGACCGATAGATTTTTAGTGTAGTAGCTCAATCCTATATTTCGGTATAAGTGAGTATCAGAACGGCTGTAGTAATCTGAACCAAGGTCAACCAAGTAGTTATCATCACTTAGGCCATTAAAATCAATATTAAGTAGCCAGTTATCAGCAATTAACCCTTGATGCTCTAAACGATAAAAATATCGGTCTGGATTACCTGATATATCTGAGTCACTAGGTAAATACTCAACGTAGGCTTTTCCCTGACTGCGCTCTGTTAAGTATCGAAACTCAGTATTAAGCTGAAGACCCCGAAGAGTCATCAATCGTGGTGAAATAGTCATGTCGTAGTTGGGCGCAATATTCCAGTAAAAAGGCTGAGTGTAGTCTACGCCGGTTCGACTGGAGCTTGTCAATTCGGGAAATAATAAGCCGGTTTGTCGTTCATTACTTACTGGAAACGCAAAATAAGGTAGATAAAATACCGGAACATCGGCAATGTAGAAGCGGGTGTGTTTGGCTTGACCCCATACGGTCCCTTTTTCCAAGCTGATTTCGCTGGCGCGAATCATCCAGTCTTCTTCACCTTCTGGGCAAGTAGTAAAACTAACTTTTTTAAGCACTATACCGGTATCGGTATCCAATACGATATCTTTGGCGGCACCTTGACCTACAAACCCCGTCAGTTTATAGCGGGTATTTTGCATTTCTAAACGCTCTTCTTCAGAACGTAAGGTGACAGCGTCACTTTCAACTTTCAACTGCGCGTCTTGGTAGGTGACATCGCCCTTAGCGATAAGATCACGGCCACTGCCGTTTATTTGTGCTTGAGACGCACTTATCACCGCAGTGTCAGATGTTATGTCTACATTGCCAGAAAACAGTGCCACGGTATCTTGAATAATTTCAGTTCGATTAGCTTCGACTTTTACATGGCCTTTTGGCATTAATGCCTGGCTGTTAAAAGTAACAGGTTCGACCGAGCAAAATGCAAGAGGGGCTGCATTTGAAACTGATTTAGAATTTGAAGCTGTCGTTTCCTGTGCAAACGCGACTGTAGGCAAAAGTGTCGCGGAAACAAGCATGGCGCAGGTGTTTTTCATGCGTAAATGGGTGGCCTGTTTTGTTGTATGTTGCTTTTAAACCCAAATAAGACGGCGTGCGTCTCGGTTAGTTCGACATAACGTTTTAAAAAACCAGTGATTTAACGCCCTCTATATACCTTGCAGAAGGAAACAAGGACGTTCACTTGCTATTACTTTTTTATTTAAGCGCTCAATTCTAAGCACTTCTGTCGCAATTACCAACCATTCAGACAAAAAAATGCACTTTTAAATACATTACTTATCAAAAAGCGAAACTAATCGGGAAGTGAAACTTGATTTTATGTCATTTAGACCAAAAGTTTGTACGTTAGTGTTGTTATTTTCAAATAAATGATTTTTAAGTGGTTGCGTGCTTTAAACGACTAAACCGAGCTTGCAGCTATAGGTAAGTCACTTAAGCATTTGATATGATGATGAGCTAAGCGCTCTATGCACGGCGTGAACGAATAATTGCAACATCCATTTTTATACAGTGCATCAATGGAGTATAACACGATGTCAATTTGGGGAAAAATCCTCGGTGCCTTATTTGGCTTTATGTTTCTTAAAATTCCAGGCGCGATCCTAGGCCTGCTAGTTGGGCACTTTTTTGATAAAGCCTACCGGCAAGACTTCAATCAGTTAGGTGGCTTTGGACGCTTTTTTACTGATCAAGATAACGTAAAGCAACAGGCAATTTTCTTTCACAGCCTGTTTAGCGCATTGGGTCACCTTGCTAAATCTGATGGTAAAGTGACAGACAGAGAAATTCAAATTGCTACAGCGTTAATGGACGAAATGCGTCTTACAGGGGATGCCCGTCGTGAAGCGCAAGAAGCTTTCAGGGAAGGTAAAGCGCGTGATTTTCCCTTAGTCGACACCTTGAGAGGTTTCTATGATGCCAGCCATGGCAGACGTGATATTCTACAAGTATTCTTGGAAATTCTTATTCAAGCCGCATTTGCTGACGGTCAACTTTCTCAACAAGAGTACAACGTCCTTGAGAAAGTAGCGAAACCACTTGGGTTTAGACGTCGCGATTTAGATTACCTCATTTCAATGTATGAGGCAGAAATCCGATTTAGACAACGTGGCGGTCAACGAAATTACGCAGGAACAGGGCAACACCAGCATGGCCAGTCGCGTCAGCAGTCAGCCTACTCTGAGCAGCAAAGCTTAGATGATGCATATCGCATATTAGGGGTGGCGGCATCTGACGATGAAAAAGCCATAAAACGTGCCTATAGAAAACGCATGGCTGAACATCACCCCGACAAACTGGTATCTAAAGGCCTACCAGAACAGGCTATGGAGATTGCCAAAAAGAAAGCGCAAGATATTCAGTCAGCTTACGAGCTGATTAAACAAAAGCGTGGCTTCTAAATGGCAAAAGTTGAACGTGAGTTAACCTATGTGCCTGCGGCAAGTCAGGCCCATATTGATAGCTTTATTGAAATGTTGTGGCTTGAAAAAGGGCTGTCAGAACATACTCAGCAAAGCTACCGTACCGATCTCACTAAGCTTGCCATTTATAGCAACAATCAAGGCGTGAAGGATATTGCTGTGCTCACTACTGAACAGCTTCAAGATTACCTTGCCTATCGCCATGATAAGGGGTTGTCTACTCGCAGTACGCAACGAGCGCTTAGCGCCATTCGTGCCTTTTTTGTGTTTCTTATAAGCAAACAAATTCGAGTAGACAGCCCTGTTTCTGCATTATCTAACCCAAAAACGCCAAAAGCTTTACCTTCTTCTTTAAGTGAGCAGCAGGTTGAAGATTTACTCAATGCGCCCCTAACTGACGACCCAATTGAATGCCGGGATAAAAGCATGCTCGAAGTGCTTTATGCCACGGGCCTTCGTGTGAGTGAGCTAATTGGATTGACGATGGATCAAGTTAGTCTTCAACAAGGTGTGGTAAGGGTGGTAGGTAAAGGAAACAAAGAGCGCTTAGTACCTCTAGGAGAAGATGCAATTGAATGGTTACTAACCTATGTAAAAACGGCGCGACCTATTCTTGCCACTAAAACATCTGATGTGGTTTTTCTTAGCAGGCGCGGACAAAAAATGACACGCCAAACATTTTGGCATCGCATTAAGTATTATGCAGTGAAAGCGGGTATTGAACAGCATTTATCCCCCCACACATTGCGTCATGCATTCGCTACTCACCTTTTAAACCATGGTGCAGATTTACGTGTAGTACAAATGTTGTTAGGCCACAGTGACTTATCAACCACGCAAATTTATACACATGTAGCAACAGAGCGACTGCAGACACTTATCCACAGTCACCATCCTCGTGGTTAATTAGTAAACTCTTATATTTACCAAGGTGAATGCTACAAATTGGACTCTGTATACGACGAGGCTCTGCTTAGACATGTTTTTAATGAAAAACAGTGTGGTAGGATAAAGGTGTTATATTACTTTTAAAGAGAGTGGCGTGGGTTAATACTGCAATAGGTGTTTTAGCTTGGCATCTAATATGATTAGCCTTTGTTTGCGTCGTTAAAGTTACCTAGAAACACAGAAAAATAGCGTTAAAAATGCAATTTTTTGGTAGGTTTTACGGTCTGAAAGTAATAAGTGTGAAAATGTTAAGCGGTTGCCCTAAGCCATGGGTGCATATTCGAGCAGTCGCATACTAAGCCAATAAGCACAGTAAGCTTCAATGGCAAAATGGAGAGTATTTAGTGAAAGCAGTAAAGAAAGTATTGTTAGCTACCCTTGTTACGGCAAGCGCATTATTAAGCCTTGGCGTGCAGGCGGCCGACGAAGACGCTATCCGCGATAAGTTGACCTCAATGCTAGGGTTAGATGTAGAAACCATCGCCGACTCTCCTGTATCAGGTTTGGTTCAGGTTTCAACAAACCGCGGTTTGTTTTATGTAAGTGAAAACGGAGAGTATTTGCTTCAGGCCCGCGTATTTAATATTGACAAAGAAATGCGCAACGAAACCGAACTAGCGCTTTCTGGTTTGCGCAAAGAAGGCGTAGCATCAATGGAGCCGTCTTCAATTACGTTTAAAGCCAAAGACGAAAAGCACGAAATAAGCGTTTTCACAGACATCACCTGTGGTTACTGCCGCAAGTTTCACAAAGAAATTGATGAGCTAAACGATGCGGGAATTACCGTACACTACCTCGCGTTCCCGCGTTCTGGGCTAAACAGCCAGAACTATGATGACATGGTGTCGGTATGGTGTGCTGAAAACCCACAAAAAGCGTTAACTACAGCCAAAGCAGGCAGTAATGTGGAAAGTGCAAGCTGTAAAAACAAAGTAGCCGAACAGTATATGTTGGGTCAAAAGTTGGGTGTGAACGGTACGCCAAATATTGTGTTGCCAGACGGCTCACTTATACCTGGTTATCAGCCTGCCGCGCTACTCGTAAAAGCGCTGGAAGAGGCAGAGTAGTCATTCAGACCTCTTAATTGTTGATATGGAAAAACGCACGCTCTGTGCGTTTTTTTGTTTTCTGAGGTATGATTCGTATCGCTATTTTTCTTACGTTTTGTTCGTATGGTTTTATCTTGCAGTTAGTGCGGCACTTTTATTTGAAAAGCAGTCTCTTTTACGCGTTGTATTAAAACTGAGCTTGTTTCAATATTTGCCTTTTTCCAATTGACACAGACAACTGCAATCACAGAATTGGTTTAGTGGTATTTCATGATTTTGCCTATTGTTCGCCGCGAGGTCTCCGGCGCCTCGTTAAGTTCCGACTTACACCCTGTTATCGATAGAATTTATCGCGGTCGCAATATTGCGAATATGGATGACTTGGAGAATGGCCTTAAAGGGCTTACGCACTTCAACGTATTAAAAGGGATGCCTCAGGCAGCGCACATTCTTGCAAATGCAGTAGCGCAAAATAAGCGTATTACCATCGTGGGCGATTTCGATGCCGATGGGGCGACCAGTACATCAGTATGTATACTGGCGCTTCGAGCCATGGGCTATCAGAACGTCGATTTTCTAGTGCCTAACCGCTTTGATTTTGGTTATGGGCTTAGCGTACCAATCGTGGATGAAGCTGCCAAACTAGGTGCAGAAGTAATTGTAACCGTGGATAACGGCATATCCTGTATTGACGGTGTAACGCACGCAAAATCCTTAGGGATGCAGGTGGTTGTGACCGATCACCACTTGCCGGGTGACGCACTACCGCCCGCCGATGCGATAGTGAATCCTAACCAACCTGGCTGTGAATTTCCTTCTAAAAATTTAGCTGGTGTGGGCGTCGCTTTTTATATCATGCTTGCGCTTAAAGCCGAGTTACAGCAGCAAGGGCATTTTGAGAAAGTAGGAATTGCACCACCTAATTTGGCGTCTCTACTAGATATTGTTGCTGTTGGCACCGTCGCCGATGTGGTGGTTTTAGATAAAAACAACCGAATTCTGGTTCACCAAGGCCTTCAGCGTATTCGAGCTGGTAAGTGTCGACCTGGTATCAAAGCGCTAGTTGAAGTGGCCAACCGCGATTGCGCCCACTTAACCTCAACTGATTTGGGCTTTGTAGTAGGTCCAAGGCTTAATGCCGCAGGTCGCTTAGACGACATGTCACAAGGCATTGCTTGTTTATTAGAAGATGAAACTATTCAGGCGCGAATGATAGCGGCAGAGCTTGATGCGCTTAACAAAGAACGCCGCGAAATTGAAACTGGCATGAAAGCGCAAGCGGAAGCCGTACTAGAGCAAATGGCGCTGGATGAGGGCGATATGCCAAGCGCACTAGTGGTATACCGAGAAGACTTTCACCAAGGTGTTATTGGCATAGTGGCAGGCCGGTTAAAAGAAAAGTACCTAAAACCTGTTATCGCTTTCGCTCATCAAGACGATATTGTTATTAAAGGCTCGGCGCGCTCTATTCCTGGGGTACACATTCGCGACGTGCTTGATGAAGTAAATACTCGCTACCCGGGGGTTATCGAAAAATTTGGTGGGCATGCCATGGCCGCTGGATTGAGTTTACCTGTTGCCAAGCTTCCAGATTTTGAACGGGCTTTTGTTGATATTGCCCGCACCCATATGGAAAAGCTTGACGGGAATCATGCGCTGCTCTCAGATGGTGACTTGTCGTCAGAAGAGTTGTGTTTACCCTTTGCGCATATATTGCGCCAAGCAGGCCCCTTTGGCCAAGGCTTTGAATCACCATTATTCGACGGTGAGTTTGCTTTGCTTGATCAACGGTTAGTTGGACAAAAACATTTAAAAATGGTGTTAAAGAGTGACGGCGCTAATGAAGTGGACGCTATTGCGTTTAACGTTGATTTAAAAGCATGGCCTAATGCCATGATAAAACGTGTACATATCGCCTATCGCCTTGATATTAATGTGTTTAGAGGGCAAGAGACTGTACAGCTTATAGTTGAGCAAATAGAAGCGGTTTAACAGAGGTAAAATATCAGGTAATGGTAGGCTTGTTAAATGACAAGCCAAGACAATTAAAAGTAATTAGTGACAATGCAAAAAACACAAAGGGGCGAGGGTGAAAAGCGAAAGGCAGAAGCTGGTTGAAAAGCATAGTCAGCTGAATCAAACCGACAATGTCAAAGTGATTTCTCACGTTCAGCGGGAAGAGAAAAACGGCGATTGGATTCGCCACACCATTATGCTAGAAGGTATTGATGTGCCCTTTATTTACCGGCGAAAACAGCAATATCAAAGCTTGAAAGGCGCGCGGGTGAACGTAACTTATTATCGCCACGTTGAAGAAGTTGCTGGTATTGAATTTGAAACTATGAAAGTGGTAAGAATTAAGCGCAGCTAAAACGAATATCCCTACAACTATTAGAATGAACATTTAGACAACCTCTTAAACCGCCACCAATTCGGCTATAAATAATTAAAAGTGAACAACAATGAATAATGAATGGTTAAATGCCTATGTATTGCATAGACGTCCTTACAGGGAAACCAGCTATATTGTTGACTTTTTTACCTTAGAAGAAGGGCGTGTCAGCGCTGTGGCAAAAGGGGTGAAAAACAGTAAATCAGACAAAAAGAGCCTGCTTCAACCTTTTCAACATCTTCGCCTACAGTTAAGTGGAAAGTCAGAGTTAAAAAACCTACGTCACGTTGAAAGCGTCGCCCCGTCCATCAATCTTGTAGGCACAGCTTTGTTTTGTGCCATGTATGTAAACGAACTAACCAACCGCGTTATGCCGGCGGGCCTCGCCAGCGACGGTGTGCACAATGCTTATGAGAATGCATTACTGTCCCTTCGTGATAATAGCGACATAGAAGTGACCTTGCGACAGTTCGAATTTGCACTACTTGATGAAATGGGGTTACTTCCCGACTTCACTACTGACGTAGAATACGAAATGCCAATAGAAGAAACCGGCAGCTATAACTTTCAAATAGATGCGGGTTTTGTGCGACTGCCTGACGACATTAACAGTACTAGAAGCATGCGAGGCTTTCCCGGAAAAGCGTTGCTCAGTTTGTCTCAGGGGGAGTTTACCCCGCTTAGCAAAAAAGTCGCTAAGGTGCTTTGCCGCGACCTGCTAAAGCCGCTCATTGGTGACAAACCACTTAAAAGTCGCGAACTCTTTCTGCCCAAACCGCGTTAGCGGGTCAACAAGTTAAGGGGGGAGTAGGTTTCTTAGTTTACGTCTTTAGACATTAACCTCTTAAACCTTCATATTTATAACCGTCCACACTTTGTAGAAAAAACTGCAATGAACACCCGTTTCTTTACATTATTTTCTCTTAACTCAAACGCTTAAACAGCACGCTCTATGAAAAAATTTGCTACAATCACGACTTTGTAAGAAAGGGTATTTGCGCCCTTTGAATAATGTATTAAACATGAAGAGCAGACATCTTTTTTCGCTCTTACAGGTTAGGTGGTGAAATGAGCACGATTCTATTAGGCGTTAACATCGACCATATCGCAACGCTACGCAATGCGCGCGGTACACATTACCCAGATCCAGTACATGCTGCGGACATTGCAGAGCGCGCAGGTGCAGACGGCATTACGGTTCATTTGCGTGAAGACCGTCGTCATATAAAAGATCGCGACGTACGTATTTTAGCGCAAACCATTAACACTCGACTTAATCTAGAAATGGCAGTAACCGATGAAATGCTGACCATTGCAGAAGAAGTAAAGCCTGTTTTTTGCTGCCTAGTACCTGAAAAGCGTGAAGAGTTAACCACTGAAGGTGGGCTTGATGTGGCAGGGAATTTTAAGAACATCAAAGCGGCGTGCGAGCGACTTGCTAATGCGAATATTTTGGTGTCGTTATTCATTGATGCAGACAAAGCGCAAATTGACGCGGCCGCAGCATGTAACGCCCCTTACATCGAAATTCATACCGGACAATATGCAGAAGCCATCAGCGAAGACGAGCAGCAGAAAGAATTGGCTCGCTTAGTTGAAGGTATCGAATACGCCGATAGTTTAGGACTTAAAGTGAATGCGGGTCACGGCTTGCACTATCACAACGTTAAACCTATAGCGGCGATTCCACAGCTAATAGAACTGAATATTGGTCATGCTATCATCGCTCGCGCCGCGTTTGACGGTCTTCACACAGCAGTGGCTGATATGCGTAAGCTGATGCTTGAAGCTCGCGCGGGCATTTAAGCTTAGATTCAAAAGGGTGTAGATAACGTGGCAATTGCAGGGCTAGGTACTGACATTGTAGAGATAGCGCGACTTGGTAAAGGTGACGGTGCCAATGAACGTTTAGCCAAGCGAGTACTTACGCCTGCCGAGTGGCAGACGTTTAGTGAGCACGCTACACCAGTACGCTTTTTAGCAAAACGTTTTGCCGCGAAAGAAGCAGCGGTGAAAGCCCTTGGTACCGGTATTGGGAATGGAATTAGCTGGCAACACATAGAGGTGCGTAACAACGACCTAGGGGCGCCAGAACTTCATTTTTCTGGTGAATTTGCTGCTATGTGTGAGGCACGGGGCATTACCCGAAGCGTGATTAGTATTTCAGATGAGCAGCATTACGCCGTCGCCACCGTTATACTAGAATCCTAATAATTTACTAAAGCGCGCACTACGAAAACGCAGACTCAATGAAGCCAGGTAGATGACATCTATCTGGTCTGCGTTCACAAGAAACGCTACAAACATCGAACTACGCAATGCAAGTTACCGGAGTCACACTTGGCAAACCTTTTTAAACAATCACGCAGCAAGCAAAAAGGCAAAACGTCTTCAAGCCTAAGTGGCAATGCGAAGAAAGGTAATGTCAGCGCCAACGCGCAGGTCGCAGGACTTCGATTTGGAAAAGCTAATAAAGCCTCACAAGGCAATAAAAGCCAAAAGTCCAATACGGTTACCATTGAAGATATCGACTGGATGGGTCATGGCGTAGTGCGCGGTAACCCCATGATGTTTGTTGATGGTGCCCTTGTTGGGGAAACCTGCGACATAGAGGTGCTAACGAGTAAAAAGAAAGTCATTAACGCTAAGGCGATAAACATTCATTCGCCAAGTAATGCTAGACAAGCGCCTTTTTGTCCTGTGTTTGATTCATGTGGTGGGTGTCAGCTACAGCATATACAGCCCGATGCTGCCCTTAAGCTAAGAGACAACGCCCTTAAAGTGATGATGGAACGTCAATTGGCAATGAAAGCAGACGTTTGGCAAGCTCCTTTAGTGGGTCCTCGACCTCAATATCGCAGAAAAGCAAGGCTGGCTATCGACGCCCGCAACCCAAATCAAATTAAGTTAGGCTTTCGCGAAGCGAATAGCAGTAACGTTGTCAGTGTCGAGACCTGTCCAATATTAGTTGACCCGCTATCAAACATTATCGGCCCTTTGCGAAATGCGCTTACAGGGTTCGAAACGGCTCGACATATTGGGCATGTAAGCCTTATCGCCGGTGATAAAATATCGCACCTTGTTATTAAGCATACTAAAGCCCTTGAGGCAGAGCTTATTAATGCGGTGAATGCACTGGTTAACGAGTACTCTCTCGCCAATGCCGAAAAAATAGAGTTAAAACTCGAGAACAAACAAGGGCAAATACGCAGTGTAGGGCATGGCACTGATTTGGTTATGTCTACGATAAATGACTGTTCTATTTCACCAAGTGCTAATGACTTTATTCAAATAAATAAAGTGGTTAACGAAAAAATGATTAACCAGGCAATGAATTGGCTAAATCCTCTGCCTTACGAGCTCATAGCTGATTGGTTCAGCGGTCTGGGTAATTTTACCTTACCTATTGCTAAGTCAGGTGCGATAGTTCAGGCGGTAGAGGGCGTGTCAGAGATGGTGCGCCGCGCAAAAGATAATGCACATCGGCAGGGCGTTGAAAACGTACAGTGGTTGCATTTAGATTTGTCTGATGAGACTAATGTTGAGGCTTCTTTGCAGCAGGGCTTTGATAAGGTGCTGCTTGACCCTTCAAGAGAAGGGGCATTGACCGTTTGTCATGCGCTTGTAAAAGCCCTACCAAAAACGATAGTGTATGTTTCTTGCAACCCAAGTACGTTTTCTAGAGACGCAAAAGTGTTGATAAACGGAGGTTATGAAATGGAAAAAGCGGGCGTAGCAGAAATGTTTCCCTTCACCCATCACATGGAGATGATGGCCTTGTTTACGCGAAAGCAGCAGTAACGAGTAAAGGATATGGTATCGACAAGAAAGGTCCACCAAGCCGACCGACCGCCCTTTGAAGCGTGGTTAGATAGTCTTGAGTTAAATGCAGAAACAAAAGATAAGCTAAGTGCTGTGTCTTCCATCCCTGAGCGACTATTGGTTGGTCAGGAAATGGTTGAGATTTTGTGTCAGCTTAATATGGATGACGCAACGCTTCAGGCAGCTCTTGTATTTCCTTATTGCGAACAGCACGCTTTAAGTGAAGATGATATTTATGAAGAATTTGGCGGGGAAATTCGCGATCTGGTAGTGGGCGTTCGCCGAATGGATGCTATTAAGTCGTTACATGCGAGAAAAATTAACAGTACGGGGTTTGCAGAAAAGTCTGACGAACAGCACATAGACAGCATACGTCGCATGTTGCTTGCAATGGTAGAAGATGTTCGTGCCGTTGTAATTAAAATGGCCGAACGTATTTGTGCACTACAACAAGTTAAAAAGGCAGACGAAGAAACCCGCGTTATGGTGGCCCGAGAGTGCGCCAGTATTTATGCGCCATTGGCAAATCGTTTGGGCATTGGTCAATTAAAGTGGGAGCTTGAAGACCTCGCTTTTCGCTATTTACACCCCATTACTTACAAGCAAATTGCAAAGCAGTTAGACGGCAAGCGCAGAGAGCGCGCCGAGTATATAGATACTATTGTAGACGACTTGCAAGCCTTACTTGATGGCGAAGAGATCCGCGCAGAGGTTTATGGCCGCCCGAAGCACATTTTCAGCATTTGGAAAAAAATGCAGAAAAAGCGTCTGACCTTCGAGCAACTGTTTGATATTAGGGCTGTACGTATTATTGCGGAGCGATTACAAGATTGTTATGCAGCGCTTGGAACGGTTCACGCCAGCTATAAGCACCTACCTAACGAGTTCGACGATTATATCGCAACCCCTAAGCCAAATGGCTATCAATCTATTCACACCGTTATAGTCGGGCCTGAAGGTAAGTCAGTTGAGATTCAAATTCGCACACAGAAAATGCATCAGGATGCAGAACTGGGAGTGGCTGCTCACTGGAAATACAAAGAAGGCAGTACTGGCAAGCAGTCGGGCTATGACGAGCGCATAAACTGGCTTCGTCGTATACTAGCATGGCAAGAAGAAGTGGCTGAATCGGGCGATTTGGTTGAAGAACTTCGCAGTCAAGTGTTCGACGATAGAGTGTATGTGTTCACACCGAAAGGCGATGTTATTGACCTTCCCCAAGGTGCTACGCCGCTTGATTTTGCTTACTACATTCACAGTAACGTGGGCCATCGCTGTATTGGTGCAAAAGTGAATGGGCGTATAGTGCCTTTCACTTATTTATTGCAAAGTGGCGACCAGATAGAAGTATTGACCGGGAAAGAGCCCAACCCAAGTCGCGACTGGATGCACCCAGGACTTGGCTATGTTCATTCGTCGCGGGCCCGTGCCACTATCCATTCCTTCTTTAAAAAGCAGGACAGAGATAAAAACCTCGCTGCCGGTAAAGAGCTTTTAGAACGCGAACTTCAACGTGCTCACTTACCTGCCAAAGTACCCAGTGAAGCTTTTGAGAAGTTTAACTTACAAACGCTAGATGATTTGTACACCGCGGTAGGCGCCGGTGACGTGCGTGTTATGCAGGTGATTAACTTTATTCATCACTTGCATGAGCCGCCAGCCCCCGAGCCAGAAATTAGCCCTAAAGTAAAAACACGTAAAACAGCAGCCGGTTCCGGTAAAAAAGATGCGGTAGTGGTGCAGGGTGTAGGTCACCTTATGAGTCAGTTGGCCAATTGTTGTAAGCCGGTACCTGGAGAAGCTATTTTAGGCTATATCACACAAGGTCGTGGTGTAAGTGTTCACAAAGAAAACTGTAGTCAGCTACAGCACTTGTTGTCACAGCACCCAGAGCGTCAGATAGAGGTGAATTGGTCACAAGAGCTTAAAGTAGGTTTTGAAACGGGCATTGATATATATTGTCATGATAGAACCGGGCTATTGCGCGATATCACTACGGTGTTAGCAAATGAGAATGTGCCACTTTTAGGTGTGAACAGCCTAAGTGATAAAAACCGACAAACAGCGCTTATTACCATATCGATAGAGGTTCAAGACCTCGAAAGAGTGTCAAAAGTATTAACCCAACTGCGACAGCTTAAGGGCGTAACAGATGCAAAACGCAAGCAAAGTTAAGCTGAGCGAAATGCAGCGGCTGCTTGAAATTATGGCGCAGCTGCGCGACCCTGAATTGGGTTGCCCTTGGGATGTGAAACAAACCATGGACAGCCTAACTCGCTACACCATAGAAGAAGCCTATGAAGTGGCTGATGCTATTGCCACCGGCGATATGCAAGACATTAAAGATGAGCTAGGTGACTTGCTGTTTCAAGTGGTGTTCTATGCGCAGATCGCCAGTGAATCAAGTGAATTCTCTTTTGACGACGTGGCGCAAACCATTAGCGAAAAGCTGGTGCGCCGGCACCCTCATGTGTTTGGTACACAGCCGGGTTATGATGGCAAAAATATTGAGTTAGACAGTATAAACAAAAAACTCGCGCGTGAACGTTCACAGTTAAATGACAGTGCTTTAAATGCGCAGTGGGATGCTATTAAAGCCCAAGAAAAACAGCTTAAGAAGCAGCGTTCAGAGCAAACTGACGAAGCCAGAGAGATCAGAGATACCAGTATTCTAGATAGTGTACCAAAAGGCATGCCGGCACTCATGTATGCACAAAAGCTGCAAAAAGCCTGTGCAAAGGTAGGCTTTGACTGGCCTGACGCCGCGCCTGTTATAGATAAAGTGCGCGAAGAAGTAGAAGAGATTCAACAAGAGCTGGATTTCAAGCAGCGTCTTTTACGTGCTAACAGTGCTAGTGACAATCCTTCAAGCGATGGTATGCACGAAAATCAGCAGGCTATCGAAGAAGAAATTGGCGATGCACTTTTTGCTATGGTTAATTTGGCAAGGCATTGCAAGGTGGATGCAGATACTGCGCTTCGCAACGCCAGTAACAAGTTTGCCAACCGGTTCAAAGGCATAGAGCGTTTGGCGGCTCAACAGGGCGAGAAGCTCGAAGCACTGACTCTAGATGAAATGGAAGCTTTGTGGCAGCAGGTTAAACAGTCTTCCAATACTAAGTGAATTGCTCTAGCAACAGGTTCAAAACACTGACACAGATTATTCCACGACTCCTTTGGTCAAATGATATTTGGCGACATATTTATAAATAGGCCACACGTAAACGCAAAAAAATTAGACCAATGTAGATGGAAAATTCATTATTTTGTCATAAGGTTAATGAGTAGGTTTGATTTACGACAAGGGCATGCAGATCCATTTTGTCTATAATCTGTGTATAAAACTAGCACGTTGGAAAGGTGCTTAGACGGTGTTGAGTTACAACACCGACCATGGAGTTGGACTGGATTGGGCGTAACTGTTTTATGAAAAAAGTACTGTATTTATCGTTAGGGTTGTTTTTAACGTGTTTAGGCGTTGTAGGTGCCTTCTTACCTGTAATGCCAACCACGGTATTTTTGATAGGCGCGCTTTTTTGTTTTACGAAATCATCACCTCGCCTTGAAAGCTGGCTAATTCAGCACCCCAAATACGGCCCGAGTCTTGTTGCGTGGCGTAAACATGGTGCAATATCGAAAAAGGTAAAATGCATAGCGTGCTGCAGCATGTTGGTGAGCTTTATTCTAGTTTGCCTGTTTGCATCAATGCCCATTCCCGCTTATATAGGCATAGGTCTATTTATGGGAATAGGCGCGTACTTTGTTGTTACGCGCCCTAGCATTCCAGCCATTTAGCATTTTTATTAGAACTCAATAAGTCTCTACTTGAGTTAGCTTGTCCTTTCTTGAAGGTGATAGTGCTGCAACTATTGTAAACGGTTTAACGGTTCCTACCTAGTCGCTCGTGACTGCTTACCCATTCATCTGCTACAACAGCAGAGCCCAGAGACAGATCGCCACACAACACAGTTGCCGCAACAATTTCGGCAAACTTATCAACGCTACCTCTTTGTGTACAGCCAAGTACGCTTAAACATTCATTTTGTGTAGCCAAGCCCGTTCCACCGCCATACGTGGCTACAATTAATGATGGAATAGTGACTGAGAAGTAATAGTCACCGCTGGGCGTGATTTCAGCGTAAGTAAACCCTGCCGACGACTCAGCAACATTAGCAACATCTTGTCCGCAAGCGATGAACATGGCGGTAATACCGTTAGCGAAATGAGCACCATTGTTAACACTACCTGCCATTAATGCGCCCATATTTGAATACTGACGCTGTTTAAACAAAGCCTCGGGCGGACAATGCATAATCTCTGTCATAAGTAGTTTTGGCAGTGTTATCTCTGCTACAACACGCTTTCCGCGGGTATGCAGCGAGTTTAAGTGTGAGTGTTTTTTATCGGTATCAAGGTTTGCTGCCAGCACAAAGTGCTCAATAGAGCCTGAATAGTTTTCCTGTATCCACTCGCAGCCTGCTTTAGTGGCTTTGCTTACCATGTTTTGCCCTGCAGCATCGCCACAGGTAAAGTTGAACCTAAGCCAGCGAAGCTTAGAGGCGGCATACTGTTCAATATCCCTTAGTTTGCCCACGCTGGTGGTACTATCGCAGGCACGTTTAATGGCTTCAAAGTTTTTCTCGACCCACCTGCCAAATGTGAGAGCTTCACGTGCATCAGGAAAAGCAAACATGGGTGCTCGCTGCATGGCATCGTCAATGACGGTGGTCGTTATACCGCCAGCTTCTCTTGTCAGACGCATGCCTCTGCTGTAGCTGGCTGTTAATGTACCCTCTGTTGTTGCCATTGGAACGTAGAACTCGCCTTTGGCGTGCTCTCCATTTACCAGCATAGGGCCTGCGAAACCGATAGGAATCTGTGCAACACCTGCGAAGTTTTCTATGTTTCCAGACAAGGTGTCGGGAGGTATAGAATAGTGTCCTAAATGATTTAGCTCAGTGCCGGTTTCTCGCGCAATAAATTCGCGGCGGGTCTGACTCATGTCATGGGTATAGTCGTTATCTGAGGAACGTGGGATTTTAGGCATTGGGCCACTCCTTTTTTATTCATAATAGGAGCGCTTATATCAGATGAGAACTGTTTACAATTTATACATATAAATAAGCGTAGCCTATGACCAATTGCTTATAAATTGCAAAGGTGTGCAAATTGGAAAAAGGGGCAGTTAATGTTAAGGGGACATGCTTTGAATGTATGATTTCACGAGGTGGAATGGAGTGAGTATGACGAAAGGTTATGGTGTAATGCGCGTCCTTTCCATCGGATTTTACGGACGAACATGCCAACGACATTTTTCAAGCCATCAATTTTCCTTCTGGCATTAACTACATTCAATTCACTTATTTTTACTTCACATGTAAATGCTCATGAAAAAGAGCGTGGTGAACACGATAATCACCATGAAGAAAAAGTAGAAAAAATAGTGGTTCAAGCGGCGCGTTCAGGTCGTATTGCAGATGATCAGCCTGTTCGTGTTGAACTGATTAACCGAGAAGAAATTCAGGAAAAGGCAGCCATGCGGCCGGGTAACATTTCTATGTTGGTCGCCGAAACCGGTGGTGTGAGAATGCAAACCACATCTCCTGCTCTTGGCAGTGCAAATATCCGTCTGCAAGGTCTCTATGGCCGTTATACCCAGCTTTTATCTGATGGATTGCCGCTTTACGGTAACCAATCAGCGTCCATTGGTTTACTTCAGATTCCACCTACAGACTTAGGGCGCGTTGAAATTATCAAAGGTTCTGCATCGTCATTGTACGGTGGCTCAGCACTTGGTGGCGTCATTAACCTTGTGTCTCGTCGCCCAAAGGATGAGTTTGAAGGTGAAGCTCTAGTGAATTTCACCACCCGTGACGGGCAAGACTTCACTACCTATATGGCAACGCCTTTCAGCGACAGCCTAAGTGGCTCGGTGACTGCTGGCGCGCATCGTCAAAGTGAGAAAGATCTCGATAACGACGGCTGGGCCGACTTGGCGGGCTATGAACGCTATACGGTAAGACCGCGTATATTCTGGGAAGGCGATGAGGGCGAGCGCCTTTACTTTACAACCGGTTATATGACGGAAAACCGTCAAGGCGGTACTGTTGGTGATGCGACTGTAGGAACCGGAGAAAATGCCGTTTCTTTTATTCGTGGGCTTGAGTCACAGCGTATCGATAGTGGCCTTGTGTTTGAAAAGCCTCTTGGCGATACGCTTACCCTTAATTCGCGCTTTTCAGCCATGTCGCAAGAACATACGCATCAATTCGGCAATGAGTTATCAGGCGTAGAAAGTGATCAACACGAAAGTTACCTCGCTGAAACCAGTTTGGCTGGGTACACAGACAAGAGTGATTGGTTGGTTGGGGTCGCCTATCAATCTAATATTTACGATTCGGATACTTTCGCATCTTTTGACTACAGCTATGAGGTTCCGGGTATCTTTACCCAGGTGGATTATCAAATAAGCGATGAACTCACAACGTCAGCGAGTGCAAGGCTAGACGAACACAGTGAATATGGTACTCAATTTAGCCCACGAATATCGTTTTTATATCGCCCAGGCGATGTCACGATTAGAGGCTCTTATGGAGAAGGGTATTTCGCCCCCACGCCTTTTGTTGAAGAAATCGAAGCTGCCGGACTGTCACGTTTATTGCCAATAGATGGCCTTCAAGAGGAACAAGCACAGACCGCATCTTTAGATGTTACTTATCGTTTTGACGATATTGAAACCAGTCTTACCTTATTTGGCTCTAACGTTGATAACGTGACTCGCTTAGAAACTGTAGAAACGAGCGACGGGACACCGCCTACAAACGTGCGCTTGGTAAACGCAGAAGGTGAATCGAAAATTAGAGGTTCTGAAGTCTTACTTCGCTACTATTGGAAAGACCTGAAGTTAACCGCAAGCTATCTTTATTTAGACGCGACAGAAGAAGTTCCCAATGCTAATGGTAGGCGCGAGCTTGCACTAACACCACAGCATTCAGCTGGCTTTGTAGCTATGTGGGAGCAGCACGGTAAGTTCATGCTAGGTTTTGAGGCGTACTATACTGGCGTTCAGCGTGTAGACGATAACCCTTACATTACTGAAACTAAACCTTATTGGCATTTAGGTTTACTCGGACAAATAACCACAGGCCGCTACAGCTGGTTTTTAAACTTAGAAAACCTGCTTGATGTTCAGCAAACCGATGAGCACCCGTTATTGTTGCAGTCACAAGCTCCAAGTGGACGTTGGACAACCGATATCTGGTCACGCAACGATGGCTTTATTGCCAATGCAGGTGTGCGCATTAAATTTGGTGGATAGGAAGTAAACAAGACACTGGCAGTCGATGATGATTGCAGAAACAGTTGCAATGCTATAAAGCAGTATTGATAAAGTGGCGTTGATAGAGTGAAGGTGGAAAGTTAGTGACAACGTCCACCTTTACTTATCAAGCTGTCTCCAAGCAAAATTAGATACTAAGCTTTAGTATCTAATCTTGCTTGAAGGGCAGCGATTTCTTCTCTGCGTTTTTCATCTGCCAGTGGCCGATTGGCCTTTTCAGGCGCGTTTTGGGCACGACTTAAAAAGACCTGGGCCTTTTCATATTCTCCTTCGTCGAAAAGATACTCGGCATAAAAGAAGTTTTGATCCATGCCTTGCGGGTTAATTTCGAGTGCACGCTTAAATAGCTTTTCAGCTTTTTTGTCACTACCAAAACTTACAGGCCAGCCCGGCACTTTGTGATAAAGCGCGGCTAATACGGTTAATGCCGTTCCGTCTAAAACTGATTCTTCTTTATCAATGGCGCGTTCCAAGTTTTCTTTCGCACTTTCAGCAAAGTCTAAGGCGCCTAACCCTCCTTTGGCACTTGCTGTGCTGGATTGAGAAATAGCTAGCCAGGTTAGTGCTTCAGCGCTATTTCCTGATAGCTCGACTAACACTTTCGCCTGCGCTATCAGTGCAGAAAACGCCTCTAATTGGACCTCACCTTCAAGCTCATAGTTCGTTTTTGCCCACGCATGTTGCAACGGTAGCAAACCAGGAGTGTTTGCATGAACGGTAGATATCGACAGCGTAGTAAGAATGATGAATAGAAAAGGAGAGAAGAAGTTCTTTTTCTGCATGAAGGGTCGCCTTTTTAAAAAAGAGGTAGTTAGGAATAAACTTGATAACTCGACGAAATTGTTAGTGATTTCGTGAAGTGTCGTTGAATCGGCGGCTAATTTAACGGTATTTGCAGCGAAAATCTAATACTTGTTGGAAATGGAAAGGCAATAAGAGCATTGCCTTTCCCTGCATACCTTTAGGGTGACTAACTTTTTCTCGCTATTTTCGCTTCCAATAAAACGATTTCCATTTTGCGACCTGAATCCGCAATAGGACGATCTAAGCGTGCAGGGGCGTCGAGCGCTTTCTTGGAAAACTTGAGCGCTTGCTCGTATTTGCCATTATCGAACAAGTACTCGGCGTAGAAATAGTTAGGATCTATTCCGTCAGGGTTTATTTCAAGTGCATGCTTTAGCAATTTCTCAGCTTTTTTGTCGTTACCAAAGCTAATAGGCCAACCCGGTAGCTTATGGTACAGCACGCCTAGACTGGTCATCGCTGAGCCCGAGAGTGCATTTTCATCTAGTCGCATTGCATGTTCGAAACTCTTACGAGCCTCCTTTGCGTAGTCCAGAGCCCCTAGGCCGCCCTTGGCACCGGCTGTACTAGATTGAATTATGCCCTGCCAAATGAATAGCTCAGGGTTGTTGGGTTCTGCCTTTACGAAAGATTTAGCCGTATTAATAAGGGCGACGAATGCTTTTTCCTTTTCTGCATCATCAAGTTCATAGTTAATATGTGCCCACTGATGCTGAAGTGTCTTTAACGGGCTGGTTGCTGTTTCACGTAAGGCTGATGTCGGCGCTGTACTTTCTGAGGCTTCGTTAGCTTTAGCAATAGCAGTGTGACTTAATGCCAGACCGAGTCCCAGAATTACTGTGGTGCTAAGCGTGGTTAATTTCTTCATAATAATGTCCTCGTGTTAAACCAGCTTTTTATCCAGACGGGTATCGTTTTGAGCGCTGGTCTGTTTGTCTTGTGATTGCGTTTTTCGAAAGGCATAGTGTTTAATTGTTGAAAGTTTTTTTGCCAACGCGTTGTCAACAATACTGGGAACTAGCGCGTTAAGTTTGGCAAAAAATCGTTCAGCACGTCCCAGCGCGACCCTTGGCAAATTTTTTTCTAACTGTTTAATCAATGCTCGTGCTACTGCATCAGGCTCGTCTGTCTGATTGCCCAATGCCTCATTTAGCGCAATAGTACGTTCGTCATTTATGTCGGTGCGCGTTGCGCGTGGCGCTAGATAATGAAATTTAATTTTGCTATCGCTGAATTCTCTGTGCATGGCTTCCGTCCACCCTTTCAAAGCGAATTTAGTTGCGCAGTAGGTTCCGTGCGCAGCAAAACCTATGCTTCCAAAAGCAGAGCCTACGTTCACAACGTGCGCAGACGCTCTACGTTCGAGTAACGGCAGTAGGCGTTGAGTTAGTAGCATAGGAGCCAGCATATTTGTCGACACAATCGACTCGATAGGGGTGCCCTCAAACTCGCCAACATAGGTAATGCCAGCATTGTTAACCAGAATGCTTAAAGGAAGTCGTTGGCAGGCACTTACTACTCTATCTCTCCCTTCATCTGACGTAATGTCAGCCACAACGGCGGTATGATGAAGGGTTAAATTTTGTTGCAGCTGTTCGAGCTTCGCCTTACTTCTGCCAGTTAGTACAATGTGCGCGCCTTTTTCATCAAGCGCCTTGGCTATTGCTTCACCAATACCTCCAGTTGCACCTGTAAGAAGCACCACTTGATTACGCCACTCAATATTCATTGTATTTACCTTAACGTGTTAGCCGTTTACCTCCAGGGGATAAGCACCAGAGTTAAACCCTTTAATTTAAGCAACCTGTTCCAAGCCGTGTTCGGGTGTTAATTCGCGAAAGATATCTCCGTATAAGCGATAAAACATGTTGGCGCTGTGAATGATCATTTGCTGCTCTTTGGGGTCAGTAATTTTGTTCATAAGCCTTTCAAAGAAAACGATGTGCTCTTGGTCTAGCGCACCGTGAGAGGTAAGGTATTTAAACGCTGATTTAGGCAGTGATAACTTGTCTTTGATCTGTTTTGCAGCCGCGTCGGCAAGCGTAATACTTGTACCCTCTAAAACGAATACCATGCCGAAGAAATACAGTGGGCTTTTGCGTGCTATTGCATCAAAAGCATAGGCAACCATTAATTCGGTGGCGGGAGCAGGCTGACTTTTCCTCGCCTGTTCTTTATCAACGCCACAGGCTGCAAGGTCATTAAGGATCCACTCTTGGTGACCCATTTCTTCTTCAATGTATTCACCAATTGCTTCTCTTAGCCATTCCTTATCTTCGTTGAGTTCGGCACCTGTAGCCATAAGCAAGGGAACAGTAAACTTAACGTGATGATAGGCCTGTTGAAGAAAGGCAATATAGTCGTTTAGGTTAAAATCACCGTTAAAGCAGCGTTGTATAATCGGCGCCTGTAAGAATGACTGTCTGGCATGCTCGGTGTTGCTTTGAAGTTGCTGATAGAAATTCATAAATTATTCCTTG
Source organism: Alteromonas sp. ALT199 (assembly GCF_018619335.1). Taxonomy (GTDB): domain Bacteria; phylum Pseudomonadota; class Gammaproteobacteria; order Enterobacterales; family Alteromonadaceae; genus Alteromonas. The sequence continues at coordinate 33,925 of NZ_JAHHDX010000010.1, read as the reverse complement.
ATAATAAATTGAGAAGAAAATGCTGTTGTGCTTTGAACGCTGTACTGGTGTTGCTCTTGGTTCTGGTAGAGCATGTCTAAGTCAGTCGCGTAGCGGGCAATTATTGCGTCACGTTTCAGTTTTCCCGTTGGGGTAAGCAGTTGGTTTTCTGGCGTGCAAAGACCGATGGTGGCGAAATTAACAACTTGCGCATAGTCAGGTAACTGCTTATTGATAAGCGCCACGGCGCTTTGAATCTGTGTATTAGAAATAGTATTGGAAGCTGTTGCGAGGAGCGCCACACAGTAGGGTTTAGCTTCGCAATACACCAAAGCCTGCCTAAACAGTCCTGTTCCCAGCAATAAAGATTCAATCCACTCTGGCGATACATTTCTGCCAAAGCTGTTCACCATTATGTTTTTTATACGCCCATTCAGCGTGAGTGTGTTATCAGAAAAAACGCCTAAATCGCCGGTTCTGACCTGGGTCGGATAAAATGAGGAAGGTTGATTCAGATAGCCCAGAAAGTGATTGCCTGTAACTACAATTTCACCCTCTTCGATGTGCAGTTTATTATGACCAAGCGTTTGTCCGGCACTGCCCATCTTATTGCAATTGGGCGTGTTCAATGTTGATACTGATACCGCTTCAGATAATCCGTAACCTTCAAATACTGGTAGTCCCTTCGCTTGAGCTTGCGCCAGCAAAGTGGGCGATACATGCGCACCGCCAACGGCAATAAACATTAGTGATGAAGGTGGTTTCCAGCCCTGGTTACATGCCTGTACTAGCGCCATTAGTAAGTCGGGAACCAAGATGACAGACGTTGGTTGAACGTGGTCTATCAGTGACAGTAGTGCGTTAGTACTGACGAGTTTACTTCCTTGAAATCCCCGCTCAGATGCCGTGGCTAAATAAACCGTGCCGCCGTGGTACAGAGGGGCGTAAATACCTGCAATATTTTCAAGTAGGGTAGATAATGGCAGTAAACATAGGTGGTTCACTATTTCCGGTTGAACAGCACGCTCAATAGAATGGGCAACTTTCCATTGTGATTCAGTTGACAGGCATACGCCTTTCGGTGAACCCGTAGAGCCAGAAGTAAAGGTTATTTTGTTAGTGCCTACAGGCGTGTATACACGAGAATTATGTTTGAGCGGATGAGCGACGATGTCGTTTTCGCTATCATAACAGTCGGTGACTTACTCCATTCACTTAGTTCGCCACCGCGACTGGTCAATAAAAAGTGACACTGGCTCTCATTCAATACATGTTCTTGTTGGGAAGCGCTAAAAAATAGCGGAACGGGGACGCAGCAGACATCAGCCTGTTGGCAGGCTAAATCAGCAATCACCCATGTAAAACTATTGTCAAAGGCAATGCCGACCCTCTCGACATCGTGGTTTGTCATCCAGCTTGCGAGGTTCTCGACGGCGCTCAAGAGGGCACGGTAAGTCATTGAACTGTGTATGCATTTCAGTGCAACGTCATTGTCGTGACCATTTATATACTGATTAAGCAACATATGCCGTTTCCTTTTTTGCGCACATACTTTGCATTAACGCATCCACATTTGCGGAAATAAGCTCAATTGCACGTTGGTAATGAGCATTAAGTTCAGGGCTGCCAATAATGTGTTGGGTTACGTGATTTAGCGACAGGGCAGTAACCTGAGGGGCGGTATCATAATAGGTGCCCCAGTCATCGCTATTCCCTTTAAGTTTCGATACGTCAGCTTTAACAAGGGGGAGGAGTTGAATACCCGCGCTCAAGAGTAAAGAACTGAGCTGTGAGGTCGCACTGAAAACTAGGTATTTGCTACCACATCGTTTTAAAACGAAGAACAAGGCAAATAACAAGGGGAGGGTATAGCGCGATGCACTGCTAAAAAGGTTACCAACTTCAGCAATATGCGCTCTTTCTGCGGTTACCCCTTGTAAGGTGAGGGCACTTTCTACTGAAGTGTTAAGGTATTGCTCTATAAAAAGAGAATTATACTGACCGTCGTATGCTGCAAACCTTGCGCCTGCGGCGGCTTTAACTGTCTTCGTCTCAAGTGCAAACAGCATAGGCATAAAGGAAGTCACTCGTGCGTTGTAGCGAACTTTAAAACCACTCGCTATAAACGCTTCAATACGTCGACGGGCATTGTGTCCGTGTTTTGCCGCGATAAAGTTTATAGCGGGCTTTTCCTTTGAGACAATCGCAGATTGTTGACTAGCAACCTGGGTTGGAACAGAAGCTAAAACGTGACTCATAAATATGCTCATTGGTTTTGCGATGTTATGAGTATTTACGCGAGACCTTAAGCGAACCTTAAGTGGGAAAAACTTTTATAAAAGTAATACCAGTCCGCATAGATAATTAACCACTCAGCGAGAGTTAAAATGTTAAGAATGCCCAAGCTATTTAATCGCTTGAGCTTTCATAGCGATTAAAAAACTGGGCCGTCAGCCGGTAAATCACAGGTGGCGTTAGCAGCACTGGCAGGAAGCAATAGCCATTCGTTGCGGTGGGCTATGCCCAGCGAAGTCGCTTGTGACAAGTCTACACATTGAAACTTGTAGTCACTTGGAACTAACAAAAAGCGTTGACGTATTGGCGGTGTAACCCGCCGGCCTGAAGTCTTTGTTAGCTCGCGCGAAGGCTCGGAAGTATAAGTCAGCCAAGCCCATGCTGTACCGTTTTCTACCTCTTTAGGGGTATGGTAACCAAAATGAGCTATTTCAAAGGGAGAAAAAAGTAAATACTGTTCTTTAAAGCTGACTATCCCTACCTCGAAGGCAGTTGGCCCCTTCTTTGACATTTTACTTATTTGGCTTTCAGCCTTTTGAAGGACTATACGGGGAGTACGGTAGTCATTTAGCAGCCATGCTCCGAATGTGAAAGGTATTGCAGTTAAAATGAAAAGCCATGCCAATAATTGGCGGGCGAGTAATTTCCCATCCCCTGCGTTGCGCTTTTTATTGTAAATATAATAGACAATATGAGTACAAAGCCCAGCGAAGCCGAGTACAAGTAATACTATACTTAAACGAACGAAGGTTTCACTGTCACTGTCAAAGCGCGCTACCAGCTTACTGGCGGTGGGCTCGTGAAAAAGCAGTGCTAAGCCAGCAATCAATAGAGCGCCAGAGATTAACGAAGTCACTGCGCGCGCAAACAGCACTAGTCCTCTTGATACCGTTGACTTAGCAAGTACCAGACCTGCAACCATACTCAACGCAGGCAGTGCTGGTAGAACATAAACACCACGTTTACCTGGGCTGACACTAAAGAAAATAACGACCAATATTATCCATATCAACAATGATAAGTAAGCGGGGTTGTGACTAAGTACATTTCTTAACGACTTAGCTTTTGATAGAAGTATGGCAACTGGAGTAATCCAAAATACAGGAATAACTTCAACAATATAGTAGTACCAAGGCTCTATGTGGTGCCACGCATTGGCATATCGTTCAGCCGTTTGTTTAAACAAAATGTTCGACAAGTATTGTTGTATTTGAGGCTCTTGTTTTATCAAGCCAAGATAAAGCAGAGGTGCAAGCCACATCGCCACAACCGATAGCATGATTAAGGGGCCAAACAACATACGCAATGACCACTGGCCGCGATGTGAGCCGCTAGTAAATGCGAAATACGCAATGGGAATAAACAAAAGAACAGGTAAAAAGCCAACGCCTTTCGTTATGATCCCAAGCCCCATAAAGAACCATGCTGCAAAGTACCACCGCCAATTAGCATGCACGTAAAAGTGTCGAATGAATCCGTAGACGCCAATCCAAATAAAGCAGGCGACAAGGGCATCTATTTGAGCAAATTTGGCTTGAATGAGAAACTGGGGGCTAAGTAGAAGTACGAGCATACTCAACATTGCCGCTTGTTCACTGGCAAGTCTTCGCGATAGCTTGTAGGTTAACCCCAAAGTGACAAGGCTTGCGATAGCGTTAGGCAGAAGCATAGCCACCTTCAGGCTACCCGTTATTAGGTAAAAGAAGGCAATACACCACATAAACACAGGGGGCTTGTCCGGATAAATTTCGCCACCGCGCATGGGTACAAGCCACTGCCCGCTGCTCACCATCTCTTTTGCGATCAAGGCGAATCGAGGCTCATCGGGTGGCCAAGCATCTCTGAAACCCAGACCAATAAATATCAGAGCACAGGCAAAAAAGAACAGGGTAGATGCATGGCTATTTAAGTTGAGAAGAAGCCTCACGACGGCTCACTCCTACGAGAAATGCCCGATAAGGATAGAAGTAGAAGAAAGCTAATGATTAAGCCACCTATTTGTAATGGCTGTTCGAGGGAGCTGACAAATCTAGAACCGCTTCCAAGCATGGTAAACAAAAAAGTTTGAGGCGCAAAGCCAATTGCACTTGCAACAATAAACGGGACAAACGGAACGCTTAGTACACCTGCAACGGCGTTTGTGATTAAGTTAGAGCCTACAGGGAATAAACGAACAATTAGCACATTGCGAAAACTTCGCTTGGCCAGTTTGCTTTCGACAGGTTTTAATTTTGAACCTAAAAGACGGAATGCGAGTGAGCGCAGAGGGCCGTTTGCTAATGTGTAGGTTATGCATGCAGACAATACGGTTAGCAACAAAGCAATTAACCCTCCCTGCAATGCGCCAAAGCCCACTCCACAAAAAAAACTGACTGCCTGACGGGGAAAGCCCGTGGTTAAGAGAACAACACAACCACTTAATATCATGCACAGCGATTGCCAATTTAAATTTGAAATATAGGCATTCAACCAATCTGTATCATCACCGTGCTTCCATACTTCACCAGTGACCTCAAGCGACAAATAGCAGATAAGTGCGATGCTGGCTGCACCGATGAAAAACTGTATGAAGTCTTTGAGACGGCGAATATTAGTTTTCATGATCAATCCCGCTGGCAATGTGATTAAGCTTATTTCTGTACATTAGCCATCTGACGCCAAGCATATCGATGATCCCTGCCCAGCCTCGGTTCCACGCAGTGTAATTTGATTTACCTTCTAAACGCGCGCGATGATTGACCGATATACATACCACTTCTCCCCCAAGCCTTTTAGTTAAAGCGGGAATATATCGGTGCATATGGTCGAAGTAGGGTAAAAGTAAAAAGGTACTTCTTGGGAGGAGCTTCAAGCCACAGCCCGTGTCTGGTGTGTCATCTTGTAAGATCCATTGGCGAATACGATTAGCGACTTTAGACTGAAATCGCTTCCACGGGGTATCTTTTCGCTTCTGACGGTGTCCGATAACACAGAAGTGCGCTGCATTAGTTTCTTTAGCTGCGCGAATAAGTCGCGGTATATCAGCAGGATCGTTTTGCCCATCAGCATCAAGGGTGATGATCCACTTTCCTTTTGCCTGCAAAACACCGTGAAAAACGGAAGTGCTTTGACCGCAGCTCAAAGGATGGACGATGACACGAAAACTTACCGGCAAGGTGCTTGAAAGATTACGCAGTAAGGATAGGGAGTCGTCGCTGCTACCGTCATCAACAACAATTATTTCTGTTGTTGTACTCGGAACTACTTCTGAAATTTCCCGCAACAAAACAGAGAGATTTTTGGCTTCATTTTTAGCAGGTAAAACAACACTGACGGCAAACTGATGCATAAGAATATTTGGTAAAACATCGAATGACGTGCACTTTATATGTTGAACCTTAAGCAAAGCTTAAGTTAGGCGCTAAAGTACAAAATTGTACTAGAACTCGTATTCCAACGACATGCGAAGTGTGTGATCTTTACTGTCGCCGTTTAGCCCAGCTATAAAGCCTAGTTCCCATTTTAACTGCTTCTGTCTGTCAAAACGTTTTATTCCCATGAATGCTGGACCAACCCCAATAAAGTCCTCTGCTACATACATTTCCAAACCTGGTTGAACTTCAGGGATCCAGCGATACCTAAATTTGGCTTTAAGTTCGCTTTCCCATTCATTCTCAACAGTTTCACCCCATTCATACACCAAGCTAATGTTAGTTGTTAAACTGAATTGGCCAAATTCTTTTTCTGTTAATATTCCCGCTTTAACTTCCCAGTCATCGGTATTGTGCTGCTTTTCCAATTCAAACAGCGTTGCCCAGTCAGCCCAGTATCGCCCTTGTTCAGTCATCATCCAGCGAAGCTCTACTTCGTAGCTTTCTAAGCCAAAATCTTCATTTTCATCCCGCGCGCCGACTAGGTAAGTTTCAAGGATCATAAACTCTGAAAGTGCATGGCCGAATGAGAAGCGCTGCATTAAAACATTGCCATTGTCATTTTGTCTTGAGGTAAGTCGCCACTCAAACTCACGTTCAAAGGGTAATACATAAGGGTGATAAACCTTATCTACGGTAAAATTATCTGCATAACCAGTACTTGAAAACGCTGCGCATAATGCGATAGCGGGAAGGAGAAAACGTCTCACCGTGCGACCTCCTGAATTTCATCAGAGACTCTCTTTTTTGAGGAAAAGAAAGTAATTAAATTAGGCACAACAAGTGCGAAGAAAAACACTAATAAATAGCTCGCCGAGGGCGTAGCCTCATAACCCATGAGTGAATTCAGAAGATGACCATATTCGCTGTTGTCGCTAATTATTTCGCTGCTATCCCATAGCTGTCTTGGCGATGGGAAGGTGTCAGTTTGTTCCAATAATAATGCGATACTAGCGGTTTGAGCTGCCACAAACGTGGTTGCAAAAAAGTATGTTGCTCGCATGCTAATAAAATGAGTGAGCAAAATATTAAGTAGAATCGCGATACTAATACTTATACCCAAACCAATTATAGTGCCCAAGAGCAACAACGTACTATCACCATTACGTGATATCTCGGAAACAAAATAAACTAAAAAGTGCAGCGAATTGGGTAAGCCAATGCCTATTACTAGCAAGGTGAGACCTAGACTGAACCTATTCGACAGGCGTGACGGCAAAAGGGCAATGAAGCACATGCCAAACCAGGCAATAAAAAACAGTATTGATTTGAGATACTCAAATCCGGCACCTTCTGATAGCTGCGATACCAGTCCTAGCTGGGTGTATGTAAATACAGCGAGTAATACCAATAGCAACACCCGCCATGAAATGGCAAGCGTGGACACTCGCGGCAGCGCTAGTAGTACACTAATGAGCAGGAATATGGGCAATGTGTCACGTAAGAAGAGAACGACAGTATTAATTAGCATCCTGCGTGTCCTCTTTGCTTTTAACTATTACTTTTCCTACTGCACTATTAGGATGAAACTCGCCGAAAAAAGGATATTCACCGGCTTTTAATGGACCAATAAAGATAGTTCCTCGGCTTTTCGCAAATATCACTTTTTCTCTGTTCAAAGAAAAACTATCTATTTCTTCTGGAGTATCATCGAAATTGACAAAGGTTACTTTTACTTTTTGCCCAGCAGGCACAATTACTCTCTGAGGAAAGAATAAGTGCTCTTTAATTTCTATGACTACTTCAGGTAAAGCTAATGCAAGGGGCGTATAAAAAGCGTAAAGGGCTGAAAAACAAATTAAATAAATTTTAGAGTATGTAGTCATTGGAAAATGCCACCCTAACTTCTAATCCTCCGAGCGAACTTTCATGTAAAGAGAGCTCAGCTTCGTGTAATACAACGATTTGCTCTACAATGGCGAGTCCCAAGCCGCTTTCCGAATGAGGCGAGCTGTTAGATGCTCTTTTGAATCGGTTTAGCACAATAGCGCGCTGGTCAGCAGGGATGCCTGGCCCAGAATCGCAGACGCTTAAAATTAGCTCCTTTTTCCGTCGCTCAATCTTAATTATTATTTGTGCATCGCAAGGCGAGTATTTACTCGCATTGCTCACTAAGTTTTGAAGCAAGGTGTAAAGAACAAATTGAGAACTTAGCAACCAGGCTTCTTCCCCTTCCAGTGCAATTTCTTGGTTTTTATTTTCAATGGCGCCGTATAGGTCACTAATTACCTCTTGCGCGACCACATGCACATTTACAGGTTCTCGCTGTTCTGCAAACGTTTCTGGACTGGTGCGAGTAAGTAAAAGGAATTGATTTACTGCGTGGATCATTCTGTCGGTGTCTGCTTTGAGGGGAGCCAACACGTGACCTTTTTCACCTAACTCGTTCGCTATATTGTGAATGTTTATTTTCATCACGCTGAGCGGAGTTCTAAGCTCATGCGCCGCATTTGATGCGAATTGCTGCTCTCGTTCGAATGCTGAATTCAGTCGCGTAAACATAGTGTTTAATGTAGTGACAACAGGACTGAGTTCACTGGGCTCACGGGATAACGCAATGGTAGAAAAATTATTACCCTGTCGGCTGGCAAGGAGCTTTGATAGGTGTTTTAACGGCGATAGCCCCCAAGTAATGCCAAAAAAGAGGATGAATGCAAGAATAGGCACACTAATTATGAAAGGAGTGATGGCGGCTACAGTTAGCGAGTCAGTTAAAGTGAAGCGACTACTTACGGGTTGAGCCACCATATACCAGCTATCATTATTCGAGTTAAACCGGGTATGTACCCGCCAACGTGTACCCAGTGCATTTACTTCAGAAAAACCCTCGGAGAAGCTGGTTAACGGCGTGCTTAGCGCGTCAGTAGATGAGCTGGTCAGCTTACCTTGTTTCCATACCTGGAAGAAAAGTGTCTGTTGCTGTGTGCGGGTGCCGCTATCTACGTACGAGATTACGCGGGATAGCTCAACTAACTCGTTATCTAACAAGGTATTCGATATACCAAGCGTTGCGCGGTAGCCTTTAAGTGCTGCACTAAATATCACCAAAACAAGCGCACTGATCAGTGTAAGAATTAGAAAGCGGCGAATTGAAGACAATTCACTCCCCCGATTTTGAAATGCAATAACCGACGCCTCGAATAGTTTTAATAAATTCAGGAGGCATTTTCTTACGCAAATTACTCACGTGTACTTCTATCGTATTGCTTGCCACTTCCTCTCCCCACTCATAAAGTTTATTTTCCAGCTGATCTTTACTTAGTATGCGCCCTGCGTTTTCAATGAGCGCTTTTAGTAGCATGAGTTCACGGCGAGGCAAGTGAACATTTTGATTGTCGATAGTAAGCGAATGATGGACGGTATCAAGACTAACATTCTTAACACTAACAATGGTGTGAGATGCTGTGCTCAGACGACGCTCAAGTACTCTAATCCTAGCTAACAGTTCTTCTATTTCAAACGGTTTAGGTAAGTAGTCGTCGGCGCCTGCATCCAAACCCGATATCTTGTCTAGCGTTTTATCCCGTGCAGTTAAGATCAACACAGGAAGCGTTACGTTTTTTTTTCGAATAGATTTTAGTACGTCGAGGCCATCAGTGTCGGGTAAACCCAAGTCAAGAATGACAATGTCACTTTGGCCTGCTCTTAGCGTTGCAAGGGCATCTTCGCCTGAATAAACACAGTCTACCGTGAAGTTGGCATTCTTTAGTGAAAGGGCAAGGGCGTCAGACAACGGCCTATCGTCCTCTACAAGCAGTACACGCATAAAAAACTCATTGATAAAAAACAAATCAAAACACTAAACGAACGACCTTAAGAAAACCTTAAGTGTTAAGTATTTTACTCTGACATCTCTTTTTCGAGCGCGCGTATTGCTAAACCTTTGTATTTATCCCACCGCGCGTAATCTAGTTTGTAAGGTATTGTTGGGTGCCGAGCTTGTGTACTTCTCTACTTTCAGTATCAGTTGGCAATTCTGCCTCCCTCTTTATTAGGACTGCACCTGACGACTTCGTGTCGAGCGGTGAGGATGAGGGACGATAGTTATACCGATATATTCATTTATTTTGATGTTAGTTCTGAACACAGCAATTTGACGTTACCTCAAATCAATTTCTATGTCATCGGCAAATGTTGGAATTTTATCCATGTTTTTTGTTGTTGGGGGTTCGCATTTCCTTCAATTCCTGTATAATTCGCGCCCTGCCCAGTTACGCCCACCTTTGGGAAGGTGGAAGAATCAGCCGGCTCGAAGGGGTCTTTGTGTTGATTTTAAGGTGATTTCTGGTGTTCAGAAATCAGTAACGACGATATTATTCGGGTGAATTTGAAAATGAAAACTTTTGTTGCTAAGCCAGAAACGGTACAACGTGACTGGTATGTGGTAGACGCCACAGACAAAACTCTAGGCCGTTTGGCTTCTGAAATCGCACTACGCCTTCGTGGTAAGCACAAGCCAGAGTACACACCTCACGTGGACACTGGTGATTACATCATCGTAATCAATGCTGAAAAAGTTGCGGTTACAGGCCGTAAAGCGCAAGACAAAATGTACTATGCGCACTCTGGTTACCCAGGTGGTCTTAAAGAGACAAACTTCGAAAAACTAATTGCTCACAAGCCAGAAATGGTTCTTGAAAAAGCAGTTAAAGGCATGTTGCCAAAAGGCCCTCTAGGCCGCGCAATGTTCCGTAAAATGAAAGTTTACGCTGGTGCAGAACACTCTCACGCAGCACAGCAACCACAAGTTTTGGACATTTAAGGAGCTATTAACATGGCAGATACTCAATACTACGGCACAGGCCGCCGCAAAAGTTCTACTGCTCGTGTGTTCCTACGTCCAGGCACAGGTAGCATTAAAGTAAACCAACGCGCTCTTGACGAGTACTTTGGTCGTGAAACAGAGTGCATGGTTGTTCGTCAGCCACTTGAACTTGTTGAAATGACTGAAAAGTTTGACGTTTACGTCACTGTTAAAGGTGGTGGTTCTAACGGTCAAGCGGGCGCAATTCGTCACGGTCTTACTCGTGCTCTTATGGAGTATGATGAAGCACTACGTCCAGCACTTCGTAAAGCTGGCTTCGTTACTCGTGACGCACGTCGCGTTGAACGTAAGAAAGTTGGTCTACACAAAGCGCGTAAGCGTCCACAATTCTCAAAGCGTTAATTTTTACGTTTTTTGTATTGCAAAAACCCGGCTTATGCCGGGTTTTTTATTTTCTGGCTAGAAATAAAGTGAAAAAAGGTGGAGGGATTTATGCTTCACTGCGTATTAATAGGTAGGCCAGAAATGAATGAAGAATCAGTGTGAAAGTTGTTTATTTAAATACTCAATCAGCTATAGCGCAGTCTCAAAGCGACAATGCTACACTCTACCATCTCATTTCTGAGCATGAACCGGCACTTCGGCGGTTTATTCGAGTAAGGGCACGAGCTAATTCCTCAGAAGTGGAAGATATTCTGCAAGAAATGTATGCCAAACTGTTTTCACTAGATGGAATGGCTCAAAAGATTGAAGCGCGCCAAGATACGTTTAGAAGTTTTTTGTTTACCGTTGTCACCAATTTAATCATCGATAGAGAACGGCGAGCAAAAGTACGTGCTCATGAAGCGCATGAACCATTTTCTGATACCCTATACTCTACGTGGAGCAATGAACCCGAGAAGCACGCAGGGATAGCTGAGAAACTCATCGAAATTGAAAGTGTGCTTGAAAATATTAATCCTCATCACAAATCCGCGTTTGTACTTTGCCGTGTTGAAGGTAAAGCTTATCGGGAAATCAGCGATATATTAGGCGTTTCTGTTAGTACAGTAGAAAAATACATTTCGGCCGCATTGACGGCTATTCGAAATAAGGTGCAAGATTAATGGCTACGGCTTTGAACCAGCATTCAATCAATAAACGTGCAAGTGATTACGTTGTGCGTCTTTACTCTGGTGAACTGACAGCTAAAGAAGAAAGTGAGATCCTTGCATGGTGCGATGCAAAATCCGCCCATCAAGCAGCTTTTGACGATGCGCTTTTAGTATGGGAGAGCTCTGCTCACATTGCGCCTCATATAGGCTGGCGCCAAAAGTTGGAAAAACGTTTCTATCGCATGCGCTATCTAGCCGCATCTATTGTTGTAGCATCATTCTGCTTTTTGCTCATCACGCAGTACAATGCGCCTGACAAACGTATTGATAACAGTGAGCTTGCCAATAATTATTCCACTGCCATCGGAGAGGTGAGCAATGTTGGATTACCAGATGGCTCTACCATTACGTTAAATACAGATACCCGCATTAATATACAGTTTAGCGAAGCGCACAGAGAGCTCTGGCTAGAACACGGTGAGGCATTTTTTGACATTGCTAAAGATCGCACCCGTCCATTTTTAATTCATACCGCAAATAAAACGGTGAGGGTCGTAGGGACGAAGTTTAATATTAAGCTGTCACAGGCTGGGTTTGATATAGCCGTAGAAGAAGGTGTCGTTGCCATTGAAGAAAAGGCAGAGTCGAACACCCACAAACCAGCGAATGGTGATACCCCAGTGTTACTGGAAGCCGGCGCAGTTGCAACGTTCAATGATACCAGTGCACTTATCGCAAAAGAAAATGTGGACAGTGTAGTAAAAGCGCAAAGTTGGCGTACGGGTTACTTACGTTTTGATGAAGAACGGTTAGATAAAGTTATTGCCAGTTTTAACCGCTATAGAAGCAAAAAAATAGTAATAAGTCAGGATGTAGCCGATTTGCGTATTAGTGGCGTTTTTAAGCTGTCAGATGGCGATGCAATTTTAACGGCACTTGAAGCAACCTTGCCGATAGAAGCGAAAAGAGATGAAGAAAATATAAAATTAGTGAAGAAATAGCGGAGGGTTTTGTTTTTGGCTGCGTATTAACTAAAAGGGAACACATTAAAATACTATAGGAGCAGCCATGAAGTTGCCAAAAACCACAACAAGTACGTTAGCCCTGTGTGTCGCATTGTCACTAAGCACAGGCTTAAAAGCACAGCAAATAGATAATCTTTCAATTCAAGCTACTACACTTGATAACGCATTACTCTCACTGGCACAGCACAGTGAAATTCAAATTTTGTTTTCAGACGCTAGAATAAAACAAAAACTAGCCCCTAAGCTAGAAGGTAGTATGGATGTGCGAGATGCACTTTCTACCTTGCTTGAAGGCACTGGCTTCACCTACAAGCAAACCTCTAAAAGTACCTATATTGTTACACCGATTGGAAGCGAAGAGAAAAACCAACCACAAGACCCTTCTGCCGTTCCCGTTACTGCTGACGTTCAAAAACAAGAAGCAAGTGTAGAGCGTATTCAGGTTACTGGCTCAAACATCCGTGGAATGCAAGATACTGGCGCATTGCCCGTCACCATGATGTCATCTGAAGATATAGACGGTTTAGGCTTAAGCAGCGGCGCTGAAATTTTAGCGGAGTTACCACAACAAGGTGCCGTAAATTTTAATAGCGAGCGTGTAGTTGGTGGTGTTAACGACGCACGTGGCGATGTCTCATCAGTAAACCTACGAGGTATAGGCACAGGTTATACGCTTACGCTGTTGAACGGTCGCCGATTAGTGCTACACCCAGGCACGCAAGCCGAAAACTTAGTGCCTGTCACTACTGTGAATTCAAATACGCTGCCAGTTAAAGGGCTAAAACGCGTTGAAGTGTTACGCGATGGCGCTGCGGCTATTTACGGTACTGATGCCATATCAGGTGTAGTGAATTATGTTTTAGACGACAAATATACGGGCGGTGAAGTTCAAGCCCAATATGGCAGTAGTCAGGGTACAGGTCGTGACCAAATCAATTTATCAGGTGCTGGTGGTTGGTTATTTAATAATGATAAAACTCACGTTACTTTTAGTGGTGGGTACTATCATCGCGATATGGTTATGGCGAGTGAGCGGGATTATGCCGCCAGTTCTGACTTACGTAACTTCAGCGAAGTGCCTGCTGATTTTGTTGGCGATACACAACTAGATAATCGCTCAACGGTAACGCCATGGGGCGAATTCTCCTCAGGCAGTTTAGGCACCTTTCATCTTGAACCAGCGTCATACAACGATTGTGTGGCAGACGTTAGTGGCGATGTGTGCGCGTCTACTGGGTCAACGCCTCGAGATATGCGCTTCGACTCAAACTCACAGCGTAGCTTAAGCTCTGAAGTCGATAGGTTAAATCTATACACATTGGTGAATCACCAAATCAACGATGATGTTGAGATATACGGTGAAGCCCTTTACTACTCAGCGACGGCAAAACGTATTCGTGAACAATCGGGCAATCTAACAGCACAGCGTTTTACGGTGTCTGCTGATGCATTTTACAACCCTTTTGGTGAGGATGTGACAGTTCGTCGCTATCGTCCCATTGATACAGGACCACGAAATATAGAAGTCGATGACTACAGTTATCGTTTATTGGCAGGCTCTCGGGGTTATATCGGGGATTGGGACTTCGATTCAGCCGTGTTGTATTCAAAAGCCAATACTATCGATACCGCAAATCGAATTAACACCACCTTGTTCCAACAAGCGGTTAATAGTACCGATGAAAGTACGGCTTACAATATTTTTAGCGGCGCCAGTGTAACCAACCCAAATACGGTTGATGATACGCCGGTATCTCAAAGTGTTATCGACAGCTTTATGGTGGATGTTGAGCGGGAGTCCGAAACAGAACTTGCTTCAATTGATGCCAAAGTATCTCGACCAGATTTATTTAGTTTACCCGCCGGAGATGTAGGTTTTGCCGCAGGTATTGAATATCGCTATGAAAGCTTTTTTGACAAACGTACCGATGATTTGAATGGCACATTGTTTTTCAGTGACTTAGTGGGTGGCACTTCGTCTGAAATTGCTAGCCAGGTATTAGGAAGTAGCCCTACGCCAGATGCTAGTGGAAGTCGTAATGTGGTATCTGCGTACGCGGAATTTGCTATTCCATTGTTAGCCGATAAACCGTTTGTTGAAAGCTTAAATTTACAGGTAGCTGGGCGTTACGAAGATTTCTCTGACGTAGGCAGCGTATTTAAACCTAAATTTGCCCTTGCATGGACAGTAAATGAAAACGCGTTAATTCGTGGTGCTTATTCAGGGGGATTCAAAGCGCCAGGGTTACCACAAACCACAGCAGTAAATGTTGCCCGTTCAAATACCAGAACCGATCCGTTGACACAAACGAATCGCGGTACGCTAGAGCTTCGAAATGGCAGTGATACCTTAAGCCCCGAAGAAAGTGAAAACTACTCGTTTGGTGTAGTACTTACGCCTACCAAAGCGTTAACCCTTACAGTCGATTGGTGGCAAATCAAGCAAGAGAACACGGTGGGTATTTTAAATAGCCAAACGCAAATTTTGTATGACGCATTATTGCGTAGCCAGGGTAGCGCGAATGAAAATGTTGTTCGTGATGAAAATGACGAAATTATATATATTCGAAACGACTACACTAACTTACTACCAAGAGACATTTCTGGTATCGATTACAGTGCTGATTACCGTTTTGAAACTGCAGTAGGTGATTTTTCCATTAAGCTCAGTGCCGCCAACTTACGAAAGTTCGATCAAGGATCTGACGATATCACAGACCTAGTGGTTGCAGCGCAAGAAGCGGGAAACGAAGCGTTATTGTACGAAGGGGAGCAAGTGGCCATATTTGGTAGCGATGGCGACCTTATTCGTCAAAACGAACGCCCAGAATGGCGGGCTAATTTATCGCTAACCTATTCTCAAGATGCATGGCGTGCCGGTCTTAAATATCGTTACGTTAGTGATGTTGAAGACACTAGCTTAAATTATACCGACGATTCAGGTGATTTAGTGACTCACGTCATTGATGATTGGTCAACGTTAGATGCATACGTAAGTTACCGCTTTAGTGAAGACGCACTGTTTAGCGGAAAAACGAAAGTGACCGTAGGCATGCGTAACCTCACTAACGAAGAACCGCCGTTTGCCGATGAAACCTTTGGTTTCAGCAGTAGCCTTCATTCATCGATTGGCCGTTATACCTACGTGACGCTTAATCATAAATTCTAGGTTAAACACTTAATCTACTTCCACATCATAAAAAGGCGCCTACCATTAGGGGGGCGCTTATTTCATGGAGATATCATGTTCCGATTACTTTTCATTGCACTGGCATTTGCTTCCCCTGTTACATTGGCGTGTGAATTCGAAGGTGTTACTTTTTCTGCAGATTTTGAAGCCGGTAAGTTAGATTCCTGTGAAGTCGACGAAAACGGCACCTATGTATTGAGCTTCTTACCAGAAGATAAGCCCATAAATCCTAGCCCTTGGTATTACTTTAGTGTTACCGCAGCAGGTGATACATCGTCAAAACAAGCAGAAAAAGTAGACGTAGTGCTGACCTTTGACGGTTATACACCAAGGTATTTACCTAAAGTGAGTTACGATCAAAAAAGCTGGAAAATAACCGCGTTTGATACCACAGAGCAGGGCATGACACTAACTTTACCCGTATCAAAAAAGCCACTCTATGTGGCAGCCCAGCGTCCTATTCCAAATTCAGTTTACACAAACTGGCTAAAACAAGCAGAGCAGGACTTTGCCATTAAGCCATTTACGATTGGAAAGTCTACCGAAGGCCGCACGCTTTCTGCGTTTGCTTTAGAAAAGCCAGAAAACACAGAGTGGGTTATTTTCGTTGGTCGCCAACATCCTCCTGAAGTAACAGGTGCGGTAGCCATGTTCTCTTTTCTCAATGCATTTTTAACGACTACATCTAAAAGTAGTGCGTTTTTGTCGCGCTTTAATGTGCTGGTAGTTCCGAACATAAACCCTGATGGTGTAGCCAATGGTCATTGGCGACATAGTGTTGGGCATAAAGATCTAAACCGCGATTGGAATGTATTCTCTCAACCAGAGACCAGTGCAGTGAAAAGGTATCTGGATAAAATAACGGATGCTGGCGGGAAAATTGTAATGGGGATGGACTTTCACTCTACCCATAACAATGTTTTTTATACCATTCCGGTAGATGAAAGTATCGCCCCTAGCAACATGGTTGTAGGTTGGTTGGCCGACTTGCAAACGCAGACCAAAGGCGTGTTTAAAGTCGTAGATAAACCTGGCACTTCGCCAGGGAAAGGCGTTTTTAAACAGTTTTTTGCTGATGTTTATCACGTGCATGGTGTTACCTATGAAGTCGGTGATAATGAGCCGAATGAGAAAACTCGCTACGTTGCTAAACATGCTGCCAATACGCTTATCGAAACGTTAATTGCCACCCCTGCTGAAGCATTTTATATTAAAGCGTGTGCAGACGAAGCAACAAGTTGTGAGCAATGATTATGCATATACGCACAAATAAACCCAAAGCGCTTCGCCATAAACTTTCTATCGCAGTGATCATGTCCTCGATTAGTGTTGCTGGTTCTGTTAGGGCTCAAAGTATAGAGCAAACTGATGTTTCGGCGATAGACTCTAAAGCCGCGCTTACTTTTGCTCATCAAAGCACAATGAAGGATATTGCTAAAACTATGTGGGAAAAACCTGAACTAGGTTTTCTAGAGCACAATAGCAGCGCATTAATGCAACAGATGCTGATTGAGCGTGGCTTCAAAGTAACGGCCGGTATTGGGGGCATGCCCACTGCATTCATTGCGCAATACAACTTAGTAGGCCAGATGGAAGGTGGCGAGCATAAGCCTGTTATCGGCTTGCTTGCTGAAATGGATGCCCTACCCAGCATGGGGGTCTTAAATACGTCTGACAAACAGCCGATTAGCACTAACGGGCATGTTCACGCAGGTCATGCTTGTGGACATAACTTGTTTGCCGGCGGGATAATAGGCGCTGCGCTTAGTTTGGCTGATTATCTCGATTCCCATCCAAATCAAGGTTCTTTGAAGGTTTTCGGCGCACCCGCTGAAGAAGGGGGCTCAGGGAAAGTTTATTTGGTGAAAGCTGGCGTATTTGAAGACGTAGATGTTGCCTTTCATTGGCACCCATCGGATAGCACGACTTCTTCACCATCATCTTCGCTGGCCAATAAAAGTGGTAAGTTTCGCTTTTATGGCATTGCCGCGCATGCTGCTGCGGCGCCAGATAAAGGGCGTTCGGCATTAGATGGCGTAGAAGCTATGAACATGATGGTAAATTTAATGCGTGAGCATGTACCGGATGGCACGAGAATTCACTATGTCATTACTAACGGCGGAACGGCGCCCAACGTAGTGCCGGATTTCGCTGAAGTGTATTATTACGTACGCTCAGCGCAGCCTGCAGTTGTGCTGTCACTGTGGGATAGATTGGAAAAAGCGGCGGAGGGTGCAGCACTTGGCACTGAAACCCGTGTTAATTGGGAAGTCACAGGTGGGGTGTGGAATGTATTACCTAATGTGACCTTATCAAAATTAATGCACAAGCACATCGATGCCGCACCTCCGATTATATTGACCAAAAGCGAACAACAGTTTGCTAGCGAAATAAGTCGCACCCGCGAGCAGGCCTTTAACCACAATGCTCACAGCACACCAGAGCCCTTCGATGAACAGATTACTGTTTGGTCGGCATCAACTGATGTAGGTGATGTGAGTTGGCAAGTGCCTACCGTGGGACTATCTAGCGCCACCTGGGTAAAAGGAACTCCGCCTCATACTTGGCAGGCATCAGCAATGAGTGGTACTGATATTGGTTACAAAGGTATGTACTTGGCCAGTGAGGTCATCACGCAAACTGCTATATCCCTTTTCTCTGAACCTGAAAATATCCGTAAAGCGAAGCAAGAGTTTCAGCAACGAAAAAGTACGTTGAACTATGAATCCATGCTTGGACAGAGAGCACCAGCACTTGATTATCGTAAGTAGAATATTCTCGTACTACTGCGCCAGAGGTTTATAACAATCTTGTAATGTAACTAAGAGGCTTGGCCGAATTTCGGTCAAATTCTTGATTCTATTCCGATCACTCGCTAATTCTTAACGATGACCCCAGATTAATTTATCGCTTAAATATCAGTAAAACCTTGTGTTTATAAGGGCTTTTCTTTTATCATTTGCGATCGAAAATTTTGAAAACTTTTGTGACCTCGTAAACCAGTAAATTTTTGCTGTTACGTTGCTGTCATGACAAGCCATATGATGCATGACGCAAGCGTGATAAAACCAGTATAAGCTTGAGTTACACATCATAATTATCCAAACCTGGAGAAATGTGGATGAGCAATGTATCTGTAGATGCAACAGAGTCTGCACACAATGAAAACCAGCCAGAAAACAACACTCGTCGTCGGTTCTTGACCGTTGCCACGTCGGTAGTTGGTGGTGTAGGTGTCGTTGGTGCTGCTGTGCCTTTTATTGCGTCCTGGAATCCAAGCGCCAAAGCGAAAGCAGCCGGTGCTGACGTTGAAGTAGATATCAGCGGGATTGAGCCTGGACAATTAGTACGTGTAATGTGGCGAAGCAAGCCTGTATGGATTGTACGTCGTACGCCTGAGATTCTTGAAGAGCTAGGCACACACGAAGATAAGCTGAAAGATCCTAACTCTGAAGCTGAGCAGCAACCTACTTTTGCTCAAAATCGTTTCCGTTCTATGAAAGAAGAATACCTGATTCTAGTGGGTATCTGTACGCATCTAGGTTGCTCTCCACAGCATCTTAAAGACGGTGCTTTCGAAGAAGTGGTTGAGGGTGTGCCTGATGGCTTCTTCTGCCCGTGCCACGGTTCAAAATTCGACATGGCTGGACGTGTATTCCAAAACGTGCCTGCTCCATTGAACCTTGTTGTACCGCCATATCAATTCGTTGATGACAATAACATCATCATCGGTTCAGAAGCGGAGGCCGTGTAATATGAATGCTTTCCTAGGTTGGATTGAAGAACGCATCCCAATGATGCGCGTTGCGAATATGCACGCTCTTCAATATCCAGCGCCAAAGAACATGAACTTCTGGTATGTGTTCGGTTTTCTAGCAACTATTGTTTTGGTAAACCAGATTGTTACTGGTATTTGGTTGACCATGAACTTCGTTCCATCTTCAGAAGGCGCATTTGCTTCTGTTGAATACATCATGCGTGAGATCGACTACGGTTGGATCATTCGCTACATGCACAGTACTGGCGCATCGGCGTTCTTTATTGTGGTATATCTACATATGTTCCGTGGCATGATTTACGGCTCTTATCAGAAGCCTCGTGAGCTTCTATGGGTGTTTGGTATGTTCATTTACCTAGCACTTATGGCTGAAGCTTTCATGGGTTACGTTCTACCTTGGGGACAAATGTCTTACTGGGGTGCACAGGTAATCGTATCGCTATTTGGTGCTATTCCTGTTGTTGGTCCTGACCTTGTTATCTGGCTACAGGGTGACTACGTTATCTCTGGCGCAACACTAAACCGTTTCTTCGCACTGCACGTTATTGCGTTGCCTTTGGTTATTGTTATTCTTGTGTTCCTTCATATTATCGCACTTCACGAAGTAGGTTCGAACAACCCTGACGGTATTGCTATCAAGCACAAGAAAGGTTCACTACCTGAGTCTGAAAAGACGAAATATGAAATTCATGAATACTACACAAGCAAGTACGACATTGCTGATGACGTATTGCCGTTCTTCCCACACATCGTGCTTAAAGACCTTGTGGCATTCTGTATTTTCTTAGCGTTATTCACTTATGTACTGTTCTTTGCTCCAGAAATGGGCGGTAAATTCTTAGAGCACCCTAACTTTGAAATTGCTAACCCGCTTAAGACACCTGAGCATATTTTCCCTGTTTGGTACTTCACACCGTTCTACGCGGTACTAAAAGCGGTTCCTGATAAGCTGTTTGGTGTACTAGCGATGTTCGGTGCAATTGCTGCGCTATTCGCGCTGCCGTGGTTAGACCGTGGTCGTGTTAAGTCATGGCGCTACCGTTGTGGCCTACACAAAGTAAACCTTATCGTGTTTGCAATTGTGTTTATCTTCCTAGGTTACCTAGGTGGTACGCCGCAAGAAAACTGGAAAATCATTGCGTCGCAAATTGCTACTGTAATGTACTTTGGTTTCTTCGTAGCATTGTTCTTGTACAGTAAAAACGAAAACACTAAGCCTGTGCCAGAGAGGATTTCTAAATGAAAAAAATGATGTGCTTTTTAGCCTTCTTCCTACCTGGCGTAGCGCTTGCGGCAGGCGGAAACGTACACCTTGATAAAGCGCCTATCGATTTAACCGATAAGGCGTCTTTACAGCGTGGTGCACAATTGTTCATGAACTACTGCTTAGGCTGTCACTCAATGAAGTACCAGCGCTATCAGCGTTCATTCCAAGACTTAGGTATTCCTGACGAACTAGGTCAAGAGTACTTACAGTTCACTGGTGAAAAAGTGTCTGACTATATCACCCGTGCTATGCCTGAAGAGGCTGCTGCAGGATGGTTTGGTGCTGCTCCACCAGATTTAACGCTAGTGGCCCGTGTTCGTGGTGAAGACTGGATTTACACTTACTTGCGTTCTTTCTATGTGGACGAGAGCCGCCCGTTTGGTGTGAACAATACAGTATTCCCAGAAGTAGGTATGCCGCACGTACTTCAACCACTTCAAGGTACGCCAACGCGCACTTATGAAGAACAAATGGTTGATGGCGAGATGGTTAAGCGTTATGTAGGTATTAAGTCAGACGGTACTGGCGCAATGTCTCCTGACGAGTACGACCAAGCCGTTGCCGATATCGTGAACTTCCTTGAGTACACAGGTGAGCCTTCGAAACTTGAATCTCACAAAATCGGTAAGTGGGTACTTATCTTTATCGCAGTATTGTTCGTATTTGTTTACTTACTGAAGAAAGAATACTGGCGAGAAGTGCACTAATCGCACAGATTTATGTATAATATGAAAAGGGGGCTTCTCGCCCCCTTTTTTGGTATTTACTCGTGCTACCTCAAAACTCTTATTTCAAGAGCGTTGAGGTAGCACGAGTTAACGTAATAAGCTTACCGTTTGTAAGCGTAAACTTGTTTCTCGACGGAGGAAATTGAATGGCCGTAGCCGCGAATAAACGTTCTATTATGACGTTGTTCTCTGACACAATTGATATTTATAGCCACCAGGTTCGCATTGTGTTGGCAGAAAAAGGTGTGGGTGTTGAAATCAGCTACACAGATCCTAGCAACCTGTCTGAAGATCTGTTGGAGCTTAACCCTTACGGTACTGTTCCAACTCTAGTTGATCGTGAACTTGTTCTTTACAAGTCGCACATCATCATGGAATACCTTGATGAGCGTTTCCCTCATCCACCACTTATGCCGGTTTACCCAGTATCACGTGGCCAAAGCCGTCTTATGATGCACCGCATCGAGCAAGACTGGTACTCGCTTGCTGCTCGTATCTTCCGTGGAGAAGGTGATGTAGAAACGGCCCGAAATGAACTGCGTGAAGCCTTGCTGTCACTAGCGCCTGTGTTTGGTGAAATGCCTTACTTCATGAGCGAAGAGTTTAGCCTAGTTGATTGCTACCTTGCTCCACTATTATGGCGTTTACCTGCACTGGGTATTGAATTAAACGGTGCTGGCAGTAAAGAAATTAATGCTTACATGAACCGTATTTTCTCTCGCAGTTCATTTAAAGCGTCTTTGACTGACCAAGAGCGTGAGATCCACAACCCGCTATGACATCTATGACGTCAAACCAGCCCTATTTACTTAGGGCTTTTTATGAGTGGATTGTTGATAACGACTTGACGCCTTACATCGTAGTTGATGCCTACAACGAGTTGGTGGAAGTACCTCAAGAGTTCGTCAAAGACGGTCAAATTGTCTTAAACGTATCGCCAAGTGCGTGTGTTAACTTTTCTCTAGATTTAGATGGTCTGTCGTTTCAAGCGCGATTTTCTGGTCAACCTAGAAGATTAAGCATGCCTTGCGAAGCGGTTATGGCTATTTACGCGCGAGAAAATGGTGCAGGTACTGTGTTTGCTACCGAAGAAGATGTTGCAACTGCTCAACAAGAGCGCAGCGAACATAGTGACGAGCCATCGCAACCTAGTGGTCCAACATCCTTAGATGATGCTGATGCTAGCGATGTGCAAGACGCGCCAGTTCCACCAAAGAAGGGTAAGCCTACTCTTAAAGTTATCAAATAGCTTATTTAAACGCCGATAGGGAAATATATCTGGCAATTTAGCAAGCAATTTGAAAGACAATATTCTAAGGCTGGCTTTTTAATAAATTTTTTGCAAAGCCAGCTTTCATCCTACTTAATTTTGTATCCTACCTTTCCTTTATCGCACGCTATCTTTCCCTCTTTCTGCGCTTGTGCTGACGTAAGGCCTACCGCTCTTTATATGTTCTCTTTTATTTTTCACAGACATTGGCCTAGTGTGGCAATTAAAGGAAATTAAAAGCTACCAGCTCCGGTCTTTTTTGATAACTAAATGACAGGAGTGGGATATGATCCTTGTTATTCATAATGGAAATAGGCTTCAACAAAAAATAGTACGTTGTCTGGCCGAGAGCTCTTTTTCATATGATTTTGTTTCAAACTTCCAAGCGGCTGAATCATTACTATCAGTACAGCACTATGCACTGATAATTGTTGAATCTTATCTAAATACCTCGCATTTACAGAACGTGCAACGAGTAGCGGCTTGCTACCCAAAAAGCTGGGTTATAGCAGTTGAGGGATGCTGTGACACGCAATCGTCTATCTCTAATGATGATAGTACTAATGAAGTAGATTACTTTGCCGTTGGAGTAGATGACTATATTGATAGTAAAATTGAAGAGTACCGCTTTTCAGCGCTTCTACGCGCGCGCATACGAAGGTGTATCGATAAGCAGCGATGTGCGCGAGATGAAACTAATGAACAAGTTTTTGAAGTAGGGCCGATTAGAGTCGATCCGCGCTATCATAAAGCAACAGTAAACGGACAAACGTTAGACCTCACAGCTCGAGAGTTCTCATTATTGAGTTACTTTTGTCGTTACCCAAACCAAGTTTTCTCTCGTAACAAATTACTCAGTGAGGTGTGGGGGTATACCCATGAAGGCTACGAGCATACCGTTAATACTCATATTAATAGATTGCGTAGTAAGATTAGTAAATTAGACGGAATGCGAGATAGTGGACAGCTTGTCCAAACCGTCTGGGGGGTAGGGTATAAGCTTAACACAACCGGTTTTGCAGCTAGGGAGTTAACTGCCTAGTGCTTTAACTGATACCCAATGCAGCAAACGGTATGAAAAAACTACTCGCGGTAGTAAAGCAACAATTTGTCGCTAAATGAGAAACAGTGTTGCTGTACCTAAAAATGCAAAAATACCCACCACATCAGTGATAGTGGTTAATATAACGCTACCAGCGAGCGCAGGATCTATTTTAAGACGCTTCATTATCATAGGTAAGGTAGCACCTGCTAGAGCCGCTGCAATCATGTTCACCATCATTGCAAAAGCGATAATAACGCCTAACATGTAGTCTTGTTTCCATAGCGCGATGACAGAGGCAATGAGTACCGCCCAAATTGCGCCGTTTAAAAAGCCGATGGATATTTCCTTACTGATAAGCCATCTAGAGTTGCTTGCGTTAACATGGCCTAGTGCCATACCGCGAATAACAAGCGTCAGGGTTTGGTTACCAGCCACGCCCCCCATACTCGGCACAATGGTGTTCAATATGGCTAACACGGCAAGCTGACTTAGCGTGGCTTCAAATAAATCGCTTACCATTGCTGCCATTAGCGCGGTGACTAGGTTAACAGCCAGCCAAACGGAACGACGTTTGGTACTTTGCATAACCGGTGCAAAGGTATCTTCATCGTCATCAAGACCAGCCATACTCATCATTGAGTGTTCGGCGTCTTCACGAATGATATCAACCACGTCATCAATGGTAATTCGCCCCACTAAGCGATGATTTTCATCAACTACCGGTGCTGAAAGCCAGTTGTATCGCTCGAACAGACTTGCCACTTCATCGTCGGGCATATTTACAGGAATGGCTTCCGATTCCTCATCCATGACGTCAGACACTTTATCGTGGGTATCTGCGGTAAGTAAACGGGTAACCGGAACTATGCCAACTAGGTTGTCGGTTCTATTCACAACGTAAAAGGTATCGGTATTTTCAGGTAGCTCGCCTTTTAAACGTATATAGCGCAGAACCACGTCAATGGTAACGTCAGGGCGTAGGGTTATGGTATCGGTGTTCATGATGAAACCAGCGGTTTCTTCACCGTAAGACAGCGCTTGTTCTGCACGCACGCGGTCTTGTGCATCCATCGAATCTAGAATGTCAGCCAGCACGGGCTCAGGAAGACTACTTAGCGTTTCTGCTAAATCGTCAGTATCCATCTCTTCAAGTGCATCTACCACATTAGCGGGAAGCATTTTGGTGATGATACCGTTTCGCACATCATCGGACAGTTCTTCTAAAATATCGCCATGAAAGTCGCCATCAATCAGCTCCCATAATTCATCACGGGTTCTACTAGGGCTAGATTCAAGGATATGAGCGACGTCAGAAGGAGGAAGTTCAAGCAGAAGCTTACGTACAGATACGAATTGACCGTTAATCAACGCAGCGTTAAGTGCGCGTAATTGGGTTTGCACGTATTTAGAAACAAGCGCTTCTGCCATAAGGCGTTATTCCTACAAGCTAAAAGATGGAAAAAGCAGGCTATAAAGCCTAAGTGGGCGTAGAATATCGCAATTATATGAAGTCTGTCATGATAAATGCGTAGGTTTTACTTATGAAATCAGAATAACTTTTTTAACTGTTTATTAATTCGACAATGGACCGAGAGCTAACAACTATTCGTCTTCGTTAAACTTGCCCTCAATAAGCTCTTCAATAGCAGCGAGTGCATCAACAGCGTCACTGCCATCGACAACAACATCCACTTGCTCACCCTGATGGCTCTCAAGCATCATTAGGCCTAAAACACTGCTAGCATCTGCTTCTTTATCACCTTTCTTCAAAATGATCTTAGCATCAAACTGATTAGCAAGTTTAACTAATTGTGTTGCTGCTCTGGCGTGTAAGCCCAGTTTGTTGACGATAGTAAGCGTTTTTTCGATAGTCATTATTGATTAAGCTCTCTGTGTCGAATTTGAACGTCGGGATGTATTTCACCGAAGGTTTTCGACAGGGTTTGGGCGATATAGACAGAGCGATGTTGTCCGCCAGTACAGCCAATTGCTACTGTCACATAGCTTCTATTGTTACGCTCTAAATGTGGTAGCCAGGTGGTCATTAAGTTCTGAATCTGCCAAATAAACTTGGTAACAACGGGTTGCGAGCCTAAAAACACCTCCACTGGTGCATCTAACCCTGTAAGGTGCTTAAGGTCTGGTTCCCAATGAGGGTTAGGTAAAAAGCGCGCGTCAAAAACATAATCTGCGTCTTTAGGAATACCGTGTTTAAAGCCAAACGATTCAAATACCAGTACTAGACGAGAACTCTTTTTACCTAAAATTCGTTCCCGAATTAATTCAGCAAGC
The DNA here is from genome assembly GCF_018619335.1 of Alteromonas sp. ALT199. Taxonomy (GTDB): domain Bacteria; phylum Pseudomonadota; class Gammaproteobacteria; order Enterobacterales; family Alteromonadaceae; genus Alteromonas. The sequence continues at coordinate 7,787 of NZ_JAHHDX010000010.1, read as the reverse complement.
TGATGTATGGTGAGCTTGTCTGTATCCAAATATAAATCAGCGCGTTCTACAATAGGAGCAAGTAATGCCGACTCGGCTTTAATGGCTTCTGATAACGATTTATTGAGCTTGGCTAGAGGGTGAAGGCGGCGAGTTTCGCTAAAGCGCTTTACCAGAACGTCGTCGCTTGCATCAATGTACACTATGGTCATTGACCACGACGAAGGGAGATAGTCTAAAATTTCTACCAAATCGTCAGGGTTTTTCGGTAAGTTTCTTACATCGATACTTACAGCAACCTGATCGTATTCATCAACAACAGTATGAGTTAAAGTGGGAAGTAAGTTTACTGGGATGTTATCAACACAGTAATAACCTAAATCTTCCAATGCGCGAAGTGCGACAGATTTACCAGACCCCGAACGACCACTGATTATGATCAGCTTCACCTAAACTCTCCCTTAAATTCTGGTTTTATCACATACGCGTTGTCGAATTAAGCGCCTATTTACGATAAGTAGACGCTCGATAGCTAGCTTAATGCAGATAGAATATCGTCGCTTGTCGTTGCACGACGTATTGCTTTAATCGTTTCTTTGTTGCTTAGTTTGCCGGCTACAGTAGCTAGCGTTTGAAGGTGTCCTTCAGTTTGCTCCTCGGGAACAAGTAGCGCAAAAAATATGTCTACGGGCTTTTCGTCAAGAGCGTCAAAGTCGATAGCTGGTGTGCTGGTTACAACAATTGCTATCACTTTCTCAAGGCCTGCTAGTCGGCCGTGAGGTAAGGCTATACCATTGCCTATGCCTGTACTGCCCATGCGCTCTCGAGACATCAAGCTATTAAGTACCGTTGCCTGATCGATGTTTTCATTTTGCTTGGCAGCGATATCAGCGATGATCTCAAGAATTCGCTTTTTACTATTGCACTGAACCGCACACTCGGTGCGGTCCAGACTTACGATGGCTTGTATATCCATGCTTAATTAACTACTAATGTTTTTTCAGTTTTTCCTTATGCTTGATTACCTGCCGGTCGAGTTTATCAACCATGCTGTCAATCGCCGCATACATGTCGGTATTTTCTGAGGATGCGAATACTTCTGCGCCACTTAAATGAACGGTCGCTTCGGCTTTTTGATTCAATTTTTCAACGTTCAGGATGACATGCACATTAGAAATGTGATCAAAGTGACGTTCAAGTTTGCTGAACTTCGTATCGACATAATTACGCAAAGAGTCGGTGATTTCGACATGATGACCAGTAAGGTTGATTTGCATATTTCGTCTTCCTTATATTATTGAGCCCGTTTAAATAAGGCTTTTGCGTTGGTTCGACGGCGGAATCGATAACGATTCCCGGTACTTTGCTATTGTTCGTCGAGCGACTTTTATGCCTTGCTCGGCCAACAATAAAGCAATCTTGCTATCACTTAGCGGCTTGCTAGGATTTTCCGCAGCCACTAACTTCTTGATCAATGCACGAATAGCTGTAGATGAACACTCTCCACCAGACTCGGTTGCAACGTGGCTTGAGAAGAAATACTTCAACTCGAATATTCCACGTGGCGTATGCATATACTTTTGCGTTGTCACACGCGATATGGTGGATTCGTGCATATCTACCATTTCTGCGACATCATTTAGCACCATTGGTTTCATCATTTCCGGGCCGTGCTCAAAAAAGCCCATTTGTTGCTGCACAATACAATTTGCAACCTTCATCAAGGTTTCATTTCGAGATTCCAAGCTTTTAATAAACCACTTGGCCTCTTGCATGTGTGAGCGGATGAATTGTGAATCGCTACTGTTCTTAGCACGGCGACTCATTGCAGCGTATTGTTGGTTCACGCTTAATTTAGGAAGACTGTCAGGGTTCAGCTCAACCACCCAACGGCCATTTTTCTTTGTTACTGAGACATCAGGAATAACGTATTCAGGCTCTTTAGTAACTAAAGCACTACCTGGGCGAGGATTCAAGGTTTGAAGTAAACGCATAGCTTCGCGCAGCTGATCTTCTTTTAATCGGCTCTTACGCATAAGCGTGCGATAGTCTTTGCTGCTCAGTAAGTCAGAGTAATCTTCAATAAGTTGCTTCGCTTCAGCAAGCCAAGGCGTATCATCTGAAAACTGACGCAATTGCACCATAAGACATTCTTGAGGTGAGCGAGAACCAGAACCAATGGGGTCGAACATCTGAATGCGTTTAAGTACGCACTCTATTTCGTCCATTTCAATCGGCTCTTCCATATCATCGTCGTTGACTGCTTCTAAAATCTCTTCAAGGGTGACAGTTAAGTATCCCGATTCATCGATAGAGTCGATGATCGCTGTAGCAATCGCACGGTCAGTATCCGAGAAATGGGTGAGGCGCATTTGCCACAGAAGATGCTCTTGAATGTCTTCGGTGGTTTCACCTTGAAAGATTTGCTCGTCATCATTAGACGGGCCCGGTGCAGGAGCAGAAGAAGCTGAGTAGTATTCATCCCACGTACTATCGATAGGCAGTTCATCGGGAAGATCATTTTTTTCTAATGCATCACCGGCCTCTAGTGTATCACTTGACGCCGAAGCGGAGGCCTCAGAGGCACTATCGTCGGAGTCTATGTTGTTCTTCTCTAGTTGTGGCTCATCATTTCCTTCTTCCACCTCCAAAAGTGGATTGGAGTCGAGCGCTTCTTGTATCTCTTGCTGGAGATCAAGCGTAGAAAGCTGCAGCAGCTTGATGGCCTGCTGAAGCTGAGGTGTCATGGTAAGTTGTTGGCTAAATTTTAGCTGTAAAGATGGTTTCATCTACGTCTTATTTAAATGCTCTAAATTGAATATACCAGAGCGAAACTGAAAAATAACAATTTGGTTACAATAACTATAGCCTGAATTGTTCGCCTAGGTATACATCCCTTACTTTTTGATTACTTAAAACCTGTTCCGCAGTTCCTTGCGCAATAAGCTCGCCATGACTCACAATATACGCCTTTTCACAAACATCCAATGTTTCGCGTACGTTATGGTCTGTGATAAGGATACCAATACCCCTATCTCGAAGATGTTGTATTATCTTCTTTATATCATTAACTGATATTGGATCAACACCAGCAAATGGTTCATCTAGTAAAATAAACTGTGGATTTGCTGCCAGAGCGCGTGCAATTTCAACGCGACGGCGTTCACCCCCTGACAAACTCATTCCTGTACTATTACGTATATGGTTGATATTAAATTCATCAAGTAGCGCGTCGGCTTCTTCGTTTTGTTGCTGTGAATTTAAATCTTTACGAGTTTGCAAAATGGCCATGATATTTTCATGTACAGTGAGCTTTCTGAAAATTGATGCTTCCTGCGGAAGATAGCCTATGCCGCGGCGTGCACGCTCATGCATAGGTTGATGAGTTAACTCATTTTCGTCGATTTCAATCTTACCTTTGTCTAAGTTAACCAGACCAACAATCATATAAAATGTAGTGGTCTTACCAGCGCCGTTTGGGCCAAGAAGGCCGACAATCTGACCTGTTGAGACAGAAAGGCTTACGTCGCGAACAACCTGTCGCGATTTATACGACTTAGCAAGGTTTTTAGCGCTCAAAGTTGCCATTGCTATTTATTGTCCTCATTGTCTTTCTTAGACGACGCTTTGCGAATGGTATCAGGGGTAAACACTGTGGTTACACGACCTTCACCATCTTCACCGGCGCCACCCGTTGCAAGCAATTGCTCAGTAATCATATCGAACGTAATTTTATCACCTTGCACTTTACTGGTATCTTGCTGTAGCTCAGCATTACCCGCCAGAGAAATAGTGCGATTAACCACCTCATAGCGAATTTCATTAGCTTTCGCCGATACCGGTGTACCGTCTTCAAGCGATTGAGAATAGCTAGCAGGCTTTCCTCGGGCGATGAATATCTCACGGCCGCTACCGTTAGTAGCAATAACTTCTACCTCATCGGCTTTGATCTGCAGTGAACCCTGCGTAATTAGTACGTCTTCTTTATACAAAGCCGTTTTGTTCTTACCGTCAATAAACTGGGTATTTGACCCTATTTTAATGGGTTGCGAAAAGTCTTCTTCACTGGCAAGCACCGCACCGCTAGCGATGGCAAGTATAAGACTAGTTGCTAGGGGAATAAGTCGTTTGTACATGATCTAAAAGCTCGTATTCTTGTGTGCGTAAGTTCGCGTTAAACCCATTACTCAAGATAAGGTATTGCGTGCCCAGTATCTCAACGGGTTGATCAGATGTCATTTGTTTCGTGTCTAAATTTATCTGGATATACTCCGTTGATAAACTTTTAACAAAATCATCGCTGGTTTGATTTTCAATAACAACGTTGTTTTCAAGTTGAATCAACTCGTTGTTATAAAGCGTTCCTTCTTGCGCAGTAACAACCCACGGCGATGTAGCGTTTTCCGTGTAAAGGGTGTACTTCGGTTGTTGGAATAAAACAAAGCCCAACTGGTCGTAATGCTCCATCGACTCTGCAAATACTCTGTGATTTAGTTCACCGTCTTGATTGTACAAAGTTGTGGTTAAGTTTTTGGCCTTGTACGCAGGCTTGAGTGCGTCATTTTCATTGCTTCCTTTAGTTTCAGGCTGCTCTTCCATCCACGTAGGAATGTACATCAGCATTGCTAAGATAAACAGCGCCGATATGCTTAAACCTAAACGGTTGAAGCCAAACTGGCTCATACACTTGCTCCGAAAATTTCGTTTGCTACTCCTTTAGCTTGCAAAATGGTATCCGATATTTCCCGAACCGCGCCAAACCCGCCTGGAAGTGTAGTGGTCCAGTTCGCTTGTTTTGCCACAAAGGGGTGGGCGTCGGCGACCGCAATTCTTACCGCAACATGTTGATACATACCTATATCGGGCATGTCGTCGCCTACTGCGGCTACCTCACTCGGGCTTAACTCAAGGTTTTTCATCAACTCGTCGAGCGCGTCTGCTTTGTTTTCTTCACCCTGAATAATGTGCGCAACGTTGAGTGCTCTCATCCTGTTTTCTACAATTACTGAGCGTCGCCCCGTAATAACAGCGACATTCACACCATTACTTACCAAGGCTTTCACTCCATATCCGTCGCGGGTGTGAAAGGCTTTTAGCTCTTCTCCTTCGTTACCCAAGTAGATGCGGCCGTCTGAAAATACACCGTCCACGTCACATACCAGTAATTTAATGTGCGCTAACTGCTCAAAAAGCGCTTGGTCTAAATCGGTATACAAAGTCGTCGCCATTTAAAGTACTCCCGCTTTCAGTAACATATGCATGTTAAAGGCCCCAATAGGTTTATGCTTGTCGTCAGTAACCATTAACGCGCTAATCTTATGGGTTTCCATCAAATTTAGTGCCTCTACAGCTAGCTGATCTGCGGTAGTTGTTTTGCCGCCTTTGGTCATCACGTCTTCTACGGCTGCATTGTGTACATCAATACGAGCATCGAGTATTCGTCGCAAATCACCATCAGTAAAGACGCCTATTAAGGTGTTATCGGGGGCAATGACACCGGTCATGCCCAATCCCTTTTTTGATATTTCTAAAAGCGCTTCAGCAACCGAAGCATTAATGTTTACCAGAGGAATGTCTCTGCCACTTAGCATAATATCATTAACTTTGAGTAATAGCTTTCTGCCTAAACTTCCACCTGGGTGTGATAGCGCAAAGTCATCAGATGTGAAGCCTTTTTGGTCAAGTAGCGCTACCGCAAGAGCATCGCCCATAACCAGTGTCGCAGTTGTACTTGAAGTAGGTGCGAGCCCAAGCGAACACGCCTCTTTTTCAACGCTAATATCAAGCACTACATCAGCATGTTGCCCTAATGAACTAGCAGCACTATTGGTCATAGCGACCACTTTTATACCAAGTCGCTTCACAACAGGTAATAAATTAACCAGCTCATTAGTTTCACCAGAATTAGAAATGGCCAATAAGACATCGCCTTTACTTAGCATACCTAAGTCGCCATGATTGGCTTCTCCCGGGTGCATGAAGAACGCGGGAGTACCTGTGCTTGCTAGTGTGGCGGCAATTTTATTGCCGATATGCCCAGATTTCCCCATACCGCTCACGACTACTTTTCCCTTACAGCTGGAGAGAATATCGCAGGCAGCGATAAAATCACTGTTTAAGCGCTCTGCAAGATTGGCAATGGCCTGCGTTTCAATGTCGATAACGCGCTTAGCCGAGTCGATATAGTGCATCTGAGTTTGTGTATTCATGTTTATCCGAATAGCCAAAATTGATAGCCGATAAAGCAAGCCAGAAGTATGAATCCATTTGTTCTCGATATTGTACGCTTGCCAATTAAATCGAAGCTGAACAAGAACAATAGTAAAGTTAAACCGAGCATAACGTACATGTCTCGGTTATAAACGTTAGGGTCGAGAATACCTGGAGCGATTAAGCCTGGCATACCGAGTACGGCCAGCAGGTTGAAGATATTGGAACCAATAATATTACCTAGTGCTAAATCATCTTCGCCTTTAAGTACACCTGCAATGCTTGCAGCTAGCTCAGGGAGGCTGGTGCCAAACGCTATGATAGTTAAACCGATAACTAAGTCAGATATTCCCATATATCTTGCAATTTCTACCGCTGAGTTTACAAGAAAGTGCGCACTTAGCGGGAGTATCACAAGACCGACACCAATCCATATAAGCGCAGAAGTGTTAGAAACGTCTTTAGGTATTTCATCTGCCGTTTCCGCAACGAGCGGGTCTTCTTTATCTACTTGAAGCGATAACCAAGCCATCATTGCCAAAACAAAAATGAATAGCCCTAGTAGGATTATCCCTTCGTAAGATTTCAATTCGCCATCGAACATAAAGCCGATAGCAATTAATGAAATAATGAGAAGTGCGGGAAGCTCACGTTTTAGTGTTGTAGATGAAACAAGGAGGGGTTTAACTAACGCAGTTACACCTAATACAAGCGCGATATTAGTGATATTCGAACCAAGCGCGTTACCGACTGCAGTATTCATATTGCCATTTGCAGAGGCAATTGCGGAAACCACAATTTCAGGTGCCGATGAACCCATAGCAACAATCGTTAACCCGATCATCATAGGAGAGATGCCGATGTTTTTTGCTAGCGCTGAAGCACCATAAACAAAACGGTCTGCACTCCAACTTAAAACAATCAACCCAACCAGAAAAATGACAATGTTTAAAAGCACAACAACCTGTAATAGTAAGTATTTCGCTAGATTGTCGCAAAAAGAGTGCCATTTGCCTATGCTCGCAACACTTATTTTTTCCAAATACGCTTAATCACCGTAAATTTCTACCAATTTCAAGCATCAAGAGAAGAGAGCATGTGTTCTCCTTTTCGTTCAGTTTTGGTTAATAAACCATAAAATAAGATGTTAAAAACTACTGACAGGCTGTTCCTGTAAGAGAAAGTTATAACGCTTCAGCGCGCTAATCCTCACATTCGTCTTAATCGAACATAACTTGTAACTTTTTGACTTTGGCGAGGGTCTTGAAAAAGCGTACAATGACACCAAATTACACGGCCCGTTTGGCGTGTCTATTGATAAGAGCCAGCCAATAAGCAGAAAAACTACACTGGTGAGTAAACTTTTTTGAATTTGTGAGTTCTTAAAAGTAAACTATACAGTAAACTTTATGAGTGTTCGGTGCTAAGGCACAGAAATTGAATACGCACTTTACTCATATGCATTTAATATTATTTTTAAGTGAATTGAACGCTTTGTAAAAAGGGCTCAATCTTACGTCAAGGGTCGACATTTAAGTAACTATGGATCATTTAGTTGAAGTAGATAACCTTACCTTTAAACGCGCAGATCGCATCAT
>NZ_JAHHDX010000042.1 GCF_018619335.1 Alteromonas sp. ALT199 | reverse complement strand
GCGTTGCGCAACGCTTTCACTCTAAAAAATGTAATATCGTAAAAATGCAGTAGGGATGCGGTTTTAGCAGGGCTAGAGCGCGTTTTTGAGGGGTAAGGCATCTTTTTTAAAATAATAGGAAAATTTTGTGAGTTTACTAATTTAAATACATGTCACACACGCACACAACTATCAGTATGTACACTACTAATATAACTAATACTACTAACTATACTACTACCACAGTACATAATAACAATCTCATTAATAATCATTGTAGTAGAAGGAGGTTTCGTGAACTACGTTCCCGATGCAAACTTAATGACTCAATGTGCAGTAACGCCAAAACTCAAAAGAAGGATGCAAAGTTAATTCAAGACTTTTATTCGGCACTACGAATTGAGGACAGAGATAGCGCACTTAGTGCCATAGTAAGTAATGACGGATTTTTAAAAAGAAACTCAGATAATTTTTATCGCTACTTAGACAATCCTCGATGGGTTGACCCAGATTTTGATAGGTTAACAATTGGATACGGTATATCTAAAGAAAAATCTTTAAAAATAAGTAGTCGGTTAAGCGCTGGTGATTGTCCTAAAAATTCTACTTTAGAAAAAGGTTCAAGCAACAAATATTATAAATATTCTTGGGTTTTGAAATTTAAAAAAGGAAAAGGGATAAGAATTTATTTAGTTAGCAATAATGGTGGTGTTGATTTTAGGCATGTTAGAGTTGACTTCACTCCCTCTTATTTTAGAGATAGTGAGTTGGCAAAATTTTTTAATTGGTTTAACACGCTACTAGGGGACGAACGTAAACGCGCGACAAAAAACTCTATCATATCGTTAATGGAAAATGGACTTCAATTACATAATGTTTTTGCTCCGCAAATTGTTCATAACAGTTTTTTCGGGAAGGAAGAGAAGTTTAATTGGAAAATAAGAGGTAAAGAGCAACCGTTTACTCAGGCCACTTATGACGTTTTTAAAGCTGAGTGCGGAGGGACCATAAAGAACAAAATTTACTGTCCGGTATCGAAGCTATTTGACCTCATCTTTAAAGAAAGATCTTATACCGAAGATGACGCACTTACGGTAATGAAAAATATATCGTATGCAACTAGGGTCGAGAGTGCATATGTCTATTCATATAAACACTCGGCGAAAAAGTATTCTCTACTAGAGATGGAGCGCGTGCCTTGTTTCTTGAGTCAGTTTGATATCATTGCTCCCGATTCGTTAGTTGAAATGCCCATCGAAGATAGAGTCAAACTAATGGGGAAGCGAACGTTATCTGGTGTAGAGAAGTGCAATATTCGCAGTCTTATTCTGTCTCCTAACACTCTAGAGACTAAACGTATTAAAATGCTTGAGCGCTACAAAGATATTTTCTTGAACAGTTGACAGTGTTGCCAGATGGCGCAAGCAACACTGTACTGTAGACGTGTTGAGTAATGTGTATCAGCAATTTTGTAATACTGTGAAGATAGCGTTTTGCGCAGACTCGCTAAATTCACGACCAATTCTTGGTGTGTATGAAGGGTGGGGGGCTGATATTACAGTTGTTTTAAAATCGTCTTTTTGCAGTTTACCTACTGAAAACTTGAACGTTACTTTACCTCTCACTTCGTGATGTTGTATGTCCGTCAAGTTTGAAGAGTGTAACAGCCAATTCTTTGATGATGGGCTATTAAAGCTCTTGGGAACAAGAACAACCTTTGGCTTGAAGTACTCTATTATCTGATTGTTCAGCTCGTACGAAAACTGAATAGCTCTCTCTAAAAGCGCTTTATCGTATTTAGCCAACTGAGAAGTGAAGCTTTTGAAATCCTTACTTCCCCACAGCACTATGTTAGCCATGAGTGTTTTGTGTTCGCCAAACCGCTTATTGAATATCTCTGAGTAGAATTGCCACTTGTTGTTTGGCTTGCTAATAGGATCCCACAATGGGACATTCGCACCTTCGCTATTTTTGTACGCTTCGCTGAAATTGTCGTTCATGGCCTGTTGCACAAAACCCTCGTAGTGAGAAGGGGAGGAAGGAGTCAAAATAGCGTCGAGAGATTCAGGAACATTAGGATTTGAGCCTAACCAAATCACATCGACTGATTCGGTATTGAGCTTACTTAATACTTTTGCTGTCTCGACTTCTCCAAAGATAGAGCCTCTAAACGGTATCGAATAAGAGCCTGTACCTCTCTTGAGCGCTTGATTTTCTTGGTTTTCTACAAAATCAGAAATACTATTGTTTATTACTTCAAATATATTCAACGTCATGTCCCTATGATTTGCTTGCGTACTCTTTACTGAGCGACTTTTTAACTTTTTCGTAAGCTTTTTATGAACTAAAGATACGGTAATGCTTGTCTAGCTTCCAAGTGCATTGACTCGGTATTAGATTAAATTTATCACATACCAAGGTTTGAAGCTCAACGCTCTGTACCACTTTTCTGTCTGCATATATTTTAAAGAACTTTGAGTTTCCAGAGTAGATTACTCTACCCCTGCTGACTTCTTGATATTCAACAGCAATGAGCTCAGGAAAACACGGAAGGTATATTCTATGCTCTTCCCACTCTACTAAATGGCTAAAGTTACTGTCATAGAGTGAAAGGCTATCAGGCTCTGCACTATTCAAAGGCATCGCCTTAGCAAGTACAGTCGACTTGTAGACCCAAAAAATACCAATATGAGGTAGCTTAGTTTTCATCTTGTATATCTCCAACATGTTGACGTAACCCAACTATCTTGGCAGAGATTTACAACCCTTTAATTATTCAACATTTGCTGCTGACGTGAGCGCTATTCGCTTGCATGACATATCGTAATCAAAAGCGGAAAGCTAACTTCTTATCTTCACTCGAATAGGTAACGTTAATGTAGATTAACGTTACCTTTCCAAACAACAGTCTGAGATTTATGAAATAGTGAAAACAGTATCAAAATATTGTTCATTAGATACTAGATGGTGATGACGCCTGGAAGTAACACTCCCAGCTCGGCTAATTTTGATTTAACGCTGTGTTCCGTTGTTTCCCAGCATAGAAAATCTTCACTGTCAGAAAGTTGATTTATCAAAGGTAGCACCTCTTCGATTAACTCTTTTGGAGTTACGTCAGGCAATATTAAGTTAAGTCTTTCCATGCCTGAGTTCTCTGTTACATTTAACGATGGCATAAGCGATACACAAACTTTACTCACTGAAGTATCGGGATCGTACACAATAATTACACTGTCCAACTTTAAGTATAAGTCTGACTCGGAGAAAAGAGGGCGCGGTAGTTCCATCAAGTTGTACTTAGATGTGTTCGGAAGCTTTTTCTTTAACTGATATATGAGCGCCTCCAAGCAGTTTTGTTTCTCAAGAGATTTCTTTTTTCCAAAATAGATTAGCCTTCCAGCCCCGTTATCGCAGAAGTCTGCCTCAGCCAACGTAATGCCACTTACCGAAACTTCTGATACATAATCTATATGTCCAAATCTGCAAGGTGTACAATCCCAAGCTGCTAAAAAGTAGCTCTTGTCTGTCATCGTTAGATTAACGGCTACTGAAGCCAATACGAATATGGAAAGTTTGTATACATCATCTTGATTTACGTGTTCTTGACCAAAAGACGCAAACGCGTCAATCAACTGAAACGACTTAATTCTCTCTACTAGAGTTCTGTAAACGCTGTCTTTTGATAAACTTAATTCACTTAGTTTGGAAGCGTCAATTTCGAAAGTATTTGGGTGCCAAAAGTCACTATAGCCGCCGAAGTATTCGTTAATAAGTGTATTCGAAGCATCACAAAAGACTGGGTCAAATATTAACTCATTAAAAATGTGGTCAATTTCGGAGTTAGTCTCTTTAACATCTTGAGCAGTGCAAAAATACTTTTTATAGATAATCAAAATGTCTTGAAGAATTACGCTTTGTAGATATTTTCCACGTGCTTGTATCAACTGCGTTAGCTCCGACGCCGACTTGACAGCTTTGGACCTAGGGAAGTATCGACCTTTGGAGCCTCGAGGATATCCAAACTTCGCAAAAATCGCTTCCGCTTTTACTGTCCTCAAACGGGTAATGCCCTTTTTCATTTCGGATATTCTGCTTTGCTCCTCGTTGAGCTCAAGAGCTAATTCTTTTTGCGATTTACAGTGAGAAAGCGCGTGCTCAATACAAAGCTTAGTTGTTGCTAAAGACTGACTTTGTTTGTGTGGGTTGTAATCCATTTTTTCTTTCCATGGTTGAAATGAATGTCCATTAGGCAGTTTTGTTAATTAGAACACAAAAATATGAATTACGCTTGGTGCGTAATTTTACGAGAAAATATTACGCGAGGTTTCTTTTGGATATTAAATTAGAGGGTGTAGTGTCAACTAGAGAATGTAACAAAAATCTGTTTGTTACCTAACGAGTCCAATTTTATGCCCCCTAAAGTATTTACATACCTTTTTAGAGTTCTTCGGCGTAAACAGAGCCAAGAAAGGAGAACTCCTGATGAAAAAATCTCGATACACAGAAACGCAGATCGTGAAGATCTTAAAGGAAGTGGAAGCAGGCAGACTGGTGAAAGAAGTCTGCCGTGAGTACGGTATTTCTGATGCGACCTATTACAACTGGAAAGCCAAATACGGTGGAATAGAAGCGTCTGAAGTCAAACGATTGAAAGAGCTTGAAGACGAGAACCAGAAACTCAAAGCCATGTTTGCAGACTTAAGCCTGGAACATCGGATCCTCAAAGATATCGTTGAAAAAAAGCTGTAAAGCCAGCGATAAGGCGTGAGCTTGTGAACTATGCGCGAGAGCAGCATGGGGCTAGCTTATGTTTGGCTTGTCGCGTTGATGGCATTAGTGAATCAGTATATCGATATTAGCCGAATGGAACCCACGATTACAAGGTCATTGCGAAGCTGAGGGAAGCGGTAGAACGTTACCCGGCCAATTGTACCTTTCCACATATCTAGAACTAAAAGGTGGGCAGCAGTAGAGATTCGATATATTGCTTTATCGCGTGCTTTGAAAATAAAAGAATTAATTATAGATAGTAGTTTCGAAGAATAAGTTTAGACTGCCATCCGGCAGGCAGCTAAGAGCGCACAACAGACGCTGAATTTAGTCACTTTAACTCAATCAGCTTATCTACAATTTCACCCATTGTATTACCAATAATTGCTGGCTTTTTATAAGTCGGATTATATGGTGCGTTAAATCGGTCTACGAAAGCCGCATTTAATCCAGCGCATAAAGCGCCATGGGTATCCCAGTCATGGGCGGCCACCAATGTCATGTTATGAGAAGTGACATTTAGCTTTTCAACGGCATATTTATAAGCATCTTCGGATGGCTTAAAAGTCTTTGCGTTTTCAACTGAAATTGCGTTATCGAAATATTCGGTTAATCCAGCATTTTTTAACTGAGATTTAAGTAAAGTTTCAGATGAATTTGAGAAAGCAACAAGCTTGAAACCCGCACTCCTCAATAAAACCAATGCAGGCTTAATATCATCATGCGCAGGTAAATTTGCTAATGTACTTATAACATCGCTACATTGCTCACTAGTTAACGATTTACCTAACCGACCAGCGAGTGCATTTAAACTCGCCACTGCTAAGTCTTTAAAGTTTGTTTTTACCTTGGTTGTTAAGCATACTGTGGATGAGTGTAGCAGCATTGAAAACCAAGTATTCAAGAATAGTTCGTTTCCAAAGTACTGCTCAAACTTAGGCTTTAACTGACCTAAATTTAAGACAGTCTCATTGATGTCGAATAAGATAACTTTCTGCGGCATGCTCACTCCCTCATAAACAATAAAAACTAAAAAGGGTAATTAATAAATATGGCTTCTATTTTTTTGTCTAGTAGCTGCTTATCACTATTTATTTTCGCAAATGTACGCAACCCTGCTATTTGAATTTGAATATGCTCCACAAGTTCTTGGGCATCTTTAGCTTTATCTATTTCGCCATTAGCTTTAGCCTGCTCAATCATTAAGACCATCTCATTTGTGATTTCACCAAGATGGTTCTTAGTCACATCAATAAGCTCTTGATTTTGCTCGGTCAATTCCCCTAAGGTTTTAGAAAGCATGCACATACCATTTGGTGCATCAGTTTGTGTATCAATTACTAGCGCTTTAACGAATGCTTTCAGCGCACCGGTGGGGGATTTATTTTGCCCTGCAAAACTTCGCATTTGAGCTAATCCCATATCGGTATAATGTCTTAGTGCTTCTTTAAATAAGCCATCCTTACTACCAAATGCCGAATATATGCTTCCAGGGCGCATATCAATCTCATCTTGTAAATTACGCATTGTAGTAGCGTGAAAGCCTTTCTTCCAATAAAGATTAGTTGCTTTGTCTATCACATCTTTGCGATCAAATTTTGCTGTCTTTACCATTACATCTACCTATAAGGACCGCTTGAACAATCGTTCAATTATAGGTTTCTATCGAGTTCAGGTAAAGCAATAAATAGCTAATTATCTCACTAAGGGATTGCTTGAAAATTTCCTTTTATTTTTATTTTTAATTAATTCAGAAAGATAGCGTAAAAATTCGCATTTATTTGAACGAACGCTCAAAATTAGTGTTGAACGATCGTTCAAGTTGATATAAAGTACACCATATCGACGAGGCGCAGTAAGTATTACGCCACATATACATGACAGGCAGGTTAGGTACTAGCCGAAGATATTTGGAGAAATAGAATGAGTAAATTTACATTTCACACAGTAGAAACAGCACCAGAGAAAAGCAAAGCAATGTTAGAAGGTGCAGTTAAGCAGATGGGAACTGTACCGGGTTTGTACGCAGCTATGGCTGCGTCACCTGAAACATTAAAAGCTTACCAACAGCTACATGAGTTATTTATGTCAACTTCATTTGATGCCGAAGAGTTAACTGTTGTTTGGCAAACTATTAATGTTGAGCATGAATGTACTTTCTGTGTACCTGCTCATACAGCAATTGCACATTCAATGAAGGTTGATCCTGCATTAACTGAAGCATTGCGTAACAGCGAACCAATGCCTACTGCTAAATTACAAGCATTGCATGATTTTACATTAGCTATGGTGCGTCAGCGTGGAAACGTATCTGATGAGCAAATGGAAACATTTTTCGCTGCTGGTTACAGTCAACAACAAGTGATTGAAATTATTCTTGGTTTATCACAAAAAGTAATCAGCAACTATGTTAATCACGTAGCAAAAACACCGGTAGACCCTATGTTCTCAAAATTTGCTTGGACTAAATAATCCAAGACTAAATCAAACAAATTGTACCTCGTCTCTTGGGCGAGGTGACTAGACGATAAGTTTTTAGGATCAAGCATTATGTCTTTTGATTTTAAGCAGAAATATGGTGGATGGGCACTGGTCACAGGTGCAACATCTGGTATTGGTCAGCAGATGGCTAAGCAATTAGCTGCTGATGGTATGGATGTTGTTCTCGTTGCAAGACGAGAACAAGAATTAAAGGACTATGCACTACAGCTAAAAAATGATTTCAACGTTCAAACAGATGTTATTGTCGCTGATCTAAGCAGTGAGCAAGGTGTCGAGAGAATTAAAGCCGTTAGCCACGATATCGGATTGATAGCTCTATCGGCAGGGTTAGAAACCAATGGTGCATTTGAAAAGAATGACTTAGAGGCGGAAAAGCGTCTATTGCAAGTCAATGTGATGTCTACCATGGAGCTAAGTCACCACTTTAGTCAAACTATGGTTGAACGTGGTAAAGGCGGAATTTTGTTGGTTGCAAGCATGTTTGGTCAAATGGCCTCTCCTTACTTCTCAACATATGCTGGCTCAAAGGCATTCGTAATAAACTTTGGTCAATCACTCTACGGAGAGCTTAAGTCAAAGGGCGTTGATGTCAGTATTTTATCTCCGGGGTTAACCCAAACACCTATGGCAGTTAGCACCGGTGTTAATTGGAAAAAAGTACCGATGGCCGCTAGGTCGCCAGAGAAAGTAGCAAAAGTTGGTTTACAAGGTGTTGGTAAACGTGTTTTGACCGTGCCGGGTTTGAGAAACAATATTATGGCGTTTATGGCTGACCTAACCCCTCGAAAAATGATGTCACTTTCGATGCAAAAAATCCTAAACGGTGCATTAGATACTAAACGTCTGTAAAACCTTTTCAATATACCTGTTAGTAGCTTGTGTGATGCAAGCTTTTCCATTGGCGCTGAATAATGACTAAAAAATTAAACTCGACATTATTTCTGATGTTACTTGCCCTTGGTACATTGTTGGTTTTAATCACCTAAACGCAGTAATAGAAGAGTTAGGCCCTCAAGGTAAAGTTCATATACAGTGGCAGCCTTTTGAATTAAACCCTGATATGCCAGCAGAGGGCAAGGAATTACGTGCCCATGTTGCGAGAAAGTATGGCTCTTCAAAAAAGAAAATAGTGATCGAGCCAGAGCCAATATTACCCAAGCAGGTGCTGATTATGGTTTCGAGTTTAACTACTTTGATGCTCACATACTGCTTGATTATGCCCATAGTGTGGGTAAGCAGATGGATTTAAAGATGCGTTTGTTTTCAGCATTCTTTACTGAGAAAAAGGATGTTGCAAAACAAGAGATCTTGTTGGAAGAAGCTAATGCTGTTGGTATCAGTAAAGAGGAGGCATTAGCGGTACTGAACAATGACGAAATCAAACAAAAAGTTAGAACGCTCCAAACGCAGTGGCGGCAGCTTGGTGTTAACGGTGTACCAACAGTGGTTTTTAATCGCACTAGTGCGCTAACTGGTGCTCAACCTCAAGAGACCTTTAAACAGGTATTGCAAGAGCTAGTACAACAAGGGGAATAAAGAGATGTCTGAGGATATACTATTGAGTTTGGTCGGCTTTTTGACTACAGCGGTAGGTGCAGTCTTGTATTTTGCCAAAGTTAAAAAGCGCAGAACACCGAAAGTGCCAGTGCTGTTTATTACTGCACTTGCAATTGGTTCATTGCTTAGCACTATCGCGATCATTCTAACTGTTCAATCATTATCAAGTGGCTCATTACTAGTATTTTTAATGTCAGCCATGCCTTTAATGATGACAACGGTATTTTTCGTTACTTTTAAAGAAGCCAAGCCTCCGTTGGGTAATTTGCAAGTAAAAGTAGGCGACAAAGTACCTCAATTTCAAGCTAAGAATATCGATGGTACTGTATTTGATGCCAACCACCTTATAGGCCAAAGAACGCTATTAAAGTTCTTTCGGGGATCATGGTGTCCGTACTGTAGTACTGAGCTACAAATGTTTGAAGAAATGAAGCCTGTTTTTGATGAGTATAATGTCAACATCATTGCGATTTCAAATGATGATATTCAATCAGCTAAAAAGCACCAAGAAAGAGACCATTTAAGCCATACGCTACTGTCTGATCCTGAGCTAACGGTAATTCGACAGTTTGGCGTGGAACATCACAAAGCATTGGGCGGTGAAAGTGCATCGAGCAAAACGTTCTTTGGTTTGCCCTTCCCTATGATGATGAAATATAAACCTATGGCAATTCCAACAACTTTGTTAATAGATGAAGAAGGAATTATTCGGTGGATAGACCAAGCTGAAGATGTTCGTTTAAGAGCGAATGAATTTAAACTAAAAGAGGCACTAAAAACACTAGTTGAGTAACTTGCTAAGAACCGATCACAATCAGCTCGGTTCTTATATTAAGAGCATCGGTGCAGATATAAAAGCTTTTATTGAAACATAGCGCCCCACAAGTTTTCTGCTCCTTTGTTCATATTGTTAAAAATTTCATCACGAAAAGTTACCACACGGGAAGAAACCATTTTTCTGTCAGTCCAAACAATGTATGCCGTTCCAGTTGGGCACTCTAACTGGGGTAAAATTGGAGTTAGCTTGTTATCTTCTGCTAAACGCTTTAGTGCCACTTTAGGTAATAAGCATATGCCTGCTCCAGCAATAGCTGCCTGAATATTCAACCGTAAGCTGTTAATCGCATACTTAGGTTTTACGGGGATTTTTATCGTTTTGCCTTCTTCTTTTAAATGCCAATAAGGAAAATTATTGCCCGCCAATAGTTGGTGGCCTAGCAGTGCTTCTGCCGAATCCGGTGCTGGGTGGTGTCTTAAATATTCAGGGGAGGCAGCCAAGGCTAGTTCGGCCTCAAATAATCTTTTTTGCACTAAGTTTGGCGATGTAGCTGGCATGGTAACAATCGCCAAATCTATTTGTTCATCGATAAAACCTTCAGCATCAGAGGCAAAGTGAACGAAAATGTTCACGTTGGGGTGTTGCTTCATAAACTCGATAGCTAACGGTTGTAAAAAGAAATCAGCAAAAGGCTCTGGGCAAGAGATATGAATATCACCAGTAAGCTCTCCTTGGCTATTTGATAAGCTGAGCCATTGTTCATCTAGTTGAGCAAAAACATGAGAAAACTTTTTGTAGACTTCTTCTCCTGCATTCGTAAGTCTAAAATTTTTCGCGTTTCGATGAAGAAGCTTTTCATTAAGTTGCTCTTCAAGATGAGCCACTGAGCGGGAAACCGTAGGAGCAGAGGTTTTAGCTTTGATGCTTGCAGCAGCAAAGCCTCCAGATTCAACAGATAAGCAAAACCAATATAAGTTAGTCATTTGTTTTGTATTTATCATATTCCCACCTTCAGACTTGCAGTTAACCTATGGCTACATATATGTATTCTTAAAATGCATTATTGTCTATTTTTGAATGAATGGCGAGCGATTAGAATAACTTCATCGATTAGTTGCAGTGACTAAATTAAGTGAATAGTTTTGGAGTTAAAGATGAAAAAGTTTCCACGTAAATTTCAATATCCGTTAATGATGTCTATGGTGCTACCAACTATGTTATTGGGAATGTCCGGGATAATGGCCTATCGTAATTTGCCTTTAGGGGCGGACTTCTTTAGTGCTTGGGGAGCGGCTATTGCGCAAGTAGTACCACCCGCATTATTACTTTTAGCAGTAGTTGCACCTATCGTTAGATTGTTTGTCACTAAATTCCTTCTGCAACCTGAATAAGCCACCTTAAGCAATACAAATAGGTATAAACATTATGAATACTCAAATTCTTTTGGAAGTTGGTTTGATTAGCGTAATGGCTTTGATAACCCTAACTTATATCTCTCGCTCAAAGGCAAGCAAAGGGAATAAAATTCAAACCTTTGCAATTGCTTTATTGGGCGGTTTTATGATTTTAGGTGGAACGGCCAAGTTCTTTCAGCCTTTTGCAACTATGTTTGCTTCTCAAATTGAGTTAGCCGGATTGCCATTGCCTAAGCTTTCAGGAATTGCTGGACAGTTGGGAGAAATCACTGCTGGTCTCTCATACTTGTTGATATTGAGTAAAGATTGGTTTATCTCTAAAAAAGCTGCAAAAATTGCACTTAATACAGCAACGTTTTTGACTTTAGCTATTATGTCTGTCGCTATATTCGTACATTTGTCGCCAAATGTGCCTAAAGAAGTGTTGCCGTTTCAATCCAAACCACCAATATTGACCTTGGTTGTAATGGCTTTCTCGCTCGGTATTTTCGTTTATGATAGACGTAAAAAGTAATAACCCAAGAGCAATAATGTAAAGCTCCCATCATTGCTTGTCCAAGTGAATTGAATGCTTTGCTTATTGGAACACTACCGCAGCTTAGCTCAGCCAAAGTGTCTTGGGTTTTAGAAATTAATAATACAATAGCGAAGAAGCAAATTTCTCATCGATTTTGTCGTTTAACACTAGTCCATTGGCTATGGAACTCATCAGTGAAGCAGTGCCCACAGACAATACTATTTCCTGAATATAGTCAGAGCTATAGCCAGAATCGATGAGAATCTTTTTTGCTTTTTTTGTCCCACCTAAATCGTTTGAGGCTAATTTTTGGGCGAAAACTAGAATGTTCCTTAACGATTGAGGTTCAACAAGTTTTATTGAACTCCCCAAGCCTTTGGCTAGTGCAGGCGACAGTCCTAAATGTTTGGCTAAAGTTAGATGAGCTATTCCACAATAGTCGCAGTTTTTTTCATTTGCGGTAATTACGAAAATCATCTCTTTGGTCAAACGATCGACTTGCCCTCTTAGAAGCACCGATCGCACTAAGTTCCATGTACTGTATAAGACATCTGGATTTTCGGCTAAGCATGTAAAGAGCTTAGGTACAAATTCAAGCTTAAGCTCTTCTGAAATTTCTCGTAATACATCATCTGAATTTAGATATTTACTCATTTTTAGAATCTTTGTGTGCTACCTAAACTTTAAATACTTTAATGACCTTGGTCATCGACGTTACATTGGTATCTAAGACTTTTGCTGCACTGTCGGTTTCTTTAGCTACTTGTTTGGCCGCTGCTCCTGATTTAGATAAAGCTCCAACGTTATCATTTATATCTCTAAGAACCTGAGTTTGTTCTTCCGCTGCGACAGCAACCTGCGATGCACTCTCCACTATCTGCTGAGAAAGACTGGTTATGTGCCTTAGTACGTCTCCTGAACCTTCGGCTGTTCCCATTGTCTCATGTGCTTGCTCAACACTCGCTTTCATCGCAGCTACTGCATTACTTGAACCCAATCGGAGTTTTTCCGTAATTTTGGCTATCTCTTGTGTCGACTCTTGAGTCCTAATGGCTAGAGTTCGAACTTCGTCGGAGACCACTGCGAATCCTCTTCCGTGCTCTCCCGCTCTTGCTGCTTCAATGGCAGCATTTAACGCTAATAAATTGGTCTGATCTGCAATTTGAGTGATTACATCTAGGACCTGGTTGACTTGCTTACCGCTTTCGGCGAGTTCAGAGACAACAATAGAGGCTTCACTTACTTCGGTAACCAAGCTCTTGAGTTTGTCTATCGAATGAATTACTACACTTTGACCGTTTTCTGAAGCTTGATTTACACTCTTGATATTTGTAGCGACTTGATTAATGTTTTGCGCTACTTCATTTATAGCTATTGTCATTTGCTCGATTGCAAGAGATACCTGTTCTGTCTTTTCGAATTGTTCGTCTACGCTAGCGTTAGAGTTTTTTGCCAGACGTTTTAGGTTGTCACTCTCTTCTTGCAACGATTTATTGGTCTTTGTCACTTCATTGATAAGTAGTTTGAACTCATTGATAAGGCTTTGAAAAGATGACGCAACAATACCTATTTCATCTTCCTTATGTATGTTAACTTTTTGATTAAAGTTTTTCTCCCTCTCCATTTGCGACATATCTTGCTGCAAAGAAACAAGCCCTCTTTTAAAATCTTGGATGACAAAATAAAAGGCACCCAAAAGTCCCGCCGAAATTGCAATACTCAGGATAAGAGTGAAACGAGTAACGAAAACTCGAATCTCAGGAATGATTACTGAAAACTCTTCAGAATGTTGTTTCATTTTTGTAAGCATTGGACTAAGACGTGAGACTAATTCTACGACACTTGTTTGCTTACGTTGAACTTGATGCAATATTGATAGAATTGAGTGACTCTGGTTGACTGATTCTTCACAGATGTCGACCGCTCGACCAAACCCTAATAATTTAAACAGAAGTTTTTCTCCCATGTTAACTGAATCGAGACATGTGTTCGCTTGTTCCAGTGCTTTCTCTACACCTTGTATTAGTCCCATTTTCCGGTAGTCGTCGGTTGGGTTGTCTATCAGTAAAAGTTCTTTATCTGATAGTTCATTTTGTAAACTTAATAGTTTGAAATTTCTATTGGCTACTGCGTAACCAACGAAGTACTCCCTTTCCAAATGAGTAAAATGGCTAGTTTTTGCTATTTCTAACATTCCAAAAATATTAATCATGACAAGAAAAATCAAAGTACCCAGGAGAAGGTACACTTGCTTTACTATTGAAAGGGTTCGCATTAGGTTTTAACCTCAAGTTTGCCAAAAATCCGAGAAATCCCACACTTCGATTCAAGCGGAATAAACTCTTAATGGTATCTAGTTGTCAGTTAGTTAAAAATAACCAATACTGTAAGTTAATATTGCATATTTGTAGTGAATGAAGAGTTGCAGTCCAAAAATCTAGTCGATATCTATCATTTTTGTTTAGTAATAGAGCATGGAGGGTTCACTCGTGCTTCTATGGAGAACAAAGTATCTGCCGCAACGTTATCTAGGTCAGTTAATAAATTAGAGGAAAAATTGGGCGTAAAGTTACTACATCGGTCACCTAAGGTATTAGAACTCACGTCACAAGGAGAACTGTTTTTCAGAAAATATTGCTACTTGGTCGAACGGTTCAGAGAGGTTTGGGATGAGCTGGGAACAGACTGCAAGGGGTTGACAGGAGATATATACATTTCTTGCCCAGAACCTTTTGCTGATTTTTATTTGCAAGACTTAGCATTACGGTTTATGAAGGAAAATCCGGATGTTGGAATACATATTGTGTTCTCTTCCAACACACAACATTATTTGGAAGACCACATCGATTTAGCGATTGTGACAACACCGTCAACAATCCCTTCTTTAGTTCAGAAAAAGCTGTTTACAACGGAGCTTTCTTTGGCCGCATCTCCCAACTATTTAGAAGAGTTTGGCTGCCCTATTTCCCACAAGGATTTAAAAAATCACTGTGTTTTAGCCGGTAATTCGATGCCATATTGGGAGCTAGAGAAAAATGGTCAATCATTCAAAATTGCAGTGAATTCTCGATATTCTATTGATAGTTTGAGATTAGTAACGCAAGCCGCTAAAAAGAATATGGGAATTTGTTTAATTCCTTCGAGTTCCTTAGTTCAGTACGCTGCACGTGAAGAGTTAAAGCCTGTATTGACTGACTACAGATGTGCTCCTGGTGTAGGCTACTTGGTATGGAACGACAGAAAACTTGTTCCAAAAAGCGTGGTTTCATTCCGCGAACTCATTTTAGAAGAGTTATCCGATTCAGAGGCGTTCCTTGTATCTGTGACTGAAAATAAACACGACTAGCGCGGTACAAATGGTCATGAGGTGAATTAGATACATCCGCGCCTTTTGTACTCTTCTGCCCATTCTTTAAAGCGTTTTTCGTCGCGCTCTGCGGTCTTTGCGCGTCTATTTAATGTCTTCCGAGATAATGCTTTGGGCTCTTTTTTATCAAAAGTAACTCCAGATAAAGCGTCGGCAAACATTTCAGGCTTTACGTGACTATAGTGCTGCTCGATCATTTCTGTACTGGTTCCACATTGGTTCGTAATTACGTCCATGCTGGTTCCGTTGAGAAGCTGCCACGTAATGTAAGTGTGTCGGAGAGAGTACAGCGTTCGAGGTCCTCTGGGTGACTCTTTTAATCCGGAACTTTGAAGAGCTTTCTCAAATGCCTTACCTAATTGCCTTGTGGACTCGCCACTTGCTAGCAAAAATAGCTTTTGATTGGGTGTGCGCAATGGAAAGCGTTCTCGTAGGTTCGTTAGGGCTCCTATCACATCACGTTTGCAAACTACTTTACGCGGCCCCGTATATTTTGTTGTTTTACCCTTGGAGACATTGATGAAAAACTGAGCCTTTGAACCTTGAGTTTTAATCTCGATATCTTTCCAAGTTAGGTGTTCCATCTCCGTGCCGGGCCTAATTCCGGTATTAACTGCTATTTCACAGTAATCGTATAGTAACTCACGAATTTGACGGGTCTTTTCACTATGAGCGTTTTGCTCACTTTCATATATTTCGTTGAGGATAACATCATACTCTTCTTCAGAAAAAGCCGCACGACGTGTGCCTGTTCCACCTTTCGAGGAAAGAACAGGTACTTGAGCGGCGATCATCCATTTTTGCTCAATAGCTTCTTTAAAAACGAGCTGAAGAGCAGCATTGTGAGTTAATAATGTAGAGGAGGCTGGAGACTTCTTCATTCGTCCCTTACGCCACTCATCAAACTTAGATATTTCTTCTTGGTCAATTGAGGTGATAAACGTACGCGAAAAGTAGGGGATGTGGTAGTTTTCTAACGCTCGAATATAGTCTTTATAGGTGCGTTTACCGCCCCCGTGTTCTAGTTGCTCTTCAAGCTTTTCGATGACGCGGTCAGCTACGTCTTTGAATCGCTTACTTTGGACTAGTGTGTTATTTTCGTGTCTAATTTGGTGGTCTAAGAAGATTCGATGTGCCATGGCGATAGCTTCGTCTTTATCTTTCTTCTTAGTTGATTTACAGAGCCATTTTTTGTGATTGGTTAGTATAAATCGCGCATACCAGCGCTCACTGTTATCTTGTTTAAAGATATACAGCTCGTCGTTTATGTCGTGTCTTTCAGTCTGTTTTGCCATAGCGCCAGTAAAACAGAAAAGAGTTGTATTTGCAAAGAATTTGCAAAGAAATTAAAAGTCATTTATTTTCAGTAGTTTAAAAGTGGGGTTTGCATTGAAAATCCGCGTGTCCCTGGTTCGATCCCGGGTCGAGGCACCATTATTCAAAGAGCCCTGCATGAAAATGCGGGGCTTTTTTGATCTTAAGCCATTTCCCCTATTTGAAGTTTGTGCTCTTTAAAGCACGTGTAGCCGCTTTAGTTGAGAACACTGTATAATAAAGACAATATGCGAAACTAATTAAGAGAGTAGGGCATGAATCGTCGTAAGAAAATTTTCACTAAACTTAAGAAAAAAGATAAGAAAGCTAAGGCTAAACTTCATAAAAGCAATAAGCCAGCCTATGTTTCTAAAGCTGAACGGGCGAAGCTAGAAGAACAAGAGCAGAATGAATCGTTACTGACCGAAAAAAACACTTAATCAATCTGGCTTTTGTTGGAGCGTTACTTAGTCATGCGTTACATCAAGCGCATAAAGCGTGGCTTGAGCATAGTCACCCTTAATACTACTTCACTCTGTTAATAATAAGACCCGCAATTAAAGCACCGCACGCAATGGCTGAAACGCCGTTCCACCCAAATTGGGAATAAAGCTTCACGCCTGCAGATGAACCTACAGCACCGCCAATGTAATAGCCCAGCATATATACACTGTTCACACGGCTTTGTGCTTCTACGTCTATGGAAAAGACTCTTACTTGGTTAGCTACTTGGGCGCTAAAAACACCAAAATCGATAAGTACGATACTTGCAACTAAGCCCCAAAGCAGGTTCTCTGTGAATATGGAAAGAGCAAACCCTGCGATGATAACTAAAACTGAATAGGTAACGCTTTGGGTCGCTCCCAATTTATTTACCCATTTACCTGCTAATTTAGCGCCTGCGACACCAGCTAAAGCGACTAGGCCGAACATACCGGCTTGTTGGGCGTTAAAATAGAAGGGAGCTTCGCTAACGTGTAGTGCTAATGTAGCCCATAATGCGTTAAAAGCAGCAAACCAAATCATGCCAGTATAGGTAGCCTTTCGAAGTGTCTTATATTTCTTAAAAAGTTGCAGCAAGCTTTTTAGTAGCGACGTATATGACATAGAAAGGTTAGGTTTTTGGTTAGGCAAAATGAAATACAACATAAGCCCAACCAAGCTAGCCAATAGCGCAGACATTACAAAAACAGCGCGCCATCCGAAGTGAGTCGCTATTGTGCCGCTAATGGTACGAGAGAGCAAAATGCCTAGGGTAAGCCCCGTCATAACGGTCGCAATGGCTGGCCCTTTTTTATCGGCACCCATCATCGACGCCACCAGGGGAATGATTTGCTGAGTAATATTGGCACTTAAGCCAATTAACACGCACGCTACGCCAAGCATTACGATATGACTGGAAACTGAAGCGATGCACGCTCCAACAATAAGCAATACCGAGAGCACAACAATAATTTTGCGCCTTGCTAAGACATCGCCTAAAGGTGAGATAAAGATAATCGCTGCCGCGTAGCCTATTTGTGCAAGAGCGGGAATAACACCAAGCGCGCTTTCTTTAACACCTAAGCTTGCGCCTATAAGAGGCAATATAGGTTGGGTGTAATAAAGGTTAGCTGCAGTAGCGGCAACGGCACACGCTAATAGAAAAAGCTGTTTTTTGGTGAGTTCTGAAAAAGAGGGCTGCAAGACAATCTCCCGTATCTTATTGATGGAAAAATTGTACGTGCCCTCAATCTATACTAGAAATGATATTAATGTGCTTCGCTTATCTTATAAATGCATAGATGTATTTATAGCCTAAATGACTCTTCGTTCTCTTTATACCAAGTTAACCAAGCGTTGGTAGTAGCCGATGCTTGAGTAGACCAGTGCATACAAAGTTCTACATGCATGCCTGGGTTTAAAGGAATAAATTTGCAGCCGTTTGTTTGTAAGTTTTGAATGCAGCTAGGAGCAAGTGCTACACAGTTGCTACTGGCAACTTCTGTTAATAAAGCCTGCATGGAATGAGGTTCACTTACTACATCAACACTTAAGTTTCTCTCGTAAAACAAAGCCATAATGTTGTCGAACTGATTGGTTGCATGAGCTCTGGAAAATAATATTAGCGGGTATTTTTTTACAATATCAGGTGAAACTTCATCTAACGTGTGTAGTTCGTGTCTATCTGAAACTACGGCTTGGATTGGATCGTAAGCCACACGTTTTTCTTCAAGCAGTGGTTTGTAAGCATCAGGAATGGGACGGGAAAAACCAATATCAATGGCGTTTTCGCTAAGGGCCTGAAGTTGCTCGGCAACCGTCATTTCATTAATTTTTACTTTTACGTTTTTGTGTTGCTTTGAAAACTGCCGCAACATGTCTGGCAAAAAGTGAGCGCTGGCAGAACTAAGGTAGCCAATTCTCAGTAATCCTTTTCGCCCGCTTTGTATCAATTTCGCATCTTCTTTGGCATCACGGCAGTGTTTAACAATGGCTTGCGCATGGAGAAGGAAGTTTTCTCCCACCTCAGTTAGCTCCACGGTGCGTGTATTGCGTAAAAGCAAGGTCACCTCTAAATCTTCTTCCAGCGCATTAATGTGGCGGCTTATTGCGCTTTGCACTGTGTGTAGCCGAGTAGCCGCGGTTGAAAAACTCTTGCACTGCGCGACTTCAATAAAGGTTTTAAGATGCTTGAAGTTCATAATTTATGCCATTTCGAGATTAGCGAGGTTGAATAATATCATTTAAAGGATTGCTAGCAAGAAGTTAGCATTGCAGGCCAGTTTAACTAGAAAGGGAGCACTTTATGAAAGCCTCTAATCGCCTTTCGCGCACTGGCGAATTTACATTACTCTTATGCGCCACCCTTACAATTATGGTTGGAGCAGCTGTTGCGCCTGGGCTCATTCCCATCGCAAAAGGGCTGCACTTTACTCAATATCCATCATTACTAATTACACTGCCCGCGCTCGGAGCTATCATTTTCGCTCCGCTTTTTGGGCGATGGATAGATAAACACGGGGCAAGAAAAACGCTGTTGTTTAGCTTGTGGAGCTATGGCGTAGTTGGTGTATTTGTTGTATTGCTTAACAATGAAGCTGTCATTGCTACAAACCGCATTATATTGGGAGCTTTCGCTGCCGGTATTATGGCCTCAGGAACCGCTCTTATTTCGCAATGGTACAGTGGTGAAGCGCGGTTAAAAATGATTGCAAAACAAGGAATGGCTATTGAACTCGGTGGCGTAATCTTTCTATTTATTGGAGGGTTACTTGCGCAGGCTCATTGGAAAGCGGCGTTTTTACTGTACGGCATTGCAGCGGTATGTGGGCTGCTACTTACTTTTTCTGTGCCAAGTAATAGCAAATTAACAGCGCCAAAGAACAACTCTGACAGCCCAAAAGCGAAAAATGTTGCTTCGTTTTTTACCGGTATTAAATCAATTCTTAGTTTTGCCATATGTGCGATGACGCTATTTTTCAGTATGGTTGTTTCTTTACCTCAACACCTTGAAGCTCTTGGCTACTCAGAAGCAAATATCGGCTATATCTTGTCGTTTATATCGCTGGTTGCTGTCGTTGCAGCTTTGTTATTGCCCCAATTTGTTAAAGCAATTACAGAAAAAAATACACTTGCCCTTTCATTTCTTTGTTTTGGCGTAGCGCTGTTTCTTTTCGGTACGTTTAGTGAAACAACCGCCATAGTGCTAGCGTCTGTGTTTGCAGGGCTCGGCTTTGGTTTATCTATACCGCTTTTAAATCATGCTACTGTAGAAATAAGCCATGAGGGAAATCGAGGTAAAAATCTCTCTTTCTTTGCGATGGCAGTCTTCGCTGGTCAATTTTTTACGTCGATTATCGACTTTCTTCCTGTAAATCTAAACCTGGTGTTTTTTATTTTCTCAGCCGTGGCAGTGTGCATATCTATTGGCGCTTTATCATCAACACTATTTTCAACACTTCTTAGCAAGTTAGACACAAATAGCGACTAAAACGCTTTTTTTATAAAAAACTCATACATGTTCTTGCCTACTTTTCAAAATGGGTACTACGCTTACATCATATTTGAAAGATAACTAAGTATAACGTTGTTACCTATTTTGGTTGAACACGTTATGACGCTTTCACGAAGGGTTATCTTGTCTACTGGCGCACGCTATGACGTGCGCCACGTTTTGTAATTCACTTATAAGTAACGTGCTTAAATATGAGAAAGCGCTATTAGTGTGTTTAGTCTTGGTGTTTTTTCAAAGGAGAGGTTTTTGTCATTTAACAACTTACCTTCAACGCAACAAGGGGCTTTAAAAAGCATATTTGTACTCTGTGGAGTAGGGGTTGCAGCTTCTTGGGCATTATTCTTTTTTGTGTCTGCGCTCACTGCACTTGCGGTACTAACAGGCGTAGTTGTATTTAGTGCTTTTGGTTATGCAAGGAGCACGGGTGATGACGAGGTTTATCCCAATAACGAACCTCTGGAGCAGGGCGAACAAACGAGTAGCGCTGACATTAAACAAGCAGGTGAAGAGCTTTCACTGTCATTGAATACTTGCGATAGCAATCTGTCTTCGATTAAGTCTACTCAAGACGATGCGGTTGAAACATTGTCTCACGCTTTTAATAGTTTAAAGGCACTTGTTGCACAACAGATACAATGTATTGATGCGTTACTGAGCGTTGATGCTACTCAAACACAGTCTTACTCAGAACGAATGCGTTCTTTTGCACAAGAAACTGATGGAACCTTGACGCAGTTTATCGATTCAACCGAGCAAATGTCCTCATCAACAAAGCATCTAATGGAGCAAGTTCAAACCATTCAGCAGGCTATGCCAACGGTGATAGATGCACTTAGCGGTATTGATGATATTGCCGCGCAAACCAACTTATTGGCCCTAAACGCTGCAATAGAAGCTGCAAGGGCAGGTGAGGCAGGCCGAGGTTTTGCTGTTGTTGCTGATGAAGTGCGCGCATTATCAACTCGTTCCACCCAATTTAGTGACGTAATAAAAACCCAAGTAGAGAACATTCGCAATTTGGTAGACAAGCTTACCGACACCGCAGAATTTGTTGCCTCGCAAGATATATCTCAAGTTGTAAATGCAAAGTCTCACATCAGCGATCAGTTGTCAGAAATTATCACGAAAGCGGAAGCGGACCTTGTTACTACAAAACAAATTGAAGATATAGGGTCTCAGCTTGATGAGTCGATAAATGCGGCTATCCGAGGTATGCAGTTCGGCGATATCAATGGTCAGCATATTCAGTATACCCAAGATATGATCAAGTTCATTTTAGAGCAGTTGGCAACGTTGAAAGCCGGCAATATTGAGAGTTTCATTAGCGAATTAAATGAGTACCAGAAGGGGCTCGCTGCGAAAGGCAAAAATGACCACAACCCCGTGTCTGCAACGTCGATGGACGCGGGTGAGGTGGAATTGTTCTAAGCTAAGAAAGGAACAGGAATAGCAGTCAGAAATGACCTACTTTGGAGAAGTGAGCATATGAGCAAACACATTTTAGTTGTCGACGATTCTGTGTCGATTCGTCAAATGGTAGAGATGACGTTAAAGGGGGCCGGATATACGGTCACCACAGCCCAAGATGGGCAAGAAGCGCTCGATAAATGCAAGAGTGAGCAGTTCAACTTTGTATTAACCGATCAGAATATGCCTCGTATGGATGGACTTACGCTTATTAAAAATTTGCGTGGATTAGGGGCATATAGCAGAACGCCAGTCGTTATGCTTACCACAGAAGCGGGTGATGATATGAAAGCGAAAGGAAAGGCCGCTGGCGCTACCGGATGGATGGTAAAACCTTTTGATCCAAACAAACTTCTTGATGTCACTAAGCGCGTCTTAGGTTAAGCCCATCTTCTAATACCTTAAGTCTGGAAGGATTCAGAATGTCCATCGATATTGAACAGTTCCATAGCGTATTTTTCGACGAGAGCGACGAGCATCTCGACGATATGGAACAGCTATTGATGAGCTTGGACGTCGATTCTCCCGAACCTGAAGAACTAAATAGTATTTTTCGCGCTGCTCATTCCATCAAGGGCGGCAGCGGTATCTTCGGCTTTGATGCGTTGATGAATTTAACCCATGTGATGGAGAACTTATTAGATAAAGCCCGTAACAATGAACTCAGTGTAACCGCTGATATTGTCAATGTGCTTTTAGAAACTCTCGACGTTTTAAAAGACACCCTAAATGCTTATCGCGATGAAACTGAAATTCCTCAAGAAGGCATCGACGAGCGCATCAAAATATTAAACAACGTCATTAATGGGCAAAGTACTGAACTTACACCGGATGGAACAGACAAAGAAGGGAGCTTAAGTACACAAACCGAAAGTGCAAAAGATGACAGCTTTGGCTTCTTTGAAGATGAGCCTTCTGAGGCTAGTTCAGCTACTGACGACGGTTTTGGCTTTTTCGATGAAGAGCCAGTTCACAATCAATCTAGCGAAAGCAGCGAAGCAGAAGATGATGGCTTTGGATTTTTTGATGACGTATCTGATAACCGCGAACTTCAAGATAGCGAAACTACCCAATCGTCACCACAAGCTGATGAAGGTTTTGGGTTCTTTGACGATGAAGAAACCCCAAGTAATCTTGTCGAGTCTCAAGCGGAAAAATCAGAAGCCGGAAAAGCTGAAAGCCAAGGCTTTGGCTTTTTCGAAGACGTACCTTCGGCTCGCCACATAAATACTGCAGTAAACACAACTAACGACCAGCAAAGGCAAAGCGCCAAGACCTCTCAAAATTCGGCAACAACATCTAACGGTGTTAAAGCACCACAAACTGGGGCTGGCTCTACGCCTGCAACGGCTAAAAAGAAAACTAAACCTTCTGCCAAAAAAAGCACTGCTCGAGAGTCGGCTTCAATTCGGGTAGATACCACGAAAATTGATGCTATGGTTAACTTGGTGGGCGAACTGGTAATCACCCAGTCAATGCTTTCCATGATAGGCCAAGATGTTGATGGGCAAGTTGGCGAGCGGCTACAGCTAGCTATTGATGAGTTACAGCGCAACACTCGAGAAATTCAAGAGTCGGTCATGTCTATGCGCATGCTTCCGCTAACTGCAACTTTCAATCGCTTCCCCCGTTTAGTAAGAGACCTAGCAGGAAAGTTGGGTAAACAGGTTGAACTGGTACTTCAAGGTGGCAGTACGGAAATCGATAAAAGCCTAATTGAAAAGATTGTCGACCCGCTTACTCACTTAGTGCGCAATAGCATTGATCATGGCATCGAAATACCAGAAAAGCGTACGGCTGCCGGCAAGCCGGAAAAGGGCACGGTTATCTTAAGTGCCGAGCAAAAGGGCGGCAGTATTATCATCAGTATTATTGACGATGGTGGTGGCCTTCATCGCGATAAAATTCTTGATAAAGCGCGTAGCAACGGGCTTACCGTGTCAGATGACATGCCAGATTCAGAAGTGTGGCAGTTGATTTTCCAGCCTGGTTTTTCAACCGCTGAAGCTATTACTGACGTATCGGGAAGAGGTGTTGGTATGGATGTGGTGCGCCGCAATATTGAATCAATTGGCGGACGCATTGATATTGAATCGAGTGCAGGTGAAGGCTCAGCTTTCTTCATCCACCTGCCGCTTACGCTTGCCATTGTTGACGGCATGTGTGTGTCAGTAGGTAAGCAAATCTTTGTTGTTCCTCTTTTAAATATTATTGAATCTTTCCAACCTACAAAGCAGCAGCTTAAAACCTTGGGTAACGACACCGTACTTTATATTCGAGACCAATATTGGCCTTTAGTGCCTCTTTACGACTTTATGGAAGTAGAGGATGCCGCACTTTCTCCTACAGAAGGCATAGTGGTGTTACTAGAAAGCAGTAAAAAGCGCTTTGGTATTTTGGTAGATGCGCTAGTGGGTCAGCAGCAGGTGGTAATTAAAAGTTTAGAGGAACACTACCGTAAAGTGGCTGGAATAGCGGGGGCAACCATTATGGGTGACGGAAAAGTCGCACTTATCATCGATGCAGACTCCATCGCTACAACCTATACCTCCGGCCAAATAGAGGAGTTACTTTCATGAGTGAAACTGCCTTGCATCAAGCGGTTACTGGCGGACAAGACAAAGAATACTTAAGTTTCGTGCTTGGCGATGAGCATTACGCCCTGGACATAACAACAGTGAAGGAAATCAGAGGGTACGAACAAGTTACCAAAATTGCGAATGCGCCGGCGTTTATCAAAGGCGTAATTAATTTACGTGGTGACATAGTTCCTATCGTGGATTTGCGTATTAAGTTTAACGTCGGCGAGGCCACATATAACGACTTCACAATAGTAATAATGCTAAACATTCAAGAGCGCATTGTTGGCATCGTGGTAGATGGTGTATCCGATGTTATTCGCTTGTCTGAAGAGCAAGTACTTCCGCCACCAGAGTTTGGCGTAGCCTTTGACAGCAGATATCTACACGGCCTAGCCGATGTGGATGAAAACATGGTCATTCTGGTGAACATTGAGAGCTTAATAACCAGCGAAGAGCTGGGTTTAGTTGCACCTGATAGCGTTAACGACGACGCGTAGTTACTAGGTCCTTCACTAAATACAAACACCTGAAAATGGAAAATATTAGTTATGGGCGTATTTAATTTTCTTAACGGCGAAGAATTAAAAATAGCGAAGCACGACGCGCTATTAAAGTCGAATATTTTAAAGGCTAGCGCCTCAAACTTGTTGGTTATCGACAAGTCTGGGGTCATACACTACTGCACACCGGCATTCCTGCATATGGCAAAAGCCTACTCTAAAGACTTTTCTGTCGGCGGTGGCGAATCCACATTATCAGGAAAGCACATTGACGATATTACTGTCAGGGCAAGCACTGCAGAAAATCCGTCTTATTTACTCACCCATTCTACAGGTGGTGACAAGCAGCTTGTTTCACTTGCTGATCATAGCTTTTGCGTAAGTGCATCTTCAATAACAGCGGACGAAAACGGCACTCAGCTTTTCGTTACGCAGTGGCAGGACAACACAGAAAACAAACGTCACAAAGGCATGGTCGATGCCATTATGCGAAGCCAAGCTGTGATCTCCTTTACTACGGATGGGGAAATATTATCGGCTAACGATAACTTTCTATCCGCCATGGGTTATAGCGAGGCTGAAGTCGTAGGAAAGCACCATCGTATTTTTGTAGACAGTGACTACGCACAAAGTGATGAGTATAAAGAGTTTTGGGCAAAGCTAAAAAGCGGAGACGTACACAGCGGTGAGTTTTGCAGAATCAATAAGCAAGGCGACGAGGTATGGATCCAAGCTACCTATAACCCTGTGTTTGACGACAACGGAGAGGTGGATTACATCATTAAATTTGCCTCTGACATTACAGCGCAAAAGCAGAAAAATGCAGATTTCGAAGGGCAAATTACCGCCATTAATAAATCCCAAGCCGTAATCGAGTTCGATCTAGAGGGAAATATTTTAAACGCCAACGAAAACTTTCTTTCCGCAATGGGCTATAGCTTGTCAGAAATTAAAGGACAGCATCACAGTATGTTTGTCGCCCCAAGGTATAAGCTAAGTGCGGAATACGCCGCTTTTTGGCAGAGTTTAAAAGCAGGAGAGCACACCGAGGGTGAATACAAACGCCTTGCAAAAGGCGGCAAAGAAATATGGATCCGCGCGTCTTACAATCCCATTTTTGACAGTACAGGCAAGCCGTTTAAAGTGGTTAAATTTGCCACCGACATAACACAAGATAAGCTAAGAAACGCGTATTTCGAAGGGCAAATCAACGCTATCAGTAAATCTCAGGCGGTCATCGAGTTTGATGTAGACGGCAACATCATTACCGCTAATGACAACTTCTTGAACACAATGGGTTACCGCCTAGACGAAATTAAAGGTAAACATCACCAACTATTTGTTGATGAGGAAAACAGACAAACAGAGTCATATCAACGTTTTTGGTCTGAACTCAAAGAAGGCAAATTCTTCTCTGGCGAATTTAAGCGTATAAGTAAATCGGGTAATAGCGTTTGGATTCAAGCATCTTATAACCCAATAGAAGACATGAACGGCACCCCGTTTAGGGTAGTAAAGTACGCAACCAATATTACAGAAGATAAACTGAAAAACGCCTACTTTGAAGGCCAGTTGAACGCCATAAGTAAGTCTCAAGCTGTTATCGAATTTGATCTTGAAGGCGTAATCTTAAATGCGAACAGTAACTTTTTAGCCGCGATGGGCTACACCCTTGATGAAGTAAAAGGTAAGCACCACAGCATTTTTGTAGATCCTGCCTTTAAAAATAGCCCTGAATACGCGGCATTCTGGGATCAGTTGCGACAAGGCATTTATGCTAGCGGAGAATATAAACGTTTAAATAAACTAGGAAAGCCAGTTTATATACAAGCCTCTTACAACCCTATTTTAGACCAAAACGGCAAGCCATTTAGGGTAGTGAAGTACGCAACAGATGTTACGGGTAGAACCTTAGCAGTAGAAAGTATCAAATCTATTATGGCGAGCCTGACCGACGGCGATTTACTGAAAACGATAGATGAGCCACTAGATGGCGACTTTAAAGTGCTTGGCGAATCTATTAATCACTTTATTGATGAATTGCGCGATACCATTGTGAAAATTCACACTGCCGTTGAAACCATAGATACTGCTTCCAATGAAATAGCTACGGGTAACGCCGACCTGTCTAGTCGTACCGAGCAGCAAGCTTCCAGCCTAGAAGAAACTGCCTCTGCAATGGAAGAGCTAACGGGCACGGTGAAGCTAAATGCAGAAAATGCTGACCAAGCGAAAGGGTTGGCTAGTCAAGCGTCGGATGTGGCGTCCGAGGGCGGCAAAGTTATTGAACAAGTGGTGCATACCATGGGTGAAATAAATGACTCTGCCCAGCGTATTTCCGACATTATCGGTGTAATTGACGGCATTGCTTTTCAAACCAACATACTTGCACTAAATGCTGCTGTTGAAGCAGCAAGAGCGGGCGAGCAAGGGCGCGGATTTGCGGTTGTTGCCTCTGAAGTAAGGACACTGGCCCAGCGCTCTGCAGAGGCGGCAAAAGACATTAAGGCGTTAATTTCAGCATCGGTTGATAAAATTGGCGATGGCAACGTATTGGTGAACAAGTCTGGTGAAACCATGGCCAATATTGTCACTGCCATAAAGCGCGTTAACGACATTATGTCTGAAATTGCTGCGGCATCATCTGAGCAAGCCACAGGCATTCAGGAAGTGAGTAATGCCGTAGTTCAAATGGACGAAATGACCCAGCAAAATGCTGCCTTAGTTGAACAGGCAGCGGCGGCCGCTGACAGTATGCGGCAGCAGTCAGGTGAACTTGCGCAGCGGGTATCAGTTTTCAAAGTAGGAAACAATCGAAAGCCCGAACAGGTCTCTTACGCTCGTTCGTTAAATGGTAGTCATGCATTACCCAAAGAGCGCGAAGTGCCAAAGCAGCGAATTAAAGCGCTGAATCCAGCCGCGCCTGATGCGTCGGATTGGGAGGCATTTTAGTGTATGTCAGCCATACAAAGTACGGATGCGCAAAGGGAGTTTTCATATAGCCGAAGAGACTTCGAGCGGGTAAAAGGTCTGCTTTTCAAACAAGCTGGGATTAACCTAGCCGACTCTAAAGACGCGATGGTTTATAGCCGTCTTGCGAGGCGGTTGCGCACGCTCGAAATAAATAGCTTCAAAGAATATTTAGCTTACGTTGGAAGCTGTGACGATGAAATGGAACACTTCATTAATGCGCTCACCACTAACCTAACGGCATTCTTTAGAGAGCCTCACCATTTTGAAGCATTGGCTGATTTTCTTCGAAAGCGACCTCAAACCAAACGTATTTGGTGCGCGGCGAGCAGTACTGGCGAAGAGCCTTATAGCATTGCGATGACGGTAGCCTCGGTGTTGGCTCTTTTGCTCCCAACGTGGAAATACTCGCCACAGACATTGACAGTAAAGTGTTGCAAAAGGCTCGCGAAGGCGTGTATGCCCAGAACAGTATTAGCCAGCTTTCTTACAACTATAAAAAGCAATTTTTCTACAAAGGAAAAGGGGCACAAACTACTAGAGTAAGGGTGGTGGATGAATTACGAAAAATGGTGCAGTTCAAACCACTTAATTTAATGTCGCCCAACTGGGGCCTAGATGCGCCAATAGACGTAATTTTTTGCCGCAATGTCATGATCTACTTCGACCGATCTACGCAGCGTAAAATTTTAGCGCGTATGGTGAAGTTGATGTGTAGTGACGGTATGTATGTAGCAGGGCATTCTGAGAACTTTACTATGTATCCTGAATTGGTCGCACCCATGGGGAAAACCATTTATCGGCCGGTTGTTTAAAGGGAATTTGTAGTATGAGTCAGGATGAAAATCCCATACGGTATTTTGATAACCGCCTCCAAAAAGAAGCCGTGAAACTTCTACCAGGGCAATACTATGTTACTGCCGCAGACAAAGCTTTGGTAACTATCCTTGGTTCGTGTGTTGCGGCGTGCATTTTTGATCAAGAAAAGAAAATTGGGGGCATGAACCACTTCATGTTGCCAGAGCTTAATTTCACTACAGACCTCGACACTTGCTTAGCAACAAAGTATGGCGTGCATGCTATGAATATGTTGATAGATCAGCTTG
The DNA here is from genome assembly GCF_018619335.1 of Alteromonas sp. ALT199. Classification (GTDB taxonomy): domain Bacteria; phylum Pseudomonadota; class Gammaproteobacteria; order Enterobacterales; family Alteromonadaceae; genus Alteromonas. Next base: position 32,032 of record NZ_JAHHDX010000042.1, on the reverse strand, counting down.
TTCATTTAGGAGCACGACGTAACAAGCTGGTGGCTAAAGCGTTTGGTGGCGGAAAGGTGTTGCCAGGCTTTGTGCAGCAAGACATTGGGCGAGTAAATGCAGAGTTTGTTTTAGAGTATTTGGATAATGCAAATATCCCGCTCATAAGCAGCGATTTAATGTCTACCTATGCACGCAAAATCTATTATTTTCCGGCTGACGGAAAAGTTTATATGAAGCGAATTCGCGAGTTTAACAATGCAACGCTTTACGAGCGTGAATCTACGCATCGCGTATTGCTTTCTAAGCAAGCGAAAACGAGCGTTATGTCATTTTCGGAACAGTCACATGCCTATAAAAGTTCTCGTCGTTGACGATTCTGCCTTAATAAGACAAATTTTGTCAGAAATCGTCGCTAAAGCGCCAGGGTTGTCACTGGTTGGCGCAGCGCCCGATGCCTACGTAGCCAAGCGGATGGTACAAGAGTTTAGACCCGACGTTATCACCCTAGACATTGAAATGCCAAAGGTAGATGGACTTCGTTTTTTAGAAGTGATGATGAAGGCGATGCCGACCCCAGTGGTGATGATTTCTACGCTTACTGAGCGAGGTGCTGATGCAACCTTACGCGCATTGGAGTTGGGAGCAGTCGACTTCATGGCAAAGCCAAAGCTAGGTGTGGCGCAAGGTATGACCGAATATGCCGTAATTATTGTTGAAAAGATAAAAGCAGCCGCTCACTCCAAGTTAAGCCATCCCACCGAAACCCGCTGCACTAAGCATGCTTCCATGCGCTACACCGGCACTGAAAAGCTAATTGGTATAGGGGCGTCTACAGGGGGAACAGAGGCGATCAAAGATGTCATCATGCATTTTCCTCGCAATGCTCCAGCAACTATTATTTCCCAACATATGCCACCGGGCTTCACTACCACCTATGCCAAGCGGCTTGATAGTCTCTGCGAAATAACCGTAAGAGAAGCGCAGGGGGGAGAACGCTTGTTACCAGGCTTTGCCTATCTAGCGCCAGGGAATAAGCATTTGAAAGTAGAGCGAAGTGGTGCCGATTACTGCTTAACCCTTGATGATGGCCCTAAGGTGTCGGGGCACAAGCCCTCGGTTGACGTCATGTTTAATTCATTAGCTGAGCATGCCGGTGCAAACGCGGTGGGTGTGTTGCTTACTGGTATGGGGCGCGATGGGGCCGCCGGGCTCAAGAGCATGCATAGCAAGGGCTCTGTAACCTTTTGTCAGGACGAAAAAACCTGCGTCATTTTTGGCATGCCCAAGGTCGCAATAGAAATGGGGGCCGCCAGTTACGTTAAACGATTAGAAGATTTATCTGATAAAATTTTAGATACGCTTGAATCTCTGGGGGCCGGTAGTCGACTTTAAACAAAGCCCCAACCTACTACTTTATATAAATTACAGGCTGTATTCCTCTCTTCTTACGTTATTCACCTCTCAATAGTTACTCGACAGCTCATACCTTTACTTTCTGGATTTTTTAAATTCGCAATTAAAACAATTCGTTACAAAATGTCGCAAATGTCACCAAAGTAATAAAATGTACAAAGTGTTCAAAAGTATAATTGAGGATGGTTAAAAATAGTTCATACTTTGCCTGAGTTTTGTACAGGGGTTAATCCTGTGTAACCATTGAGGTGTAGTTGTGGTCGCCATAGCAGTCAATTATCTAAACAATTTTCTTTCACGCAGAAGCACTGCCTTTGTCGTTGCTTTTCTTATGATGTTAGCAAGTTGGGGGCTATCTTTTACTGCCAATGCACACCTTGCCCTAGCGCTTAGTTCTGTGTGCGTTCTTTTCTTACTTTTTGTGGTGACTAGAGTATCGAGCGCCGGTGAGTTACCTTCTTCGAACCACCAAGCGGAGTGTTCAACAACGTCAAATTCTTTTAATAGTCCTTCACAAGAAAACGATAAAACTACCAATATCCTTGTTGATACTGTGGCTGACGCTGGCGAAATTTTGTCTGTGACTTCATCGAATATTAACGATGTTTATGCTACTCAAAGCGATGCAGTAGCAACCCTTAGTAATGCATTTATCTCGTTACAAACCTTGTTAGGTCAACAAGAAGCAAGTATTAACAATTTACTAAGAGACGACGACAATAGCGACTGTGCATACGCCGACAAAATGCGCGCATTTGCTTCTGATACCGATTCCACTCTAACGCAATTTATCGCGTCAACAACCGAAATGACCAACTCTACAAGAGCGTTAGAAACCCAGGTTCAAACTATTCAGCAAGCAATGCCTACCGTGATTGAAGCGTTAAGCGGCATTGATGACATTTCTTCTCAAACAAATTTATTGGCCCTCAATGCAGCCATCGAAGCAGCCCGTGCAGGTGAAGCGGGCCGTGGATTTGCTGTTGTCGCAGATGAGGTTCGCGCGCTGTCTACCCGCTCTACACAGTTTAGCGATGTGATTAAAACTCAAATAGAAAATATTAAATCGCTTATCGACAAGCTAACAGAAACGGCCGAAGTAGTAGCTTCTCAAGATATATCACACGTGGTAAACGCAAAAGATGCAATTAGCGAGCAGCTAAAAGGCATCATTCGAAAAGCGGAGGCAGATATTCGTGGAGCGAGTGAATTAGAGGCTATTCGTCAGCAACTTTCAGATGCTACAGGCTTGGCTATAAGAGGAATGCAGTTCGGTGACATCAATGGCCAGAACCTCACATATACCCGTGAAATTATCGAATTTGTGGTCGAACAGTTAGCAAACTTAAAGTCAGAAAGTGCCTTAACAGTGAAAGAGAGCTTAGCAAACTACCAGGCATCACTGACAGACAAAGGGCAGGCAGATCACAATCCAGTTTCAGCCACATCGATGGATGCTGGCGATGTAGAACTCTTCTAACAGCAAGACTGAGTATTAGCACAACGTCGTGGGTTTTGAAACGACTCTAAACAGGTAAGTAAATCATGAGTAAAAGCATCCTAATAGTAGATGATTCTGTGTCTATACGCCAAATGGTGGAAATGACCCTTAAGTCAGCAAATTACAATGTAACCACGGCGCAAGATGGGCAAGATGCGTTAGACAAATGCAAGGGTTCACGTTTCGACTTTGTACTAACTGACCAAAACATGCCTCGGATGGACGGTTTGACATTGGTTAAGTCTCTACGCGGTCTCGCTAGTTTTAAGGCGACACCCATTGTAATGCTTACCACTGAGGCAGGTGATGATATGAAAGCCAAGGGTAAGGCTGCAGGAGCCACGGGATGGATGGTAAAACCGTTTGACCCTAATAAGCTGCTCGACGTGATGAAGCGCGTTTTAGGTTAATTCAGGTTTAGATTAAATAGGTGTAGCGGAGTCAATTATGACCATTGATATAAACCAGTTCCACGGCGTGTTTTTCGATGAAAGCGATGAGCATCTCCAAGATATGGAGCAGTTGCTTATGACGTTAGACGTTGATGCACCTGATCCTGAAGAGCTTAACAGTATTTTTAGAGCCGCTCATTCCATAAAAGGTGGAAGTGGAATCTTCGGTTTCGATGCGTTAATGAATTTAACTCACGTAATGGAAAACCTGTTAGATAAAGCACGTAATCAAGAAATGCTAATTACTGCTGAAACCGTTGATATTTTCCTTCAAACGTTAGATGTACTTAAAGATACACTAACTGCCTACAAGGAAAAAACAGAGGTACCTCAAGAACAAATCGATGCAAGTATTAAGGTGCTTGAAGAAACCTTGGCAAATGTGTCTGGTGAGACAGCTGTCATTAATAACGATGAGCAAAACGACAGCAACGAGCTATCGACAGAAAGTGATCAGATTGAGGGCTTTGGTTTTTTTGATGACGAAGAGCCTGCTACAGAAACGCAAGGTGAAGATTTTCCGCCAGCGATTGAAGGTTTCGGTTTGTTTGACGACGAAACACAGAACGAAACACCGCAAGAAAATATAACAGACACAGCATTAAATTCAGAAGAAAGGCCCGCAGCTAGCGCGCAAAGTAAATCAGAAAGTAGTGAACAGGTTTCTACTAAGGATGAGGGCTTTGGCTTTTATGAACCAGAGGCGCTGCCAATAAAACCTACTGCAGTCCAAAGTGCTACAAAAGCGCCTAAGCAGCCCATTGTAAAACCCGTGAAACCTAAAGCTGTAGCAAAAGAAGCTGCGTCTATTCGTGTCGATACTACTAAAATTGATGCGATGGTTAACTTAGTGGGCGAACTAGTTATTACCCAGTCAATGCTTTCTAACGTCGGTCAAGAAGTAGAAGGGCAAGTAGGGGAGCGCTTACAACTTGCTATTGACGAGCTACAGCGAAATACACGTGAAATTCAAGAGTCGGTAATGTCGATGCGTATGCTCCCCGTAAATATGACATTTAACCGCTTTCCTCGCGTCGTACGCGACCTTTCATCAAAACTAGGAAAAAAAGTCGACTTGGTTATCCAAGGTGGCAATACCGAAATAGATAAGAGCTTAATTGAAAAGCTTGTCGACCCTCTTACTCATTTGGTGAGAAACAGTATCGACCACGGTATAGAGAGCCCAGAAAAACGCCTTGAAAGCGGTAAATCACAAAACGGTACCGTCATATTAAGCGCTGAGCAAAAAGGCAGCAGTATAATTATCGGAATTATTGATGATGGTGCTGGGCTCAACAAAGAACGTATTTTAGAAAAAGCCACGCAAAATGGTTTACCAGTGACCCCTGATATGCCAGATAGCGAAATTTGGCAGCTAATTTTTCAGGCTGGGTTTTCTACAGCGGCTGAAGTTACCGATGTGTCTGGTCGAGGCGTTGGGATGGATGTGGTTCGTAGAAACATAGAGTCTATTGGCGGGCGTATCGAAATCGAGTCATCACAAGGTGAGGGTTCTGCATTCTATATTCATTTACCGCTTACCCTGGCCATTGTTGATGGTATGTGTGTATCAGTGGGTGAACAAATTTTCGTTATCCCATTGCTTAACGTTATTGAGTCTTTCCAACCTACCACATCGCAAGTCAAAACAATGGGCAACGACAAAGTACTTTGGATTAGAGAACAGTATTGGCCGTTAGTGTCACTCACTCAGATGATGCAAGTTGATGGTGGTATCACAGAGCCAACGAAGGGCATTGTGGTACTTCTTGAAAGCAGCAAAAAACGTTACGGCGTGCTAGTTGATTCATTGGTTGGTCAACAACAAGTCGTTATAAAAAGCCTTGAGCAGCATTACAAAAAAGTAGCAGGGATAGCCGGCGCTACCATTATGGGAGATGGCAAGGTTGCCATGATTTTAGATGCAGACTCTGTCGCAGCAAACTGTACAAATATCCCTAATGAAGAGGTTTCACTATGAGCGAAGCAGCCTTACAGCAAGCCGTCAGCGCTTCCAAAGAAAACGAGTTTTTAAGCTTCGTTTTAGGCGAAGAGCATTACGCTCTTGATATCACTACGGTTAAAGAAATTCGTGGCTACGAGCAGGTAACAAAAATTGCCAATGCGCCAAGTTTCATTAAGGGCGTAATTAACCTTCGAGGTGACATTGTGCCAATCGTAGACCTTCGAATTAAATTTAACGTGGGAGAAGCCACATACAACGACTTTACTATTGTCATCATGCTTAACGTACATGAACGAATAGTGGGGATTGTCGTAGATGGTGTCTCTGACGTAATTCGCCTTTCAGAAGAAGAAATGCTTCCGCCGCCTGAATTCGGTGTAGCGTTCGATAGTAAATATCTTCACGGGTTGGCGGATGTTGATGAACACATGGTTATTTTAGTAAATATTGAAAGCTTAATTACAAGTAACGAATTAGGTTTGGTTGAAACAAAAACGCAAGCGGTTGAGGGCTAAAAAATGGGTATTATGACGTGGATAGAAGATTTTTCGAAGGCAACAGATGTTAAACAGGCATTGAGAAACAAGCAGGCGTTAGATGCAACGACATGCTGCATCATGATGGCTGATTCAGATAGAAACATCATTTACGCTAATGAGTCGGTAAAAGCGCTTCTTAAAGAAAATGAAAAGAAGCTGCAGAGTGTATTGCCTAGCTTTTCTGCAGACAATTTGGAAGGCCAGAATATCGATCAGTTTCATCGTAACCCTTCTCATCAACGCAATATCTTAGCTGATTTGAAATCGACAATGACATCGACAATCAGCATCGGAGATTTAAACTTCCAATTAACCCTGACGCCGCTATTCGACGAGAGCAATAAAAATATTGGCACTATGGTCGAATGGGTAGACCAGTCTGAATTACTTATTAAAACTACAATGTTAGATGCACTCAACAATGCTCAAGCGGTTATAGAATTTAACGCTGACGGTATTGTTCAGAACGCCAATAATAATTTTCTAAATGCGCTTGGTTACAGCCTAAGTGAAATAGTGGGTAATCATCATAAAATGTTTTGTGATACTGATTATACCCGTTCGCAGGAGTACACCCAGTTTTGGAGCGACTTAAAAAGCGGTCAAGCACAGAATGGTGAGTTTTGCCGTTTCGATAAGTCGGGTAAAGAAATATGGATTCAAGCGACTTACAATCCAGTACTAGATGGTGATGGCAAAGTCATTCGCGTTGTTAAATTTGCCACAGATATAACGGCATCAAAACTTAAAAACGCTTATTTTGAAGGGCAAATTGAAGCGATAAACAAAGCGCAAGCTGTTATCGAATTTGATTTAGAAGGAAAGATCCTACACGCGAATGAAAACTTCACAAACACTGTTGGCTATCATTTAGATGAAATCAAAGGCAAGCATCACAGTATTTTCGTTGAAGATGAATATAAACGCAGTGTGGAGTATGGCCAGTTTTGGGAACAACTTCGTCAAGGTGTACAGTTCACCGATGAATTTAAGCGTTTCGGTAAAGGCGGTAAGGAAGTTTGGATCCAAGCGTCTTACAATCCTATTCTAGACCAGAATGGAAGACCATACCGAGTGGTTAAGTACGCCATTGACATTACAGGCAGAAAACAAGCTGTCAGCGACATAAAAGAAGCAATGAATGAACTGGTTAAAGGGAATTTGGATTGCAAAATCGAGCATGAATTCGATGGTGAATTCCAAGAATTAGGCACATCTATCAACCGTTTTATTGAAGATATGCGACGTATAATTGGCTCGATAAGTGGGGTCATGACACGTCTTTCTGCGGGTGACTTAACAGCTTTACTCGAAGAGCAATTCGAAGGTGAATTCCAAGTCCTTGGCGACGCTATCAATCAATTTGTCAACGAAATGTCGGGTACTATAGGTTCAATTTACCAAGCGGTTGAGACAATCAACACAGCATCTACTGAAATTGCTACGGGTAACTCAGATCTTTCAACTCGAACAGAGCAGCAGGCATCTAGTCTAGAAGAAACCGCGTCTAGTATGGAAGAGCTTACCGGAACGGTCAAACTCAATGCTGAAAACGCTGAGCAAGCTAACAGCCTAGCGGCTCAGAGTTGTGAAATTGCGTCACAGGGCGGTGATCTAATCCGCCAGGTAGTTGAGACAATGTCATCTATAAACGAATCGGCCCAAGAAATTTCAGACATTATTGGTGTTATTGATGGTATAGCTTTTCAGACTAATATATTGGCACTTAATGCAGCTGTTGAAGCTGCACGAGCTGGAGAGCAGGGTCGCGGGTTTGCGGTTGTCGCATCTGAAGTAAGAAGCTTAGCTCAGCGCTCTGCTGAAGCTGCGAAAGAGATTAAAGAGCTTATTTCAGATTCGGTTAGCAAGATTGATGGAGGCAACAAACTCGTCAATCAATCTGGCGATACTATGGAAGAAGTCGTCACGTCTATTAAACGCGTGAACGACATTATGTCTGAAATCGCTGCAGCAAGTTCTGAACAGGCATCAGGGATAGAAGAAGTAAGCAAAGCAGTGGTTCAAATGGATGAAATGACCCAACAAAATGCGGCATTGGTGGAAGAGGCGGCAGCAGCGGCTGAAAGCTTGCAGCAGCAATCGGGGAATTTATCTGAGCGCGTATCAGCTTTCAACATAGGCGATAACGCCTTAATGTCCGACGTTCAACAATCAAAAGCAGCGTTAACTCACAAGCCTCATAAAGCCGCACCAGTTGCAATGTTAAATACTAATAGAAAGTTATCTCCCCAAGCTCCAAGTAGCGATGAGTGGGAATCTTTCTAAAAAATATTGGCGAGTTCCAAACGTGGAATTCGCCTTTTTTCATCTGGGGGATGAACAATGTTCAAAACCCCGGTGGAAGTTAAAACAAGAACGTATTTAAAAAACATGCAGGTTCATTTTTCGAACATGCCAAGTTAAGCAAAGCTATGCTAGACCAAGAGTACCGAAGGTTATTTATATCTCTGGCGAAGATGCATAAAAAATAGCGTGGGAATGTGTTAATGACTGTAGGTATTTCTGACAAAGATATTTCAAGGCCCTTTGTCTTTAATAAAGCTAACTTTAGTAAAGTACAGAGTTTGCTCGTTAAAAAGGCAGGTATTAAGCTAGCCGACAGTAAAGAAGCTATGGTTTATAGCAGACTGTCACGCAGACTCCGTACCCTTAACCTAGATAACTTTAATGATTATCTAGACTTGATTGACAGTTCTGCTTCTGAGTCTGAACAGTTTATCAATGCACTAACGACTAACCTTACATCTTTTTTTCGTGAACCTCACCACTTCACAGCGCTAGGCGAATACTTAACGCTGCATTCGAATGTTACTCGGATTTGGTGTGCTGCTAGCTCTACGGGCGAAGAGCCATATTCAATTGCGATGGAAGTGGCTGAAGCGTACGGAAGTTTTAAAACACCGGTAAAAATCATTGCCACAGACATCGATAGTAAAGTTTTAGCAAAAGCCAGAGCCGGTGTTTACCCCTTAACCTCGATAACGAAAATACCTCAACATCGACAAAAACAGTTTTTTCACAAAGGCAAAGGCGCCAACGAAGGAAAAGTAAAAGTAGTCGATGAACTTCGCAATATGGTGCAGTTTAAACAGCTCAATCTTACCGATTCAACATGGGATATTAAGGGGCCGCTAGACGTTATATTTTGTCGTAATGTAATGATTTATTTTGATAAACCGACTCAGCTAAACGTGTTGCAAAAAATGGCAGGCATGCTTAAGCCAACAGGATTATATATGGCGGGACACTCTGAAAACTTCAATATGTATACTAATGTTGTAAGACCGGTAGGAAAAACTATCTATCGTCCGGTTGTATAGGAGAGGTTGTGGCGTCCCCAAATTTTGAATTACCCATTAGTTATTATGACCAGCGATTTTCCATTGATGCGGTAAAACTATTGCCGGGTCAATATTTCGTTACAACTCATAATAAGATGCTGGTAACTGTATTGGGTTCCTGCGTAGCGGCGTGCTTATTTGACCCAGTGGCAGGTGTTGGCGGTATGAACCATTTTATGCTGCCAAATGTGAATAAAACAGCAAGCGAGCTCGAACAGAGTCAAGGCGTTGCTGCCAAATATGGCATTCACGCAATGGAGCTTCTTATAAACGACCTAGTAAAAGCTGGAGCGTCGAAAAGCCGTATTAAAGCAAAAGTGTTTGGAGGCGGGAAGGTTGTGCCATCTTTTGTTCAAAATGACATAGGAAAGCTTAATGCTGAGTTCGTTTCTCACTTTCTAGATACAGAACTCATTCCCATTTTGGCAAGCGATTTGTGTGATAACTATGCTCGTAAAATTTATTTCTTTCCCCGTGATGGCAAAGTACTCATGAAACGTATTAACGAACTAAATAACACAACAATCATTGAACGTGAAAGCCAGCATCGCTGGGAATTATCAAAGCAAGCGCCAAGCGGTAGCGTAGATTTATTTGAGGACTAGTGATGACAATAAAAGTGTTAGTAGTTGATGATTCAGCGCTTATCCGCCAAATACTTAGCGAGATAATTAAAAGTGAATCTGACATGACATTGGTAGGCGCAGCGCCAGATGCGTTTGTAGCGAAAAAGCTGGTGCTTGAGGAATCTCCCGATGTTATTACGTTAGATATAGAAATGCCCAAAGTTGATGGCTTACGCTTTCTTGAGGTCCTCATGTCCGCCAAGCCAACCCCTGTAGTCATGATTTCTACGCTTACAGAAAAAGGAGCGGAAGCCACCTTGCGATCGCTGGAGTTAGGAGCAATAGATTTTGTAGCCAAACCAAAAATCGGCGTGGCACAAGGAATGGCGGAATATCACCAGTTAATTGTCGATAAAATTCGAACTGCTGCCCGTTCAAAAGTAAAAAAAGCCTCGCCTGCTAAAGTATCTTCAGTCAGTAAAGTGAGTTACTCAGGAACAGAAAAGCTCATTGCGATAGGTGCTTCTACAGGCGGAACTGAAGCTATAAAAGAGGTGCTACGCACTTTTCCTGCCAATGCACCAGCAACAGTGATTACTCAGCACATGCCGGCAGGGTTTACTTCAACATATGCGCGACGGCTAGACTCTGTGTGTCAAATGCAGGTTAAAGAGGCAAAAGGAGGGGAGCGATTACTTCCAGGCCAAGCCTATTTAGCACCGGGCGATAAACATATGGAAATTGAAAGGAGTGGGGCTGATTACCGCATTAGGCTTACTGACGGCGAGCGAGTATCGGGTCATAAGCCCTCTGTCGATGTGCTATTTAATTCGTTATGTAATAGCGCGGGTAATAACGCGATAGGCGTATTGCTAACGGGGATGGGTAGTGATGGCGCTATCGGCCTTCATGAGTTATTTAACGCTGGCTGTGAGACGTTTTGTCAGGATGAAGCAAGCTGTATTGTCTATGGAATGCCTAAGGTAGCCATCGAAAAGGGAGCAGCAAGGCACATACTTAGCCTTGATGATATGGGTAAAGCGATTATGCAAACGGTTGAAAAGCTTTCCGCTGGCAGTCGCTTATAGTGTAACAAGGCATAAACGTGTCTTATACCCTGATTTATGTAAAAGGATTGTTATGCTTCCCTTGTCCCTAAAAAGCTAAGGTGTTTTAATAGCATTGCTTAATAAGTAGGTAATGTTGCTTCAGAATGCTGTTGCTGAAGCCGATACTATGGACAGGCTTACTTTTAGGTGCGTAAAAATATAAAAATCGATACGTAAGTGGAATGGTAAAGTGAAGCATTGTTGCCATAATAATATAAAAGACAATGGTTTATGTGTGATAGAGGCGGCAAAGTAATCAAGGTTTTATTACCGAGTATATTTTGTTGTACCTAATAACAAAAAAAGGCCTGCTATATTCCTTACAGATTTGAGAGCAAATATATGCTCATTCTTACGGTATACACTAACCCGGGATTATAACGAGTAGTTGGGGACTCTTATGAAACAGCAAACGCTTGTAGCGCTATCGACCTTGATTTTTTCTTCTTCTGTTTTAGCAAATGGCGGTTTCGAACCGAATAAGAAAGAATGTGTTAACGTCGGAAAAGAAATCACTCGCGTAAGCACTGAAATGGATGTGGCAAAGTCAGGTATTCAAAAATCATGGCTTAAGCGTCAGCTAAGTGCATTAGAAACGAAACGCAATTCATGCAGTACAAAAGGCTTCAAAGCTAATCAGTCAGAGTTAGCAAAGCTTTAATTGTAAAGTGTGTTTAGAAGCGAAAAAGTCTTACCTTGGTAAGACTTTTTTTGTTTGTACAGTAGATATAGTTAGTCAGTCACAATACCTATTAATTCATTAAGCGAGCCAATGCGATGGTCGGGAGTAAGTCCTAACGGGTACATCATCTTGCCCGAACGCTCGACAAATGTAGTTTGCATGCCTGTTGCCTTTGCACCGCTTACATCCCAGCCATGAGCCGCTACCATCATGGCATCTTCATTCTTCACATTAGCCTGTTGGCAAGCCCAGTGATAGACCGCTGCATGAGGTTTGTAAGTTCGCACGCTTTCCACGCTTAATACATGAGAAAAATACGGCTTAATATTGGCATATTCAAGTTGTGCATCCAGCCCTGCTTTTGATGAATTTGAAAGTGCCACTAAGGTAATCCCTGCACTTTGAAGTGCCTTTAACGCGGGGATAACGTCACTATGAGCGGGTAGCTTGGTTATATGCTGTTTAATGGTGTCTTTCGCGGTAGTTTCATCAACAGCGATCCCCTTACTGTGGGCTACCATGGTTAGCGCAGCCGCCCCAATATCAATGAAGTCATGAAACTGCCCTGACGTAACATCTACCAAACTATGGTGTAGCAAGTTAGCAAACCATAAGTCGACGAGTGTCTCATCACCATCTAATACTGATGCCAAGCCTGTCTTAATAGCCTGCATGTCTAAAAGTGTTTCATTGATATCGAAGAAAATAACCCTTGGCGTCACAATTCACCTTCCTCTTATTGATGACAGAAAACGTTGCGTGTTGTCCTTACGCGTTTGTAGCTTATACCACTGTATAACAGAATTGGTTTTGCTAAAGGCCTATACGACCAATGTCGATGAATTGGCGTTGAGGGGAAACTGTGAGGGTTTTTAGAGCGCGCGGCACTGCAAATGCAGTTCGCGCGTTTTAAATTAAGGCTAATTATTGTTGCTACGGCTGCCCATATCAATCGACATGGCCATGTCATCAAGTATATCGTTTAGGTCCGTTATTTTTTCGTTGGCTATAAATACGCTCATTTGAGATTCAACTACAATGTGGTCTGTAGCGGCGTCAATCTCAAAAGTATTATCTAGTGCACTTTGTACTCGGTCAAAGAACTGGCGTGCGCTTCGTTCCTCAATGTTGTGAAGGCATAAAATGAATTGCTCGGTACCAAATCGCCCTAAAATATCGTTGCCTCGGGTTACATTCTGAAAAGTTTGTGCAATTTGTCGCAATACAAAATCGCCTTTCGTAGAGCCCATTTTACGCGTTATTTCACGTAGGTTACTGATATCGAATATTGCAATAGCAATCGCCCGCCCCGTTTTAGGGGCTTCTAGTTTATTAATGCGGGCGATGGCTGAGTCGGCATTAAGAAGAAGTGTTACAGGGTCGATGGCTTTTCGTGCAAGGTGCTTTTTACGTAAAACGTAACCGGCAATAATAATAAGCAGTAAGAACACAACGATAGCGGTATACAAAGTATTTCTTCTTTGTTCTTCGGCTTTTTCAATGGCCGACTCAAGATCATAAATACGTGTATACAGGTTGGCGGCACCAACTATCATTGCGGTATCTTGGGTAATTTCCCTTCGCTTAATGACCTCTTTGGAGTAGATACTATGGGCTTCTTTTGCGCGCCCTATATCGCCTAAAGCCAAAAATATTGAAACGTTAAAGCTTAAGTAGTCTAGGTTGGTTTCGAAGATCCTTGGAATGACATTTTTATTTAACGCACCTATGTCAGCTAAGTATTGCTTTAAACAGGTTAGATTATTGTTATGTAAGCATAGTTCGGCTTTGTGCCAATCAACCAGCATTTGTCCAAAAGAGCTAGAGATATTGGCTGTCGCCTGTTCTAAATCGGGGATGGTATAGGCTAGGTTATTGTAATCTCTTGTTTTTCTATAATAGATAGACTGTGCATATTGATACAAAAAATTACTAAGTGGCGTGTTAATTTCGCTATTCAGTGCACCTAGCTCCAAAATACTTTGATAGGCTTTGTCGGTTTGACCGCTGCTTAGCAGTGATACAATGGCACTAATGATAATACTTACCTTATTACTGCCTTTGTAAACAAGCAGGCCCATTTCATGCGCTTTCAGATACTGCTCTGCGGCCAAAGCGTGTTGTTCTAAATCACCATAGAGAAGGCCGATAGCGTTGTGGATATGCGCCAACTCGCCTGGGCTACCGTTATCGGAATAGCGTTTAAGCACGCCAAACATTTTACCCAGCCTTACCTCGGGTGACGCAGACTCGGAACAATAGTTAATAAGCCCTAGCGAAGAGCTGGTAAAAATATCACTATGGCGCTCTGGGGAAGATAAATCTTGTGCTTGTTTGTAGTACTTGCAGCGCGCCGGGTTTTCTCTGGCATCATAAGAAAAGCCGATTTGATAAATAGCCGATGCAAACGCATACGAACTTTCATCAATGTCGTTTTGCATAATGGCTTTAAGTAGTAGAGATTCAGCTTCTTCATACTTACCGCGACAAATTAAAAACTGCCCTTTGGCTACAGTTAAAGCAAAGCTCTGATGTGAAGAAATAGACTCTTGAGCTAGGGCAGCTTCAAGCTCGGGTAGCAGCGACTGTGCGGGGCAGTCGTAAGAGGGCGAGCGTACCTTTTCAATAACCGCATCGATGTTGTTCTCTGCCGCCGAAGCAAAACAAGCGAGTGACACACTGATAAATGAAAAGACTGAAAATAGTAACCTTTGAACCATGGGTGATAGTGTTTTAGCTTTTTTCTAATAATATCTATTTGGAAAGCGAACTACTACTAGTGACATTCGAAAGTTGCCGCTTTTTAGTTCGTTCTAGTTTTTATTTGGGTAAAAGAACAAACAGAACGCTAATTCAGTGCTTAAATTGCTAATGCACAGGCGACCCAAAACTTACCAAAATGGCGACCCCGACTAAGGCAACGGCAGACCATGCAATGGTGGCTTTTGTCGCTTTTTCACCAAGCACCCAGGCTACCCCTAACGACATTAACGCACTTGTGGCAATTAACGTTTGAACAACGGCGGCTTTGGCATAAGCGAACGCAAACATTTGTAAGTAGATAGCGGCAGTAGTGCCAAGTAGCGTGGCCAACACAAAAGCGGGCCACACTCGTTTTCCGCTGTCGCTTTGGTAATTAATAACAGGCATATAGCGGGTTTTGGTTAAGGCTATAAGCGGTATCACAAAGGCCATACCGCCTACTAATCGCAAAAATGCTGCACTTGCAGCATCAATTTCACCGGCGCTTAAAATGTCGCGGCTTACTACTGCTCCGATTGCCTGACACAACGCTGCCCCAACACCATATAAATAACCACTGGTAGCAAACACATGAGTAGTGCTGCGTTTACGTGCCTTTATGACCATATCTACCGAGAATAAAACTACTGCTACGCCAACCCACTGCTGCCAGGTAATCCATTCGCCAATAAAGGCCATAGCAAAAAGTGCGGTAAATAAAGGCGCAAGGGTTTCGGCAACCAGTACCGCTTGGCTATCGCCAATGCTCTGTAGGGCTTTAAAGAAACAGGTGTCGCCAATGCCTATGCCTATTAGGCCGCTAAGCAATAGCCACAACACTGCGCTGGTGGTAAGCCCAGTTGGCTGAACGAAAAGTAGCACAACGGCCAAAATGGCAATTGAAATTAAACCTTTCCAAAAGTTCATAGTAAGCGGCGAAAACGCGTTACCCGTACCACGGAATAAGCGCGCAGCAATTGCCCAACAAAGCGCAGTACCTAGCGCAGCAAAAACACCCATAAATTACCTGTTAACAATATGAATAAATGAGAAGGGCAAAGCCTAGTCTGCCAAAAAGAGCGGCTATGCTAATGCAAGGTGTAGTTGGCGTAAACTTAAATCATTCAGTTAGTTTTTAGCCAAAACATCATAGCCTTAAGCAAACGTAACAGAAGCTGAAGGGCTTTCGTGGCATTATATGGATAACAAAAAAGGAGCGAGACCGCGCTGAACTATTTTAGGTGAGCGTTAATCGAGTCTCTAGAATATTACTGAAGTGAAAGGGCTAGAAAACCGTGAGTATTGAGCAGATGAACTTAAGCGGCATAAAAGGTGTAATATTCGATTTAGACGGCACCTTGGTAGAGTCGAGCCTTAATTTCACGCAAATGCGCGCTGACATAGGTTGCCCACAAGACGAAGATATTCTTACCTTTGTTGATGCCCTTAACTGCGCCGAAACCAAAGCGAATGCACACCGCACTATTTTGCAGCATGAACTAGAGGATGCACAGAATGCAAAATGGCTAGCCATAGGCAAAGCCATGGTAGAGAAAGTGCAGGCCCACAACTTACCCATGGCAATAGTTACTCGCAACTGCCGCCAAGCTACCGCTATTAAAGTAGCTAATAACGGTATACCCATCGATTACGTGCTAACCCGCGAAGATGCCCCAGCCAAGCCCGATCCAACCGCATTATTTATGGTGGCGAATACATGGCAGCTTAAACCTGAAAACTGCCTGTATGTAGGCGACTTTATTTATGACCAGCAAGCCGCCGAAAATGCTGGGATGCAGTGGTTGTTGGTTTAGATGTCATCTATCCACATCTGGTTTTTTGGGTTTTATCGGTCCTATTGGTAAAATAAAATAATAACCTCCATCCAATAATGAGACGTTAGTCCCTGCATATACTTTAGTATAGTCTTCCTCAGTCAACTCTTGCATGTTTGTTTTTTGTTCGATATTCATGTCCCTTCCTTTTTTTAATCTTCCTGCTCTTGTGAGCAATTAAAAATTACACGTTATACAGGGATGTAAGATATGACTACTGAGACAGTTCATCGATATCGACTGAAGACTCATTCTTATGTCCTAATTTTCCTTGTCTATTTGATTTTTCTTCCAAAAACGGGCCAAGCCATAGGTGTGAATTTAGAAGGGAGGACCACCTTCGGCGGGATTCCTTCGGGCGTTATCCGCGATATGGAGGTATCAAACAAGGTGGTTTATGTAGCCGCGGAAAATGGTGTGTTCGAAGTAATTGGGAAGGAGTCCGAGCGTTTAAAATTCAACACGACCAGTAATGCTACGGGTATCATCTCTGATATTCACTTGATTGGCGCTAGTTTGTGGGTTGTCGAATATGGCGTGGGTATTTTCGAAATTAATTTGAAAACCAAAGAAGCAAAGCAGCTATTTGCCGATAGAAAGTGGTCACGCTCTGTTTGGGCCATGACAATGACTTCCACAAACTTTTATTTTTCTGTCATCGACGATGTTATACAAGTGAATAGACAATCAAGTCATTCAACCAAGTTAAGCTCCCAATTGGCAGCTTTAAAGTTAAATGGTGTTTACTCTCTTTTCTCTGAAAAAAGTAACGTGCATATAGCTTCAGACAAAGGTTACGTCTCAATCTCAGAAACGGCAGGTAATGTGGAAGAGTATAAACTAAGAGACAAATTACCGTTGCTATCTAGTGCGACGTTTATCAAGGTGATCGATAAAGAGCTATACATTGGAGGTCCAGAGGGACTTTACATATTTGGCAACAAAGAGCGATATATTCCTACCGAGGGAATTAGTGGTACTTATATAAACGATATAATTAAAACAGAAGATAACAAAGTTTGGGTTTCGGATGGGAGGCTATTAATTTTAGAAAACGAGAAGCTTTCAACGCCTCCCTTTATGAACCCAGTGCTTACATCTGAGGCGATTCGCTCTATAACCAAAATTGCGGTTGGTCCTTATGATTCAATGCTTATTGCTTCATCTCAATTGGGCTTAATTTCTTTACCCAAAACAAAGTTGTCGACAAACCTAGTATCGCTTAACGGGAACGCTCTAAGAGAAAATATTCAGAAATCTGCTATCGACGAAACGGAAACATTGGTCAGAATTGAAAATGGTCTATTTACTTTAAATGAAAATAGTGGGGAGCTAACTGAGAAAACTCTAGTAAAAAATAAAGTCGCCCATTGTACGTCACACAAAGAAGAAATTTTTGCTCGGTTAGCAGGTTTAAATCCATTGGAACTGTGTAGAAGTGATTTCATCCATTTTATTCAAGTCAATAAAGACGCTTTCTATTTTTACTTCGATGATGGGGTTAGCGCCAACTACTATTATTTAGTGAATGAAGCCATAAAAGACACCATCAAAGCTCCTCGTAAAATTGTTTATGGCGCTTTGTTAAGTGGTGGTGAGCTAGCTGCTTTTGATGTGTTTGATAATGTGCACTTTCAGTTGTCTAAATTTAACTGGCGAACAATTAGCTCGGACGAAGGGAATTGGTTTGGACTTCAGTGTTTAATTGAGTTTGAAAACGTTTATTTGCTATGTACATCTGGTGCAGGTTTAAAAGAAATCGATAAGAAGAGTGGCTCGGTCAACTCTTCATTTATTCAGGGGCTAAGTGAACTAAGGTTTATTCGCGGGGCTATGGTTACTGAGAGCGGTAATCTATGGGTGGCCTCAAATATGGGGCTTTTCATAAAACCTCGGTCAAGCGAGTCAGCTTTTAATGTAGACATGCAGTTTGGTCTTTTTGATACAGACTTTGAGTACAGAAGCTTTGAAGAACTGCGCACAAAAGTGTTAGTCAAAGGGGATAAATACAGTTACTTGCTCGATGAAAAGAAATTAATACAAAGTCTTAAAGATCTATCCACTGAAGTAGAAACTACTGTTCTAACGCTCATTAAATGGAATGATAAAAAAGGACAGAACGAGCTTCACTTCCCTGAAAGCCTCAATTTCAACTTCGACAGCGATTTCAAAGAGATTACCTTTAATTTTGTCGATAGTGATGTTTATAGCAAGAGCGAGGGGATTGAGTTCAAATTAGACGATAATGCTTGGTTCTCACATAACAAAACATCAATGAGTTTAACTTTAGGTGACTTGGGCTTTGGTACACACACGCTTAATGTAATTAGCAGCGACAATAGAGATACTTCAAATGGATTGACTATAAAGTTTGATATAGCTCCGCCTTTCTGGGCTTCTAAATGGGGCTTCATTTTATATCCGTCTATCGTCATATTGCTTTTTTACTTATGGATGGTGGGTATAGCAAGTAAGCTTTATGAAAGATTCAAAACCACCAATTTATACGCACATCTAACTCGTTATGAAATTACAGATGGGCATTCAAAGTTCGAAAAAATGCTGCGTAGTAAAGAGCGTTTCATCAACCAAATCACCTCTGAACTTCGAACGCCTATTCAAGTGATTAACGGTTCGTTAGAAAAAATTTCTGATGCAGATAAGGGCACGCGCAAAGAATTAGTCTGTGTTCAAGACAACATGAAAAGAGTTGAGCAGTTAATTGACCAAATGAGCCAAGATGTTCCCACAGCCTTGAAAGCGGAAGATTACTACAAGTTATATTCGCCTGAAAATATTCGCTTTATTGTTTTATCTCTTGAGCCTTTAGCTAAACAAAAAAGGCAAAATTTAGAAGTTCGGATAAAGATGAAAAAAGAGGTGTCGCTCATTAGCGGTAGCCTAGAAAAAATCTTAGCTAACTTAGTGCAGAACGCTATCAAATTTACACCAGAGCTTGGCACTATAAAAGTGAGTGCGGTACAAGATAGCAAAGTGCTTAAAGTTACTGTAAGTGACGATGGAGAAGGGATTGAAGACAATCTTCAGAATAAGGTTTTTGAGAGATTTACGAGAGGTAATACAAAACTAGAAGGCGAAGGTGTTGGTCTAGCAACTGTTCAAACCTTAGTAGAGCTGAATCAAGGAGATATCGCTCTTCAAAGTCAAAAAGGTGTGGGGACGAAAGTAATCGTTACGCTGCCTGTCGATGATATTGCTTTTGTGAATGCTCAGGCTGAGAATCTGTCGCCAACAAGTGCTCTAGCTAATAAGAAATCACTATTAATTGTTGATGACAATAGAGAATTTCGTTCCTATCTTTTCGACCTGTTATCCAATAAGTATCGCTGTTTGGTTGCGCGAAATGGCGTGCAAGCTTTAGACGTCATGCAACATTACCTAGTAGACTTAGTCATAACAGACCAAATGATGCACGAAATGGATGGGCTTGGTTTAACTAAGGTTATTCGCCAAAACTCTAGCTACGCAAACATTCCGATATTAATGCTCACTGCTGAAACCGGAGCTGAACTGGAGAAAGCAGCGCTAGAGGAAAAGGTCGATTACTTCTTAGCAAAGCCAGCCTCAAATGAAGAAATAATACTGCGTGTTGAACACTTATTGTCGGTCAGAGAAGCAAAAGAAAAAGAAGAAGATGAAAGTGCGCTTCCCGTTTTCAAATTCGGGTGCTTAATAATTCCAGAATTTGATAACGAGAAGGATATGGCATTCTATCTAAACTTCATCGCTGTTCTTGAGAAGAACTATCAAGATGAAGCATTCAATAGAGATCAAGCTGCTTCCCAGTTATTGATAAGCCCAAGAAGTTTAAATCGAAGGATGTCTGAGTTGTTCGACTACAATTTCAGCGAGTTTCTGTCGCGCTTTAGAATCGAAAAATCTATACCACTGCTGCTAAAAGGAAATAGCATTTTAGATACATGTCTAGACGTGGGTTTTGGAACAGCTGCGTACTTTTCTACCTCGTTTAAAAAGGTCATGCATCTACCACCTAAAAAGTACATAGAGCAATATAGTAAAACAGTCGCTTAGTCTTTCGATGCACGGCAATAAGGCTTATCAAACATACCTACGCCTTTCAGCCAAAAAGCCAATCAACAGAAATGATGCCACATAGCCTGCTCCTTGGTACTGCCAAGGCAAGTAGGCTAGGGTGTGTTTCAAAAAGGGGCCGCCGTACAAGGTTAGTGCACCATAGCCAAAGGCACACAGCACTACAAACAAACTAACGCGAATAATAAAGTGATAAGGTGCCAGTATGCGTTTTACATGGCCGTTAATCAGGTCGCCATACACCACCAAAATTGTGGCCATAAGCATAATGCTCATTTCGGTGTAATAGGGGCTTAATGCGCGAGAAAGGGCACTGAAAAGTTCACTCATAAAATTACTACTATTATGATGCTTTGCTATGTGCCCATTATAACCACGGCAAGGTAAAAAGCGTTAGCTAACGCCTTTATTTAATGCGCTTACTGCTTTAAATCCCTGTTCAATAGTGGCTATGCGGTCGGTGGTTTGGTCGCGCTCTACAAATTTATGTTCAATGCCAGCTAACTTACCGTGCGCAAATATATCTTTAAAGTTAATAGTGCCTGTGCCCACGTCAGCAAAGCTGCCGTCTTCAGCCAAATCTTTCACATGCCAAAGCTTAAATCGACCTGGGTACTGCTTGAAATAATCAACCGGGTTTTTACCTGCTTTTACCGCCCAGTATAAATCAAGTTCCATGGTAACAATGTCTGGATCGGTTTGGGTAATTAGTACGTCTAACGGCGTTTTGCCGTCGCGTATTTCAAATTCGAAATCGTGGTTGTGGTAGGCAAGGGTAATGCCTTCTTTCCTACAGGCTTCACCAATGGTATTTAGCTTATCGGCTAGGGCTTGGTAAGGCGCTATACCCGTACCGCGCTGGGCTTCGCTAAGCCAAGGCACCACTAAGTATTTGTGGCCAACGGTGTGAGCGTCATCTAAAATTTGTGAAAGGTTAGTATCGAACGCATCTAACTGAATATGAGCCGATGGCGCAGTAAGGCCGTTTTCATCAAGCAGTTGCTTAATCTCTTTTGCGCTATGGTCAAAGTAGCCTGCAAATTCCATTTCTGTGTAGCCTACGTCAGCGACCAGTTTAAGCGTAGCTGGTACACTTACCTTCATAATATCTCTTAAGGTATAAAGCTGCAGGCCAACCGCGCTATTATGCATGCCCTTCATCATTGCTCCTTTATCACCGCCATGCCCCTTAGCCGAACTAGTATGTGCCAAAACAGCCGGAGCACTCATAGCCGCCAATAAACCAGACGAGTATTTAATGAACTGTCGTCTAGAAACGCCAGAGCCAATGTCGCTGGCCGCGTCTAAAATTACTGTCTTGCTTAAGTTTGCTTTACTTAAATTCACTGCTTGCTCCTTTTCTGTAGTGGTACATAGGTGATGAAGCATGGCTATCATCAATTAACCCAAAGCTTTGCCCGTACTCTCGCGCACAATAAGTTCAAACGGCATGATAACTTTGGGAGCCTTGCGAATTTTTCCGTTAAGTAAGTCCACTAAAAGCGTAACCGCTGTTCTACCAAACTCTTCTGCGGGTTGTGCAATGGTAGTTAGTGGCGGGTCAACAAACGCTGAGAATGCAATGTCGTCAAAACCTGCCATAGAAATATCGTTTGGAACATGCAAGTTAGCTTGCTTGAAGGCTTGCATGGCACCAATAGCGGTTTCGTCGTTTTCACAAAAAACAGCGGTGGGTCTGTCTTTCAAACAGGCGATAGTTTCACCGGCGTTGTAGCCGGCCTGCAACGTAAAGTCGCCTGGAAACAGCAAGTTTTCCTCAAAGGAAATACCAGCTTGCGTTAGTGCGTCTTGGTAGCCAGCTAACCGGTCTTGGGTTAGCGGGCTTGAGTTTGGCCCTTTGATCATGGCGATGCGGGAATGCCCTAACGATATTAAGTGTTCGGTCATTGCCTTGGCTGCAGCACGATTGTCTAACGACACAACAGGGTATTGACCATCGTCAATTACTTCACAGGCATTGACCATGGGAAGCAGACCGTTGTCGTTAACCATAGAGGCATCAAAAGGATTGTGTGCACGCAATTGTATAAGTCCATCAGCCTGTGAAGTGCTGACCATTTTGGCGTAATGACTTTCTATTTCACTATTACCAAGGGTGTTGGCAAGTAAAATGGAATAACCTAGTTCTGCGGCGGCTTCCTGCATACCGCTAATAACACGGGCAAAAAATACGTTCGCTACCGTGGGCACAAGCACCACCAAATTGTGGCTTTTACCCGAGCGAAACTTAACCGCCATTAAATTAGGTTTGTATCCCACAGCCTGAACCGCAGCCATCACCTTGTTGCGTGTTTTAGGAGAAACACGCTCAGGTTGTTGTAGTGTTCTTGATACGGTAGCAACCGAAACGCCGGCACTATCTGCTACATCTCTAATATTTGCCATTGATATTTTTATTGTTTGTTAGTTCATGTATGCATTGTAAACCCAACCAGCTAACGGTAGGCGTTATACGATGGTTGCGAATTCAAATTTACTTGAATTTAAAATGTAACCGTTTTCATTTCAGGTAAAAGAATACGTACTTTAGCGAGAACGTCAAAGGTTATTTGTAGATTAATTGTAAATTAGAGGCTATTTGCGTTTCAAGCTTAGCTATTTAAATAGCCATTAAAGCAAGTTAGAAACTGAGTTCATGCCCAAAATGTAAACTTTAGATTAATAAAATGCTGTTTTTTGTGTTGACCAATAAAATGTAACGGGTTACATTTTGTCGCATTAGCGACACCAATAGTGCAATTGCACAATGAGGAATTTCGATGCAACCAATACGAATGGGAATGATCGGCGGCGGGGAAGGCGCATTTATCGGTGCCGTACATCGCCATGCCGCAGGGTTAGACGGGAACTACCAGTTAGTGTGTGGGGCATTTAGTCGCAATGAAGACAATAACTCACGCACTGCCACATCGTTAAACGTGCCGTTAACTCGCGCATACAGTAGTTGGCAGGCAATGCTTGACGAAGAAGCTAACTTACCTGAGCAAGAGCGCATGCAGGTGGTGGTAATCGTCACACCTAATCATCTTCATGTGCCCATTTCAATTGCCGCTATTAAAGCGGGCTTCCATGTGTTCTGTGAAAAACCAGCAGGCGTTAGCTTTGCTGAAGTAAAAGAGCTGCAAGATGTTATTCACGCAAATGAATCGCTATATGGCTTGGCTCATACCTACCTTGGCTATCCAATGGTATGGCAAGCACGTCACCTTATTGAAAGTAAAATGCTGGGCAACATTAGAAAAGTATATGTTGAGTACCCTCAAGGCTGGTTGTCTGGCGAAGAAGAAACGCACAATAAACAAGCGCAGTGGCGCACCGACCCAGCAATTTCTGGGGCAACAGGCGCAATGGGCGACATAGGTACTCATGCCTTTGGTCTGGTTGAGTTTGTATTAAACGACAGTGTTACCTCGCTATGTGGCGAGTTGAACACGCATGTTGAAGGGCGTCGATTAGATGATGACGGCGCTGCGCTTATTAAAACTAGAAAGGGCGCGTCGGGTGTGTTGATTGCTTCACAGGTATGTGCCGGTGAGGAAAACGCATTGAAGATCCGTGTATATGGTGACAAAGGCGGTTTACAGTGGCGTCAAATGGAGCCTAACTCTGTTACCTATCGTCCCATCGATGCACCTTATCAAGTGTTTAGAGCGGGCCAAGGTCAAGTTGGGCTATGTGATGAGGCATCTGCACGTTGTCGTGTTCCAGCTGGTCATCCAGAGGGTTACTTAGAAGCCATGGCAAATTTGTATACCGACTTTGCCAAAGCAGTGCGCGCTAATCAAAAAGGCAAAGCCGAAGGCGTTCCCGGAATAAATGCTGGCTTACGCGGAATGGTATTTATCGACGCCATGCTAGCTAGTACTGACAGTGACACTAAATGGGAGTCGGTTAGTCAGGAAGGAGTGCAGTAATGCGACTACAACTTAATACGAAAAAGGTGAGCGCTTATGGCTACTAACCAACAACCTATAAAAGGGCCCGCAATCTTCCTTGCTCAGTTTATGGGAAAAGAGGCGCCTTTCGATACGCTTGAAAATATGGCGAAGTGGGCAGCGTCGCTTGGCTATAAGGGAATACAAGTTCCTACCGACCCTAGTCTTTTTGATTTAGAAAAAGCGGCTGAAAGCCAAGAGTACTGCGACAATATCGCGAAAATCTGTAAAGACGCAGGCGTGGAAATAACTGAGCTTTCTACGCACTTACAAGGTCAGTTAGTTGCTGTTCACCCCGCTTACGACGAATTATTCGACAACTTTGCGCCAAAGCATCTGCATGGTAAGCCACAAGAGCGAACCGAGTGGGCAATCAACCAGCTGAAATGTGCGGCTATTGCTAGTAAACGTTTGGGATTGAAAGCTCACGCTACCTTTTCAGGTGCATTAATGTGGCACTTAGTTTATCCATGGCCTCAGCGTCCAGCTGGTTTGGTTGAGCAAGGCTTTGCTGAACTCGCTAAGCGTTGGAAGCCCATTCTCGATGCATTCGACGATGCGGGTGTTGACGTATGCTACGAAATTCACCCTGGGGAAGACCTGCATGATGGCGCTTCGTTCGAACAGTTTTTAAAAGCTGTAGATAACCACCCACGAGCAAATATTCTTTTCGATCCAAGTCACTTTGTTTTACAGCAGCTTGACTACCTTGACTTTATTGACCGCTACCACAGCCGAATCAAAATGTTTCACGTCAAAGATGCCGAGTTCAATCCGAACGGTAGAAACGGTGTGTACGGCGGCTATCAAGACTGGCAAGAACGGGCTGGCCGTTTTCGCTCTCTTGGCGATGGGCAGGTCGATTTCAAAGGAATTTTTAGCAAGCTTACCCAGTACGGCTTCACCGGCTGGGCAGTACTTGAGTGGGAATGCTGCTTAAAAGACAGTGCACAAGGCGCTGCAGAAGGCGCACCGTTTATCGCTTCACACATTATCGAGCCAAGCAAATATGCGTTTGACGACTTTGCTGGTGGTGCCGTGAGTGAAGCGAAGAATAATCGTATTTTAGGGCTTGAGCGCTAAGCGCCATCAACAGGATAGCAATAACTATGATAACCCTACGCCTGAGTTTGATGATGTTCCTTCAGTTCTTCATTTGGGGAGGCTGGTTTGTAACATTAGGTACGTATTTGTCGAATACCTTGGCTGCTAATGGCGGGCAAATCGGTATGGCTTTCTCAACCCAGAGTTGGGGCGCTATTATTGCCCCCTTCATTGTGGGGCTTGTTGCCGACCGATTCTTTAATGCAGAAAAGATCCTTGGTTTCTTACACCTCATTGGCGCTGTACTTATGTATTGTATGTACCAAGCGAATGATTTTGCCAGCTTCTACCCTTATGTGTTGGCATACATGATTGCGTATATGCCTACGCTGGCACTGGTCAACTCGGTGTCATTTGGGCAAATGGTCGACCCGTCGAAAGAGTTCGGAAAAGTTCGTGTGTGGGGCACTATCGGCTGGATTGTGGCTGGTCTTATGATTAGCTATGTATTCTCATGGGATTCTGCCCAATCTATTGCCGATGGTATGCTCAAAAACACCTTCTTATTATGTAGCATTGCCTCCTTAATTTTAGGTGTGTTCAGTTTTACGCTACCTAACACGCCTCCTCAATCTAGCGGCAAAGCCGTAACCATACGGGATATTCTAGGCTTAGATGCGTTGGCATTGCTCAAAGATAAGAACTTCTTTGTGTTCTTTTTATCTTCGGTACTCATTTGTATTCCGCTGGCCTTTTACTACCAGAATGCTAACCCTTTTCTTACCGAAATAGGCGTTGAAAACGCCACGGGAAAAATGACATTGGGCCAAGTATCTGAAGTACTGTTTATGTTGGCTCTGCCAGTATTTTTAAATCGCTTCGGCATTAAAGCCACCTTAGTGATTGGTATGGCTGCATGGGTAATTCGCTATGCGCTGTTCGCATTTGGAAACGCTGACGAAAGTTTGTTCATGCTTATTATCGGTATTGCACTGCACGGTATTTGTTACGACTTCTTTTTTGTATCAGGGCAAATCTATACCAATGCAAAGGCGGGAGAACATGTAAAAAGTGCCGCGCAAGGGCTAATTACCTTGGCCACGTACGGCGTAGGTATGTTGGTGGGTTTTGCCGTAGCAGGCGCAATTACCGATACCTACACGATGGAAACAGGTGCGCATAGTTGGCAGCAGGTTTGGTTATTCCCAGCAGCGTTTGCCGCGGTGGTGTTAGTGCTCTTTGCCGTTCTATTTAGAAAGGAGAAGGTAAGTGCCGATGCATAACAATGCCCGCAGAAAATTACTTCAAAGCATGGCAATGACTGGGGTAGGAATAGCTGGAGTAGGGCTAACCGCCTCTGGTTTAGCAGCAGCCGAGTCAACCACAGCAGGTAAAGGTAGTAATGCCATGAATACACCGCTTAAAGGCAATGTGAATCACTCGGTAAGTCGATGGACATACGGTGATTTAAGCATTGAAGAGTTGTGCCAAACCGTAAAAGAGCTGGGCTTTAGTGCGATTGACCTAGTTGGCCCTGAAGATTGGCCCGTGCTAAAGCAATATGGCATCGACTCTTCTATGTGTAATGGTGCCGAGATAAGCCTTGAAGACGGCTTCATTCACAGCGAATTACACGATGAATTAGAAGCGCGCTATTTAAAGCACATCGATTTAGTCGCCAATGCAGGTTACACCAACCTTATTTGTTTTAGCGGTAATGCCAGAGGCATGTCGCCAAAAGACGGGCTTGAAAACGCCGTCAAAGGATTACAGCGAATTCTACCTTACGCTAAAAAACGCAACGTAGTGATCTTCATGGAGCTATTCAACAGCAAAGTCGATCACCCTGATTACATGGCCGACAACTCAGCGTGGGGCATAGAGCTTTGCAAACGCCTTGGCTCCAAACACTTCTCACTACTTTACGATATCTATCACATGCAAATTAATGAGGGAGATATCATTCGAACTATTCGCGAGAACCATCAGTACTTCGGTCATTATCACACGGCCGGCGTTCCTGGACGTCACGAAATAGATGCTTCACAAGAACTCAACTATGAAGCCATTGCTAAAGCCATTGTTCAGACCGGATTCAAAGGCTATCTAGCACAAGAGTTTATACCCACACCGAAAAGCAAAGCCAGCAGAATCGCGTCGCTACACCAAGCGATTCAAATCTGCGATGTATAACGTGCGAACAGGCACAGCGACGAATGAAGTTTTAAGGACGTGTTATGGCGAGTAACGAATACGATGCAATAGTCATTGGATCTGGTATCAGTGGCGGTTGGGCAGCTAAAGAGCTTACAGAGAAAGGCTTAAAAGTGCTTATGCTCGAGCGTGGTCAAAATATTGAACATATAAAAGACTACAAAAATGCCCATAAAGAGGATTGGGATTATCCACATCGAGACTTACCTACACAGGCGATGAAAGTAGATTATCCCGTACTCAAGCGCGACTACCCCTTAAATGAAAAAACCTACGGTATGTGGGCAAACGAAAAAGCAAATCCTTACACAGAGGATAAGCGCTTTGACTGGTACAGAGGCTACCATGTAGGCGGGCGCTCACTGTTATGGGGGCGCCAAAGCTACCGTTTGAATAAAGAAGATTTTGAAGCCAATGCTAAAGAAGGTATAGCGGTTGATTGGCCTATTCGCTACGAAGACTTGGCACCCTGGTATGACTATGTAGAGAAATTCGCAGGTATCAGTGGTAACCGAGATGGTTTAGATGTGTTGCCAGATGGCATTTATCAGCCGCCGATGCCAATGAATATTGTAGAGGAAAGTGTTGCAGCCCGCGTTAAAAAAACCTATGAAGGCGCGCGCCACATGGTGCATGGCCGCACTTCAAACATGACACAAAGTAAACCTGAAGAAGGGCGTGTTCATTGCCAGTACCGCAATAAGTGCTGGTTGGGTTGTCCGTTTGGTGGCTACTTTAGTACGCAAGCGTCTACGCTTCCGGCTGCTGTTAAAACAGATAACTTAACACTTCGACCTTTCTCGATAGTGAAAGAGATCTTGTTCGACAAAGACAAAAAGCGCGCGACGGGCGTAGAAATTATCGATGCAGAAACTAACAAGACCTATGTATTCAAAAGTAAAATCGTTTTCGTTAATGCGTCAGCACTTAACTCGGCTTGGGTACTAATGAATTCAGCCACGGATGTGTGGGATGGTGGATTGGGGAGCAGCAGCGGTGAGCTGGGCCACAACGTTATGGATCATCACTTTAGAGTAGGTGCTTCTGCTGAGGTTGAAGGTTTTGACGACAAATACACCTACGGTCGCAGACCAAGTGGCTTCTATGTGCCAAGGTTTAGAAATTGGGGTAGTGATAAGCGTGACTATCTACGTGGGTTCGGCTACCAAGGAAGCGCAAGCCGTTCGGGCTGGCGCAAAGACATTGCCGAGCTTGGTATAGGTGCAGGGCTCAAAGATGCGATTACCGAGCCGGGTCCTTGGACCATCGGCATGACAGCTTTCGGTGAAATTCTTCCGTACCATGAAAACAAAGTGTACCTGAACAAAAAAGTCACCGATAAGTGGGGCTTGCCAGTACTTGCCATGGACGTTGAGATCAAAGAAAACGAACTCAAGATGCGTAAAGATATGCAGCAGGACGCCGTTGATATGTTCGAAGCGGCTGGACTTAAGAATGTTCAAGGATGGGATGCCGACTATGCTCCTGGCATGGGTATTCACGAAATGGGTACGGCGCGTATGGGCAGAGATCCAAAAACCTCCGTGTTAAATGCGCATAACCAAGTATGGGACGCACCTAACGTATTTGTTACAGACGGTGCAGCAATGACATCAGGCAGCTGTGTTAACCCGTCGCTAACCTATATGGCGCTAACGGCTAGAGCTGCTGAGTTTGCCGTGGAAGAGTTAAAGCGAGGAAACCTTTAATGGAACGCAGAGAACTACTTAAACTTATCGCGACAGCCACGGGTACGGCGTTATTTGCGGGGAATGCGTTTGCATACAAAGATATTCCTTCGGTACCGCTAAGCGACACATTATTTAATGAAAAAGACGTGGCTCTACTCAATGAGATGGGGGAGGTGATCATCCCCCAAACAGATACGCCTGGAGCAAAAGCTGCAAACGTTGGTGCAACAATGGCTGTGCTGGTAACAGATTGCTACACACCCTTACTTCAAAAGACGTTTGTCGATGGCATAAAGAAAATATCTTCATTAAGTGAAAGTCGCTTCAATAAGTCATTTATCCAGCTTACCAAGCAAGAGCGCGAAACCTTCTTCAACGATTTGGATGTGGAAGCAAAAGCGGCAAACCTTGCTAACGGCGTTTATCAAGGCGTTGAAACAGGAAAGCCAAGTCAATGGGAACCTGGTACCGATGAGCCAACGCCTCACTACTTCACCTTATTAAAGCAGCTGACACTTTATTGCTTTTTCACATCTCAAGTTGGCGCAACCAAAGTACTTAGATATGTCGCTATTCCTGGGCGTTACGATGGTGCATTTCCTTACAAGAAGGGCGACAAAGCTTGGGCCACGTAAGCCTGGTATACATAAGCCTGATACAAAAGCTTAGTGAATAAAGCAAAAACAAGAAAGCCAATCGCTACATAGTGATGAAACAGATTATAAAAGGTACTTACACAATGAATAAGACTCTTCTCGCCTCTACAGTGGCGCTACTCATGCCACTTACCGCGTGCGCTGCAACAGAAGCAAATTCAGAGAAAAGCGAGTCACGTCTATCTCGTGAACAGCAGGCAGCCAAAACAGAAGTTTGGGAGCCGGTTCCGGAAGTTATTTTTTTTAGTGAGATTGGCGTGCCCTCTGATGCCATCTCTTTAATTGGCAATGACTTATCAAATTGGAGTTCGGTAAAAGAAGGTGAGGCTAAGTGGACGCTTCAAGATGGTGTACTTACCGTAAAACCGGGCACGGGTGATATTAAAACGAACGAAGCATTTTGTGACGTACAGCTGCACGTAGAGTGGAAAGTACCGCAACCAGAGGCGGGTATGGAAGGACAGCAGCGCAATAACAGTGGTATCTTCCTTCAGCAAAGGTACGAAATTCAAGTATTAGACTCATATCAGAATAAGACCTATCCCAATGGTCAGGCGGCAAGTGTATATAAGCAAACAATCCCTTTAGTTAATGCTATGAAGGCCCCTGGCGAGTGGCAAACCTATGACATTATCTATAAAGCCCCTACCTTTAAAGGTGAAGAGTTAGCAACCAAGGGCTATGTTACTGTTATGCACAATGGCGTAGTAGTTCAAAACCATACCGAGATCCAAGGAACCACAGAATGGATAGGTGCACCAGAATATAAAGCTCACGGATGCGCGCCGCTTCAATTACAAGATCACGGTAACTTAGTGAGCTTTAAAAATATGTGGGTAAGACCGCTTTAAAACGCGAGTCGGTATATATCTTCAATCTCTTTAATACTTAATTGCTTGGGATTATTGCGAAGGAGGCGAGTTACTTTACTCGCTTCTTCTGCTAGTTCCCCTACACAAGTTGGCGAAATATTAAAATGGGTGAGTGAAGCGGGTATGTCTACATCCCTACACAGCTTTTCTATAGCACCTAATAGCAGTTTAACTGCTTCTTCCTTTGAATGGTGGCGCTCACATACCTTCAGTAGCTTAGCTACGCAATAAAGTTTGTCTTGGCAGAAAGGCGCATTAACTTTCAAAACGTGAGGAAGCATTACCGCGTTACTCATGCCGTGTGATAAATGAAAGCGCCCTCCTAAGGGATAAGCCAGTGCATGTACTGCGCCCACGCCGGCATTTCCAAATGCAAGACCTGCCATTAAACTGCCGGTGGCCATATCTTCACGAGCTGATAAGTTCTCTCCATTATTATAAGCGTGTAATAATGAATTAAATATAAGCTTAAGCGCCTTCTCTGCAAGCGCGTCGGTAATGGGGCTGGCATTAACACTTATATAGGCTTCAAGCGCGTGAACAAATGCATCTATACCGCTCGCTGCTGTAATTGAGGGAGGGCACGTTTTTGTCATCTCAGGTGCAACAATTGCTACATCGGGTAATAAGCAGTGACTAACAATGCCTTTCTTCATTTGTGCTTTAGGATCAGACAAAATAGCAATGTTGGTAACTTCGGAACCTGTACCTGCGGTAGTGGGGATAACAATAAGAGGGAGATTTCTTTGTGTAAGTGTATTTTCACCGAAGAGATCTACAAGGGGGCCGGTATAGTCATATGTAGAGGCAAGTACTTTAGCGCTATCAATAGCACTACCTCCGCCCAGCGCGATTATTCCGTCTATCTGTTTTTCCCGAAGCAAGCACAACTTTCTTTCTATAACATCTACTTCAGGCTCAGGAGGTATGTCATCAACAATAAGTAAAGGTTTAGAAGGAATAAGCGTGAGTATTTGGTCGAGAAGCCCCGAAGAAGATACGCCTTTATCAGTTATCACAGCACAGTTATTTATGCCTAAACGCTTCATTTCATCAGTAAGGGCTTTAATAGCACCTAGTCCAGTAATGAGTTTTCCTGCGGTCTTAAATTCCGAAACCTTCATAGAGTGCTCCTGATAAGGGCGTTTTTTTGATAGCTACGAGTTATTTAATTTATAGTACAACACAGCGGATACCACTTAACTAACCTTATAGATGGTTAAAAGTGAGGTGAATTCGTGGTTTTAATGAACGTTTTGTGTGTTGTTTGTGCAAACGATCGAAAAATAAGGTTTTTTTCGAAATAAGTGTTGACGTGAGCGCTCATTTCCCTAAAATGCGCATCCGCTTCGGGGGAAAAGCAAAACAGCAACCCT